>NZ_CP019508.1:3232115-3564519 GCF_002002865.1 Brevundimonas sp. LM2 | reverse complement strand
CGACCGCCGAAAGTCGATGACAGTGGTAGAGCTACCTAGTGGCTCAGGCCGCCGACATTTTCTTCAGTTGGGCGTGCAGGCGGGAGACCTTGCGCGAGCCCGTATTCTTGTGAACCACGCCCTTGGTGACGGCGCGCATCAGCTCCGATTGAGCCTCGACGAAAGCGCCCTTGGCGGCCTCGGCGTCGCCACCCGTCACGGCTTCCTGGAAGCGGCGCAGGAAGGTGCGGACACGCGTGCGGCGCGATTTGTTCACTTCGGTACGCGCGGCGATCTTGCGGATCGCTTTCTTGGCGCCGGGATTGTTGGCCATCGTCAAACCTTCGAACGGAAAACGCCGCGGAGCACACGTCCACGGCGCGGAAATCTTCAAGAGCGGGCGGCTATAGCGGAAGGGGGTGGTGCGGTCAACGCGAGTCTGGGGCCGGGAGGTGATTGGTGGCTGGTGGCTGGTGGCCAGGTCCGTGACGGGAGCCGGCGAACATCATGATCAGGCCGTCCAAGCACCAGCCACTAGCCACTAGCCACCAGCCACCAACCACCTACTTCCCTTTAAATACCGGCTTCCGCTTCTCGACGAAGGCCGCCATCCCCTCCTTCTGGTCCTCGAAGGCGAACAGGGAGTGGAACAGGCGGCGTTCGAACTGGACTCCCTGGGTCAGGGTCGTCTCCAGGGCGGCGTTGACCATCTCCTTGTTGGCCATGACGGCCAGCGGGCTCTGGGACGCGATCTTCGCCGCGATCTGGCGGACCTCGTCCATCAGGGTCTCGTGGGGGAAGACGCGCGAGGCCAGGCCGGCGCGTTCGGCCTCGGCGGCGTCCATCATCCGGGCGGTCAGGACCATGTCCATGGCCTTGGCCTTGCCGACCAGCCGGGTCAGGCGCTGGGACCCCCCGATACCGGGCGCGACGCCCAGGTTGATCTCGGGCTGGCCGAACCTGGCCTTGTCCGAGGCGACGATGAAGTCGCACAGCATGGCCAGTTCGCAGCCACCGCCCAGGGCGAAGCCGTTGACCGCCGCGATGATGGGCTTGCGGAACCGGGTGATGCGGTCGTGGCCCAGGGCGAAATAATTGCCCGCGTACATCTGGGCATAGGTCTGGTCCGCCATCTCCTTGATGTCGGCCCCGGCGGCGAAGGCCTTCTCGCCCGACCCCGTCAGGATCAGGCAGCGCACCGTGTCATCGTGCTCGACCGCGTCGAGGAAGGCCGCCAGATCGGAGAACAGGGCCGCGTTCAGGGCATTCAGCGCCTCGGGCCGATTCAGGGTGACCACGGCATAGCCGTCGGCGTTTCGCTCGATCAGCAGGGTGGAATAGGTGTCGGTCATGGGTCGTGTTTCCATCGGTCAGAACGCCTTGGGCAGTCCGGCGTCCTTCAGGGTTCCGTTGGCGGTATGGCGCGAGCGGATATCGCCGTCGACTGTGAAACGCTCGCCATTGACGGGGCTTTCCCAGATCTCGTGGTCGCCGCGTCCTTGCCGGATCATCCGGCAGCCATGGCGAAGCAAAATCGCCTTGACCTCGCGGGTATAGCCGCTCACGCCGCCAGGCTCAGCCTGACCCGGGTGCCCGCGTGGGCGATGACTTCGATGGGGGTGTCGATCAGGGCGTCATCCGACAGGTCGGTTCCCAGCAGATCCTGGATGGCCACCGGAATGCGCTCAACCAGGGCCTCCAGGGTGGGGGCCTCGATCCGCAGGCCGTGGACGTCGCTGGATTCGATGATCCAGACGCCCGCCTCGGCGTCAAACGCGGCCTTCACGACGATCACCGGGTTCATCCGTCTTTTCTCCGCCCCGCGGGCAGGCCTGTCAACGCGAGCCTTAACCGTCCCACTGGAACACCTCGGTGATCTCGACCCCGAAGACGGCGGCAATGCGGAAGGCGGCTTCCAGGCTGGGCGAGTATTTCCCCTGTTCCATGGCGACGATGGTCTGGCGGGTCATGCCGATGCGCGCCGCCAGGTCGGCCTGGGTCATCTCGCCGGCATGGAAACGCAGGGTCCGGATGCGGTTGCGGATCGGCGGCGGGGGCTTGGTCACTGGCCGCGCTTGAGCAGATACAGGGTGAAGGCGAACCGGGTCAGCTCGGACAGGACCACACAGGCGACCAGCAGATTGGCCAGCACCACCATGGCCGCAGGCCCGGTGAACAGGGCCTGGCGGGTTACGCCGCTGATCCAGGCGGCCGAGGCCAGGCTGATGACCAGCACGATCAGCAGCGACATCGACACATGGCTGGCCTTGAACGCCGCGAGCATCTCGCGCTCGTCGCGGGTCTCGCGATCGACCTTGGGCGTGGTGAAGGTGGCCAGGACCGTCAGCGCCGCCTCGATCAGGGCGACGACGAACACGGCCCCCGCGAAGCCCAATCCCACGGTCACGGCGAAGCGCGGATCCTCCATCCCGCCGCGCAGGATGCGGTCCACCAACGCGCGGAAATAGACCGACCAGACGCCGATCGTGGCGACGATACTGATCCACAGATGCTTCTCGCGGAACGACATAGGCGACCTCCCCACCCTCGCGGGCTGTGGAAAGGGGTGTCGCATTCACCTTACCTTATGTCCAGTATTTTTTACATCTGGTCTGGTTTTATAGACATCATCGCCCGACGTGCGGGGTGATGATGCCCAGGGGCAGGGTGGTGACGTTCTTCACACCCCGGGTGACGATATGGCTTTCGCAGTCCGAGACGATCCCGAGCGTCAGCAGCTTGTCGCGCAGGAACTGGTCGAAGGCATGCATGTCGGAGGTGATGATGCGCAGCACATAGTCCTCGCGGCCCGTGATCGTGGCGCACTGGACGACCTCCGGCCAGTTGGCGACGGCCGCCTCGAACAGGTCCAGGTTCTCGCGCGAGGGCAGCATTAGCTTGACGATGGCATAGACTTCGAAGTCGAGCCCCAGCAGGGCGGCGTCCAAAAGCGTGACCCGCTTGCGGATCAGGCCGCTATCCTCCAGTCTCTTGATCCGACGCCAGCATGGCGAGGCCGACAGGCCCACCCGCTCCGCCACGTCCGCGACCGACAGTCCGGCGTCCTGCTGAAGGATGTCGAGAATTCGCGCATCGATGGGATCCAGTTCGTCGGCCAAGGCGTTCCTCCATTTATTGTTATTGCGCAATAAAATACCCCATAATGGCTTTGCGCAAGGTCAAAATAGGCGAGCCTTGATTTCGAGCCCATGCTATCCCCCGTGAATACAATGCGGTCGGATCAACCGAACGGCAGGATGGAATGACCAGGAACACTCAGCCGCTCAGCCTTCGTGTGCCCGAACCCTCGGGTCGGCCCGGCGACGCGCCCGACTTCAGCCACCTGAAACTGGACGCCGCAGGGGCGTTGGATCGGCCGGCGATCGATGCGCGGCCGGTGCAGATGCTGGACTTGGCCTTCCGCCTGATCCGCGTGCTGGACGACGAGGGGAATGCCCTGGGGGCCTGGAACCCGCGGCTGGACGCCGAGACCCTGAAGAAGGGTCTGAAGGCCATGATCCTGACCCGCGCCTTCGACGACCGGATGCATCGGGCCCACCGCCAGGGCAAGACCAGCTTCTATATGAAATGCACGGGCGAGGAGGCCATCGCGGTGGCCCAGGGGATGATCCTGAGCCGCGAGGACATGGGCTTCCCGACCTATCGCCAGCAGGGGCTGCTGATCGCGCGCGGCTATCCGCTGGTCGATATGATGAACCAGATCTATTCCAACGCCTCGGATCCGATCAAAGGCCGCCAGCTGCCGATCATGTATTCGGCCAAGGACTATGGATTCTTCACCATCAGCGGCAATCTGGGGACCCAGGTGCCCCAGGCCGTGGGCTGGGCCATGGCCAGCGCCTACAAGGGCGACGACAAGATCGCCATCGCCTGGATCGGCGACGGGGCCACGGCCGAGGGCGATTTCCACAACGCCCTGACCTTCGCCAGCGTCTATCGCGCCCCGGTGATCCTGAACGTCGTCAACAACCAGTGGGCCATCAGCTCCTTCCAGGGCATCGCCGGCGGGATGGAGACCACTTTCGCCTCCAAGGCCATCGGCTACGGCCTGCCGGCGCTGCGCGTCGACGGCAACGACTTCCTGGCCGTCTGGGCCGCGACCCAGTGGGCGGAAGAGCGGGCGCGGTCGAACCAGGGCGCCACGGTGATCGAGCTGTTCACCTATCGCGGCGCGCCCCACTCGACCTCCGACGACCCCAGCCGCTATCGCCCCGGCGACGAGCACGAGAAATGGCCGCTGGGCGATCCGATCGCGCGGCTGAAACAGCACCTGATCGCGCTCGGCGAATGGTCCGAGGAGCAGCAGGCTGAGGCCGAGGCCGAGGCGGTCGCCCAGGTCCGCGCCGCCGGCAAGGAGTCCGAGGCCATCGGCACGCTGGGCCAGTCGCGGCCCAGCGTGAAGACGATGTTCGAGGAGGTCTATGCGACCGAGGACTGGCGCCTGACCGAACAGCGCCGGGAGGTGGGGGTATGAGCGAGGTCTATTCCGACGCCGATCAGCACGACGGCATCGCCCCCGACATGGTCGACCAGACCGAGGCTCCCGCCTCGGTCGCCGCCGAGGGCGGCGTCCAGCCGATGAACATGATCCAGGCGCTGAACTCGGCCCTGCACGTCAAGATGGCCGAGGATCCCAACGTCCTCAGCTTCGGCGAGGACGCGGGCTATTTCGGCGGCGTCTTCCGCGTCACCGACCAGCTGCAGCAGAAGCACGGCCTGACGCGCAGCTTCGACACGCCCATCAGCGAATGCGGCCTGGTCGCCGCCGCCATCGGCATGGGGGCCTATGGCCTGCGCCCCGTGGTCGAGATCCAGTTCGCCGACTACATTTATCCGGCCTACGACCAGATCGTCTCCGAAGCGGCCAAGATGCGCTACCGCTCGGGTGGTCAGTTCACCTCGCCGATCGTGGTGCGCAGCCCCTATGGCGGCGGCATCTTCGGCGGCCAGACCCACAGCCAGTCGCCTGAGAGCCTGTTCACCCATATCGCCGGGCTGAAGGTCGTCATCCCGTCCAACCCCTATGACGCCAAGGGCCTGCTGACCGCATCCATCGAGGACGGTGACCCGGTCATCTTCCTGGAGCCCAAGCGCCTGTACAACGGCCCGTTCGACGGCTGGCACCAGAAGCCGGTGTCGCCGTGGAAGGCGCAGCCCTCGGCCCAGGTGCCGACGGGCAAATACACCGTGCCGATCGGCGAGGCGGCGGTGGTCCGCGAGGGCTCGGACGTCACCATCCTCTGCTACGGCACCATGGTCTGGGTCAGCCTGGCCGGCGCCGAGCACGCGGGCGTGGACGCCGAGGTCATCGACCTGCGCACCCTGGTGCCGCTGGACATCGCCACCATCGAGGCCAGCGTCAAGAAGACCGGCCGCTGCGTCATCGTGCACGAGGCCCCCAAGACGTCCGGCTATGGCGCGGAGCTGTCGGCCCTGGTGCAGGAACGCTGCTTCTATCACCTGGAGGCCCCGATCGGCCGCGTGGCGGGTTGGGACACGCCCTATCCGCACGCCTTCGAGTGGGAATATTTCCCGGGGCCGGAACGGGTCGCCGCCGCGCTGAAAGCCGTCATGACCGGGGGAGCCCGCTGATGGGACGCTATGTCTTCAAACTGCCTGACGTGGGCGAGGGCACGGCCGAGGCCGAGCTGGTCGGCTGGCACGTCGCGGTCGGGGACCGTGTCGAGGAAGATCAGATCCTGGCCGACATCATGACCGACAAGGCGACGGTCGAGCTGACCTCGCCGGTGTCCGGCGTGGTCACCGCCCTGCACGGCGAGCCCGGCGTGATGTCGCCGGTGGGCTCGGCCCTGGTCGAGTTCGAGGTCGAGGGGGCGGGGAACGCCGCCTCGGACGCCGGAGTCGCCCCCTCCGTCATCGCCCAAGTGGGCGATGCCCATCGTGAGGATCGTATACGATCCTCCGATACCCCATCGCTCCGCGACGGGGAGGAGAACGCAGACGCCTCTCCTCCCCGTCCGAAGGATGGGGCTGCGGGCGGCTCGTATACGAGCCGTCCTCAGGCGCGGAGCGATAGCGACGTGACGGAGGGGGCGACACCGTTCTCGGCCGGCAACTACGTCTTCAAACTGCCCGACGTGGGCGAGGGCACGGCCGAGGCCGAGCTGGTCGCCTGGCACGTCGCGGTCGGCGACACGGTGGCCGAGGACCAGCTGCTGGCCGAGGTCATGACCGACAAGGCGACCGTGGAACTGACCTCGCCGGTCGCCGGCACGGTCGCGGCCCTGCACGGCGCGGCCGGTCAGCAGGTGCCGGTCGGCGGGCCTCTGGTCAGCTTCGACGTCGAGGGGGCGGGGAATGTTGCTGCCTCTCCCGCCAGGACCGAGTCCGCCCCGGCCCCCTCCGTCACGGCGCAAGAGCGCCGCGCCACCTCCCCCAACGGGGGAGGATTAAGCGAGGCGGTCACCACTCAATCTCCCCCCCCAGGGTGGAGACAGGCTGCGCAGCAGCCAGAGGGGGGCAAGTCCGTCACTCGCCAAGCCCAGACCCCCGGCGTCCGCGCCCTGGCCAGCCCCGCGGTACGCCAGCGCGCCCGGGACCTCGGTCTGGAGCTCCAGTTCGTCCCCGGGTCCGGGCCCGCCGGTCGCATCGAGCACGCCGACCTGGACGCCTTCGTCGCCCATGGCGCGCGCGGGCTGTCCGAGTCTGGAACGTCGGCCGCCTCGACCTATGCCAAGGCCGAGGGCACGACCGAGACCCGCATCATCGGCCTGCGCCGCAAGATCGCGGAGAAGATGGCCGAGAGCGTCCGGCGCATCCCCCACATCACCTATGTGGAGGAGATCGACGTCACGGCGCTGGAAGAGCTCCGGGTTCATCTGAACGCCCAGGGCAAGACCAGCGGCAGGCCCAAGCTGAACCTGCTGCCCTTCATCGCCCGGGCCATCGTCGTGGCCCTGCGCGACCAGCCGGCGATCAACAGCCACTATGACGACGAGGCCGGGGTGTTGACCACCCACGCCGCCGTCCACCTGGGCATCGCCGCCCAGACGCCGAACGGCCTGATGGTGCCGGTGGTCCGCCACGCCGAGGCGCGCGACCCCTATGACACCGCGCTGGAGATCGCCCGGGTCAGCGGCGCGGCCAAGGACGGGTCTGCGAAACGCGAGGAGCTCAGCGGCTCGACCCTCACCATCACCTCGCTGGGGACGCTGGGGGGCGTGGTCCACACCCCGATCATCAACCACCCCGAGGTCGCCATCGTCGGCCCCAACAAGATCGAGGAGCGGGTCGTGGTCAGGGGTGGCCAGATGGTTGTGCGCAAGATGATGAACCTGTCGTCCAGCTTCGATCACCGCATCGTCGACGGCCACGACGCGGCGGTCTTCGTCCAGCGGATCAAGGGCCTGCTGGAGCATCCGGCGACGTTGTGGATGGGGTAACTGGCGCTCGCCGGCACGAGGGGCCATGTGATATGCTGCCCGTATATCAAGGAGGCTGAGATGCGGATCCTGGTTGATGCCAATGAGGAGCAGGTCGCGGCGCTGGACGCCCTGGCCAAACGCGAAAAGCGCCCACGCGCCGCGGTGATCCGCGCCGCGATCGATGATTACGTCGCGCGCCACCAGCGCCAGGCCGTCAAGGATGGGTTCGGCCTTTGGGGCAAGGATGGTGAAGACGGCCTCGCATATCAGGAGCGGCTGCGCAGCGAATGGTGAAGGCTCTGTTCGACACCAATATTCTGATCGACCATCTGAACGGAGCGCCGCAGGCCGATGCCGAGATCGAGCGATACCAGGATCGCGCAATCAGCATCATCACCTGGATCGAGGTCATGGCGGGGGCCGAAGCCGACATGGCCGAGCCGACCCGGACCTATCTCGACGGTTATGCCATCGTGGGCCTTGACGACCGGATCGCCGAGCAGGCGGTGTCCATCCGCCAGTCGCGCCGCCTGAAGCTTCCGGACGCCATCATCCTGGCGTCCGCTCAGGCAACGGCCCGCCTTCTGGTCACCCGAAACACCAAGGATTTCCCGGCCGACGATCCGGGAGTCCGAGCCCCCTATGTTCTGTAGAGTGAAGCGCCTTTGACCCAGACCCTGAAGACCAAAGTCCTGATCATCGGCGCCGGCACCGGCGGCTATGTCGCGGGCATCCGCTGCGGCCAGCTGGGCCTCGACACCGTGCTGGTGGACGGCGGCGACGGCCTCGGCGGGACCTGCCTCAACGTCGGCTGCATCCCGTCCAAGGCCATCATCCATGCGGCGGGCAAGTTCGAGACGGTGGCCAAGGCCGCCGGGGACGGGACGCTGGGGATCACCGCATCGTCGCCCGCCATCGACCTGAGCCAGACCGTGGCCTGGAAGGACGGGATCGTCCGCAAGCTGAACGCCGGGGTCGCGGCCCTGCTGAAGAAGTCGAAGGTCAGGGTCATCAAGGGCTGGGCGACTTTCCAGGACGCCAAGACCTGCCGCGTCGAGACCGAGGACGGGCCGATCACGATCACCGCCGAGCACGTGATCCTGGCGACGGGGTCCGAGCCGGTCGAACTGCCCTTCCTGCCGTTCGGCGGTGACGTGATGTCCTCGACCGAGGCCCTGTCGCTGGACGCCGTGCCGGGGCGGCTGGTCGTGGTCGGGGGCGGCTATATCGGGCTGGAGCTGGGCATCGCCTTCAGGAAGCTGGGGGCCCGGGTCGCCATCGTCGAGATGGCCGACCGCATCCTGCCGCTGTACGACAAGGCCCTGACCGATCCGGTGGCGAAATGGCTGACCGACCACGGGGTGGAGCTGCACCTGGGGGCCCGGGCCGGGGGCTTCGGGGACGGGAAGCTGTCGATCACCACGAAGGACGGCGAGCCGGTCCAGCTGGACGCGGACAAGGTGCTGGTCACCGTCGGGCGTCGGCCGCGGACGCAGGGCTGGGGTCTGGAGAACATGGGCGTGGCCATGGCCGGGCCGTTCGTCAAGATCGACGACCGCTGCGCCACCTCGATGCGCAACGTCTGGGCGGTCGGCGACCTGACCGGCGAACCCATGCTGGCGCACAAGGGCTCGGCCCAGGGCGAGGTCGTGGCCGAGATCATCGCCGGGCATGACCGCCGGTTCGACCCGGTGACGATCGCCGCCGTCTGTTTCACCGAGCCGGAGATCGTCTCGGCCGGCCTGGGGCCCCTCGACGTCGCGGGTCGGGACGACGTGATCACCGCCGTCTTCCCCCTGGCCGCCATCGGCCGGGCCCTGGCCATCGAGGCGGGCGAGGACGGGGGCTTCGTGCGGGTGCTGGCGTCCAAGGCCGATCACCGGCTGCTGGGCGTCCAGGCCGTCGGCCAGCATGTCGCCGAACTCAGCAACAGCTTCGCCCAGATGCTGGAGATGGGGGCGGTGCTGGAGGATGTCGCCGGCGTCATCCACGTCCACCCGACGCTTGGCGAGGCCTTCCACGAGGCGAGCTTGCGGGCGCTCGGGCACGCAATCCATATCTGACATCCTTCCCCAGCGCTTGGCGGGGGAAAGCGGTCCGTCGCTGGCGCAGCCAGCCAGGACCGATGGGGGAAGTCTTGCTTGCATCGGCAGACGGAAGATCAGATTCCCCCATCCGTCCTGTTCTCGCTGCGCTCGAAGACGGACGGCTTTCCCCCATGAAGAATGGGGGAAGGGCGAGGCACCGCTCTTGCGCTTCATCCCCCGTCCGCGCATCTGAGCGCCCATGACCGATCTCGCCTCCACCCGCCCCAGCGGCATGCCGACGCCGCGCCACTATGCGGGGATCAACTGGATCGGGGTGCAGACCCTCTATCTGCGCGAGGTGCGCCGCTTCTGGAAGGTGGGGGCCCAGACGGTCGCCGCCCCGGTGGTGACGACCCTGCTCTACATGCTGGTGTTCGTGGTGGCGCTGCAGGGCGCGCGGCCGCCGCTGCACGGCACCCCCTTCGCCGAGTTCGTGGCCCCCGGCCTGATCATGATGGCGATCCTGAACAACGCCTTCGCCAATGCCTCCTCCAGCCTGATCCAGGCCAAGATCATGGGGACCTCGACTGATTTCCTGACGCCGCCGCTCAGCCCGCTGGAGCTGACCATCGGCTTTTCGCTGGGGGCCTCGACGCGGGGTCTGGCGGTCGGACTGGTCACCGGGATCTGCGTCCTGCCGTTCGCGCGGCTGGGGGTGCACAACCTGCTGGCCATCGTCTATTTCGCCGTCATCGCCTCGCTGCTGATGGGGATGGTCGGGGTGCTGGCCGGGCTGTGGTCCGAGAAGTTCGACCACCTGTCGGCGGTGCAGAATTTCGTCGTCATGCCCATGACCTTCCTGTCCGGGACCTTCTATCTGGTCGAGAACCTGCCCGAGCCCTTCGCCAGCATCAGCCACTGGAACCCCTTCTTCTATCTGATCGACGGCTTCCGCTACGGCTTCATCGGCCACGCCGAGGGCAGCCTTCTGATCGGCGTGGTGATGAGCGCGATCCTGACGATCGTCATGGCCGTCGCCTGCTGGCTGGTGTTCAAGTCGGGCTGGCGGCTGAAGAGCTGAGCCAGGCAGTAGGCAGTAGGCAATAGGCAGTAGGGGCGCTGCCTCTGCAGCCTCCCGCCGCGTCGAGCACGATGCTGTCCGGAAAGGACCTACTGCCTATTGCCTACTGCCTACTGCCTCACCCGGTGTTGACTCACCCCCGCCTCCGTCCGACAACCGCCGCTCCTGAAAAGTCCCGTCGCACCCGCGCCGGGGCTTCGTTTCTTTTGGAGGTACGTCCGTGTCCGGTCATTTGATGGGTGTCTACAATCGCGCGCCGCTGGAAGTGGAACGCGGGCGAGGCGCGCGTCTGTGGGCGACGGACGGGACCGAATATCTGGACTGCGTCCAGGGCATCTCCACCAACGGCCTGGGTCACGCCCACCCCGTGCTGGTCGAGGCGGTCAAGGAACAGGCCGACAAGCTGTGGCACGTGTCCAACATCTTCAAGATCCCCGGTCAGGAAGCCCTGGCCGACGCCCTGACGGAGTCCAGCTTCGCCGACGTGGTCTTCTTCACCAACTCGGGCACCGAGGCGGTCGAGTGCGCCCTGAAGACGGCGCGGAAATACCACGCCGCCAACGGCCAGCCGGAGCGGATCGACATCTACGGCTTCGACGGGGCCTTCCACGGCCGCACCTACGGCGCGATCAACGCGGCGGCCAACCCCAGCTACACCGAGGGCTTCGGGCCCAAGATGCAGGGTTTCCACCAGCTGAAGTGGGGCGACCACGAGGCGCTGAAGGCCGCGATCGCCGAGCCCAACACCGCCGCCATCATCGTCGAGCCGGTGCAGGGCGAGGGCGGCTGCCGCGCGATGCCCGACGTCTGCCTGCGCGGCCTGCGCGAGCTGTGCGACCAGCACGGCGTGCTGATCATCTTCGACGAGGTCCAGTGCGGCATGGGCCGGTCGGGCAAGCTGTGGGCGCATGAGTGGGCCGGCATGGCCCCCGACATCATGGCGGTGGCCAAGGCCCTGGGCGGCGGCTTCCCCATCGGGGCCTGTCTGGCGACGACCGAGGCGGCCAAGGGCATGACCGTCGGGGCCCACGGCTCGACGTTCGGCGGCAATCCCTTGGCCATGGCCGTCGGTCTGGCGGCGTTCAACGCCATCAACTCCGACGAGATCCTCGGCAACGTCAACGAGATCGCCGGCTATCTGAAACAGCAGCTGCACGGGCTGAAGGAGCGCTTCCCCGACGTGATCGAGGACGTGCGCGGCAAGGGCCTGCTGATCGGGCTGAAACTGGTCCCCAACAATCGCGAGTTCATGGGCTGGGCGCGCGACGAGCAGCACCTGCTGATCGCCGGGGGCGGCGACAACTGCGTGCGCCTGCTGCCGCCGCTGAACCTCACCCTGGAAGAGGCGCGCGAGGCGATCGAGAAGCTGGAGCGCACCTGCGAGGGCGCCCGGGGCAAGATGAAGGCGGCGGCGTAGGTCGGGGGTTCGGTTCATCACAAAGAGCACAAAGGGATGCACGAAGGGCACGAAGAACCCGGAGCGATCTCCGCAGAGGTGAACCGTATCGGCAAAGCCGCTACGGATGCGGCCTTTACCGTCCACAGCGCGCTCGGACCGGGGCTGCTTGAGTCAGTCTACGAGGCCTGTTTGTTCGAGGAACTGCGGGCAGTCGGGCTGGCTGTGGACCGCCAGGTGGCGATCCCTCTTCGCTATCGCGAAGCCCGCCTCGATGTCGGGTTCCGGCTCGATTTACTGGTCGATCGCTCGGTCATTGTGGAGATCAAGGCGATTGACGCCCTGGCGTCGATCCATGTGGCTCAAGTTCTGACCTATCTGAAGTTCTCAAATCTGAGGCTCGGCTACCTGCTAAACTTCAATGTCAGCCGATTGAAGGATGGCCTGCGGCGCATCGTTCTGTGATTGCGCTCCAATCGCTGACCCCGCTGTCGTTCCTTCGTGTCCTTTGTGAATCCTTCGTGCTCTTTGTGATGAACCTGTTTCAGCCTTCGACTGTGTGCCCATGACCCGCCACTTCCTCGACATCCACCGGCTCGACGCCTCCGAGCTTCGCGCCATCCTCGACGATGCCCATGCCCGCAAGGCGGCGCGCAAGGGCTGGCCGATGGGGCGGGTCGACGCCGACGCGCCGCTCAAGGATCGGGTCCTGGCCATGATCTTCGAGAAGAACTCGACCCGGACCCGGTTCAGCTTCGACGCCGCCATCCGGCAACTGGGCGGGGCCTCGATCATCGCCAATGCCGGCGACATGCAGCTGGGCCGGGGCGAGCCGGTCGAGGACACCGCCCGGGTGCTGTCGCGCATGGTCGACGCGGTGATGATCCGCGCCAATGACCACGAGGACGTCGAGCGGTTCGCTCGCGTCGCCACGGTCCCGGTCATCAACGGCCTGACCCACCGCAGCCACCCGTGCCAGATCCTGGCCGACATCATCACCATCGAGGAGGCGCGGGGTCCGATCGCGGGTCAGACGATCGCATGGGTCGGGGACGGCAACAACGTCTGCCACAGCTTCATTCATGCGGCGCCGCTGCTGGGCTTCCACCTGAACGTAGCCTGTCCGGCGGAGTATCACCCCGACCTGCGCGACCTGGCCAAGGGCGGCTCTGCCGTGACCCTGACCAGCGACCCGCGCGAGGCCGTGGCCGGGGCCGACGTGGTGGTGACCGACACCTGGGTGTCGATGGGCGACGGCGATTACGAGGATCGTCTGGCGGCGTTCGAGTCCTATGCCGTCGACCAGGCCCTGATGGACCTGGCCGATCCGGAGGCGGTCTTCCTGCACTGCCTGCCGGCGCACCGGGGCGAGGAGGTCACCGATGCGGTGATCGACGGACCTCACTCGCGGGTCTGGGACGAGGCGGAAAACCGCATCCATGCCCAGAAGGCGGTGCTGGCTTGGTGCTTCGCCGGCGACTGACGCTCAGAGCTCCGGCGGCGGGGGCGGTGCCGTCGGAGCCGGGGGGACGTCGGAGCGCCGTTCGTCGCGCTGCAGCTTCGTCTGCAGCCAGCCGCCCAGCGCGCCGTTGCGCCCGGCGGTGACCACGAGATAGCCGACGACCAAGCCGATCAGCACGCCCAGCACGCCATCAAAGATGATGGCGAACAGGACGGCGGCGCCGATGACGATGCCCCAGTCCAGCAGGCCGAACGAGCGCAGCTGCGCCTTGATGGCTTCCATCGCGCCTACCCCAGATCCACGTCGGCGACGCCGCCGACCTTCGGCATGGTCTTGGTCAGATTGGCCTTGGCGATCTCGAAGAAGAAGCCCGCGGCTCCCTTCTTGGACACCCAGACGCGGCCGTCGTCGCCGTCGAACTTGATCAGCGTCAGATGCGGGTCTTCCTTGCCGTCGGGGTACCAGGCGGCGACGATGGGGTTCCAGTGCTTGTCGATGACCGCCTGGTCGCGCTGCAGCGACAGGGCTCCGTGGAAACAGGCCCAGACCTCCTGGTCCTTGGAGCCGTAGGTGAACATGCCGCTCTGGCCGCCCTCGGCGATGTCCTTGGCCAGATCGGAATCGTCGCGGGTGAAGAACCAGATCGTCCCGGTCTCTTCCTCGCGATAGGCCGTCATCGGCTGGGCGTGATAGCCGGGCTGGTCGATGCCGAGCATGCCGGTGTTCGAGCTCTTCAGGTGTTTCCAGAACTCCTGTTCGGCGGCGTCGGCGGTCAGGTGGTCGTCGGACATGGTCGGATCCTCGCTGTCGGTAGGCCGCTTTAACCGCTCAGCTGCCTCGGCGTTCCGTGGCCGCGGTGCGTCAGACGGACCGGGTGAAGCCGGCCAGGGCTCCCAGGTGCACCAGCAGCAGGAAGGCGAGCGCCCCGGCCAGCAGCATGATGAACCGCCAGGGGACCATGCGCGGTCGAAGGAAGTCGCTGGGTCGCGCGCCTCGCCAGCCGGCGAATCCGACGAGGATCAGGGTGCCGGCCAGCAGCCAGAGGGTCAGGGTCAGGGACACGCCGCGTCCTCTGGCCGAACCCTCCGTGGGCGGCAAGCGAAACCCTTGCGCAGACGTTAATCTTTACGGGGCGTTAACCGTGTTCGGGCGAGGGAAAGGGCTCTGGCGCAGCCTGTCCACAGGAGAATGGACTCTCGCCTAGATGTTGGGGTTAACCACGCGTTTACACCCCGGATATGGGCGATTAGCGTGACCCAATGGGGCAGGAGCCGAATCAGTGAGCGCAGCGGCGGCACCGTGGAGCGTGAAGGGCATCGACCCGAAGGCGCGTGAGGTGGCCAAGGATCTGGCCCGTCGGTCCGGCATGACGCTGGGCGAGTGGCTGAACACCATGATCATGGACGACAGCGAGGACGACGACGTCGTCCAGCCCATGCCGCGTCGCCCCCATGCCGCCGACATCTTCGAGCGCCGCGGCCGGTCTCGCCGTCTGGACGACGCCTACGACGCGGAAGACCGGGCGTATCGGGGCGGGTCGGACGACACCCTGCACCGGGTCGCCGCCTCGGTCGACGCCATCGCGGCGCGGCTGGAGGCCGCCGAGCGCCGTTCGACCATCGCCATCCAGGGCGTGGACCAGGCCGTGTCCGGTCTGGTGCGCCGGATGGAGGCCCAGGACCAACAGGCCGTTCAGGCCGGCCGGCGGATCGACGACATCTCGGAAGAGCTGAAGGAGGGCCATCGGCGCCTGCGCAATTTCGAGCGCGAGGTCGGCCCCAAGTCCGCCGAGACCCTGACCAAGGTCGAACAGGCGTTGGGCACCCTGGCCGGGCGGCTCTATGACATCGAGGAGCGTCAGCGCATCGGCCTGACCGAGGTCCGGCAGCGCCTGGACGGGGTCGAGACGTCCGAGGCTCCGCAGCGGACCGACACGGCCGTCGCCGCCCTGACCAGCCGCCTGTACGACATCGAGGAGCGCCAGCGCGCCGGCGGGCAGAGCCTGCTCCAGCGCATCGAGGCGGTGGAGAAGGCGGCCGGTCCCGGGGTCGGCACCGACCTCCTGGCCAGGGTCGGCCAGCGGCTGGACGCCGCCCAGACCCAGACGACCGACGCCCTGCGCAATCTGGAACGGTCGTTCGCCGGCCTGGACCAGCGCCTGCGCGCGGCCGAGAGCCGGGTCGAGCCCGAGGGGCTGCGCGAGGCCGCCCGCTTCGAGAAGCTGGCCGAGACCCTGTCGCGCCAGGTCGAGACCAATCGCACCGAGATGATGCGCCGGCTGGATACGGCCGAGAGCGAAGGCCGGATGAGCCGGATCGAGGCGACCGTCCAGTCGCTCGGCGAACAGGCCCGCGCCGCGGAGCGTCGCTCCGCCCAGGGTATCGAGGCCATGGGCCGCGAAGTGCTGCGCATCGCCCAGAACCTGGACAGCCGCGTCGAGCGGGTCGAGACGGCCAAGGACGCGCGCCTCGACACGCTGGAACAGTCGCTGACCCAGACCCTGTCGGCCAAGATCGAACACGACATGGGCCGCTATGGCCAGGCGATCGACCAGCGGCTGACCCGCGCCGAGGATCAGAACGCGATCGCCCTGGAAAAGCTGGGCGTCGAGATCACGCGCATCTCCGACCGGCTGGCCGACCGCATCGCCCAGTCGGAACGCAAGTCGGCCCAGGCCCTGGACGACATCGGCCGCCGCATGGTCGAGGGCTCCGACCGGATCGAGCAACGTTACGACCGCGCCTCGGGCGAACTGGCCGAACGGATGCGGCTGTCGGAAGAGCGCACCGCGCGCCTGCTGGCCGAGGCCCGCGAGAGCCTGGAGCAGCGCATCGCCCAGCCGGCCGCCCGGGCCCCGTTGCCGGACCCCGTCGCGCCGCCCTCGCCGGCCGAGTTCGTCCAGCCCGACTGGCGCGCCGCCACCTTCCCGGACGACCGGTTCGATGCGGCGTCCGACGCCCCGGGCGACGGCTGGTCGACCGATCCCCTGTCGGCCGATCTGGAGCCCTTCCCCGAGGCGCCCGCCCGGGTAAAGCCGGTGGTCGCGGCCGACAGCGTCCCGCATGGTTCTGACCCCTCCGACCCCCATCCGCCTGCGGATCCTGAGGCGGACCGGCCTGCGCCCCTGACCTCCGGCCCGTTCGGCGGGTTCGGCGGCGCGGATGTGTCCGATGCGCTGGAGGCCATCGCCGAGGTCGAGCCTCAGCATCCGGTCTTCGGCAGCGCCGTGCCCGCCGCGGCCGAAGCCCCTGCGCACGTCTATGACGACGGCATCGAGACGTACTCGGCCGAGACCGAGTTCGTGGACGCCCGCCGGATGCGCGCCACCATAGCCGCCGGCGCGGCGGCCGGGCGCTCGGCCGCGACGCGCGACACCATCGAGGCGGCCCGCGCGGCGATGAACGCCCCCGCGGTGGCCGAGACGCCCGCGCGGACCGGCTTCGGCCTTGGACTGAAGCGGGGCGGCAAGTCCAAACTGCAGGAGCGGCTGGACAAGCAGGCCCAGCGCGGCGACGGCACGGTCAAGAAGGCCTTCATCGCCTCCGTGACCGGCATGGCCGTGGTCGGTGGGCTGTGGGCGGCCGGCCGCGCCACCGGTTACGATTTCGAGGATATCGGCCGCCTCAGCGGCCTGTCGGGGTCCCCCGCCCAGGCCAACCCCCTGGCCGCCGTCGCCCTGACGTCCGGTGACGCGACCACGATCGACGCCGCGCCGGTGGACGCGACCGAGGCCCAGACGCTGTACGCCCAGGCGATCGAACAGCTGGATCGCAACGACCCCGCCGGGATCGAAACCCTGACCCGGGCCGCCAATCTGGGCGAGGCCCAGGCGCAGCTCAAGCTGGCCGGCCTCTACCAGACCGGCACGACTGGGCTGACCGTCGATCTCGCTGAAAGCCGTCAGTGGGCCCGACGCGCCGCCGAGGGCGGCGACGCCGGTGGAATGCACGCCTACGGCATGTACCTGTTCGACGGTGTCGGCGGATCGCGCAACCGGGGCGAGGCCCTGAGCTGGCTCAAGAAGGCGGCGGATCGCGGTCTGGTCGACAGCCAGTACAACGTGGCCCGCCTGTACGAGAACGGCGACGAGGGCATCGCGCCCAATCCGGTCCAGGCCTACCGCTGGTACCTGATCGCCGCACGCGCCGGCGATCCCCAGGCCCAGACCGCCGTCGATCGCCTGGCCCCGACCATCCCGGCCGCCCAGCGCCAGGCCGCGCGCGCCCAGGCCGAGGCCTTCGCCCTGGAACCGCTCGCCTGAGCGCCGTACGGGGTGGCTCCTTCGGGGGCATCCGGTTAAGACACGCCCACTCGCCTTCCGGCGCTTGATGTAATCCCAGCCGAAGGCCTGCCCTTTGGAGATCTATCTGCCGATCGCCGAGGTTTCGGTGAACTGGCCGCTCCTGGTCCTGCTGGGCGCGATGGTCGGATTCGTGTCCGGTCTGTTCGGCATCGGCGGCGGTTTCCTGATGGCCCCCGTGCTGGTGTTCATGGGCATTCCCCCGGTGGTGGCGGTCGCCAGTCAGGCCGGCCATGTGGTCGCCTCATCCACCTCCGGTGTCATCCGCTATTCGGGCCAGGGGGGCGTCGACTACCGCATGGGCGGGATCATGGCCCTGGGGGGCGTGGTCGGGGCCGTCTTCGGCGTCGAGGTGTTCCGCTACCTGCGCCTGCTGGGCCAGGCGGATCTGGTCGTATCCCTGTCCTACCTGCTGCTGCTGGGCGGCATCGGCCTGCTGATGCTGTACGAAAGCCTCAGCGAGATCCTGCGCCGCCATCGCGGCGAGATCGCGCCGCACAAGGAACGCCGTCGGCCGCTGTGGCTGTACGGCCTGCCGTGGAAGGTGCGGTTTCCGAAGTCCGGTCTCTACATCAGCGCCCTTCCGCCGTTCGGCCTGGGGGTGCTGGTGGGCATCCTGTCGGCCATCATGGGGGTCGGCGGCGGCTTCATCCTGGTGCCCGCCATGCTGTATGCGCTGCGCATGAAGGCCGGGGTCGTGGTCGGGACCAGCCTGTTCCAGATCATCATCACCACCGCCGTGACGACCATCCTCCAGGCCGGGCGCAACCAGACCGTCGACGTGGTGCTGTCGACCCTGTTGCTGTCCGGCGGCGTCATCGGGGCCCAGTTCGGCGCGCGCTATGCCGGCCGGTTCCGGGCGGACATCCTGCGGGCCCTGCTGGGCCTGCTGATCCTGTTCGTCGGCATCCAGATGGGGCTCAGTCTGTTCGTGCGGCCGGACGACATCTTCCTGCTGGCCCCCGGCCTGGCGGACGGCTGATGCAGGCCCTGCCGCCCCCACCTCCGGCCGTCGAGGCTCCGCCGCCGGAACGCTCCGAGGCGACGGCGACGGAGCTGCGGGTGGCCGCGGCCCTGACGAATGCCCGGGTTCAGGTCGATTCCAGCTTTCGCGGCGCGACGCTGGTGCTGTACGGCGCGGTGTTCAACCCGACCGACGACGCCACCGACGTCGTCGTCGTGGTGCGCGGCCCCGACGCCCCCGTCCGTCTGGTCAAGAAGACGCGCAACGCCGGGGTCTGGCTGAACAGCCGGCCGGTGCTGTTCGAAGGAGCCCCCGGCTTCTACATGACGGCCTCGACCCGTCCCCTGTCCGACATCGCCGGCTTCGGCCAGCTGCGCCGCCTGGGCGTCGGCGTCGATCACCTGCGCATCGACGCCCCGGAAGAGAGCCGCACCGTCACCCGCTACGGGGTCCGCGACGTGGTCGTGTCGCGGCTGGGCGAGGACTATCTCGACTGGCGCCGCGCGGTGATCCGCCTGCGCGAGGACGCCGCCCTCTACGACACCGATCCGGAGGGCGTCACCTTCGTCGACCGGGGCCTGTTCCGGGCCGAGGTCGAGCTGCCCGCCTCCGCGCCCACGGGCCGCTACAACGCCCAGGTCTGGCTGTTCCAGGACGGGGCGCCGGCCGGGGTCTCCAACCTGACGCTGACCGTCGAGAAGGTCGGGTTCGAACGCGGGGTCTATGAGTTCGCTCACCGTCGGCCTTGGACCTATGGCATCCTCTGCGTCCTGCTGGCCGCCGGGATGGGCTATGGGGCCAGCCGCCTGTTCCGGAGAAGCTGATGTCGCCCGTTCGGACCGTGGCCTGGGGACTGACCCTGGCCGGACTCATCCCCTTCGTCGGCTGCGCCGCCCTGTTCGTCCTGTCGCCCCAGAGCGGTGACCTCTGGGTCCTGCCGCTGGCCGCCTATGGGGCGATCATCCTGTCCTTCCTCGGCGGCGCGCGCTGGGGCCGGGCCCTGGCCGAGCCCGCGCCGAAGGTCGCGCCGCTGATCCTCAGCAACCTGCCCGCCGTGGCCGCCTGGCTGACCTTCGTGCCGGGCGTGCCCCAGGCGCTGCAGCTGATCGTGCTGATGGCGGGGCTGGTGGCGATGCTGGCCTGGGACTGGCCGTCCGCCCCGGGCTGGTACCGGGCTCTGCGCGTGACCGCCACGGTCGGGGCCGTGGCGTCGCTCGGCGTTGTCCTGGCGGCGCTCTAGACCAGGCCGGTCCAGGCAAGGGCATGGACCCGGTCCTTGCCGAGAGCCGCTGCCATCGGTCGCTCGGCGAACAGTCCGGCGACGGCCGCGTCCAGCACGTTCAGTCCGCCGGTGAAGGCCCCGAAGGCGGGCAGAATCAGCCTGCGGCCATCGGTCACGAAACAGGGCCGGCGCACCATCCGCCCGTGGGCCACCACCCGGGCGCAGGGGTGCAGGTGCCCGGCCACCTCTCCGGCCCGGGCCTCCGGCATCGGTTCGTGGGTCAGGAACAGGGTCCCCAGGTCCATCTCGCCCACCACCCGGCCGGGCAGGCGCGTCACGGCCGCCGCATCGTCCTGCACCAGGGCCTCGCGGTCGTGATTGCCCTCCAGCCAGATCCAGTCGCGCCCCTCGGCCAGCCGGTCCAGCCCGTCTCGGTCGCCCGCCGCCATGCGGCCGATCGACTTCGTGTCGTGAAAACTGTCGCCCAGCAGCACGACCCGCGCCGGGGCCAGGTCGGCGATCTCCGCCTCCAGCTTGGCCAGGGTCGCCCGGCTGTCGTAGGGCGGCAGCATCTGGCCCCGGGCGGCGAAGGCCGACCCTTTCTCTAGGTGGAGATCGCCCGCCACCAGCGTGCCATGGGCGGGTAGCCACAGAGCCCCCGAACAGCGCAGCACGCACAGCTCCCCCATCACCCGCACCGACAGCGACCCGCAGGGTCGACGCGCGGGGGTCAGGGTGGCCTTCAGCGCCGCGTTCATGCCGCGCCCAGCAGTTCGGGCGGCGCGTCGTCCATGACCTCGTCGATCAATTCCTGGGCCGAGGCCTCCAGGATCATGTCGGCCGCGTCGCCGCCGACCCGCTCGCGCCCGATCATCACCAGCACCGGCACGCAGAAGGGCGAGGCGCGCTCCAGCGGCGCATGGCGGATGTGACCGGCGATCCGGCTCAGCAGCTGGCCCAGGCGCGCGACGTCCAGCAGGCCGGAGGCGGCGTCGGACCGCGCGGTGCGCAGCAGAAGGTGATCGGGCTGGTGGCGGCGGAGCACGTCGTAGATCAGGTCCGTGGAAAAGGTCACCTGGCGGCCCGTCTTCTCGGCCCCCGGCTGGCGTCGCTCGATCAAGCCGGAAACGAGGGCGCAATTGCGGAAGGTGCGCTTCATCATGAAACTCTCCTCCAGCCAGGCCTCCAGGTCGTCGCCCAGCATGTCGGGCTGGAACAGGGCGTCCCAGTCCAGCCCGTCCATCGGCCGGATCGACCAGATGGCGAAGGCATAGTCGGTGACCACGAACCCCAGCGGCCCGACCCCCAGTCGATCCAGTCGCCGGGTCAGCAGCATGCACAGCGTCGAATGCGCCAGCCGTCCCTCGAACGGATAGCCCACCATGAAATGGCGGGTGCCGCGCGGAAAGGTCTCGACCAGCAGGCTGTCGGCGTCGGGGATCATCGACCGCTCGGCCTGCAGCTCCAGCCATTCCTGGACGTCGACCGGCAGGACCCGCCAGTGGTCGCGGTCCTGCACCATGGCCCGAACCCGGGCGGCGAGCGAGGTCCCCAGAGGGAATTGCGACCCGCCCCAGGAGGGGATCTTGGGGTCCTTGTCGGTCGCGTGGGTCACGAGCGCATCCATGCCGACGATGCCCTGGAAAGCCCAGACCTGGCCCGCGAAGACGAAGGTGTCGCCCGGGGCCAGCTGTTCGAAATACCACTCCTCGGCCTCGCCGACCTTGCGCCCCCCGATCAGCTGTTTGGAGGCCCCCCCGCGCCGCGAGGCGATCTTCAGGTTCAGCGTGCCCGCCGTCACGATGGCCCCGACGTTCATTCGGTGGCGCTGGGCGACCAGCTGATTTCGCACCGTCCACGTCCCCTCCGGCGTCCGCACGATCCGCGCGAACCGGTCATAGGTGCGCAGCGCGTATCCGCCTGTGGCGACGAGATCGACCACCTCCTCGAACGCCTCATAGCTCAGGCCGCGATAGGGCGAGCACGACGTCACCTCGGCGTGCAGGACGTCCAGGTCGAACGGTTCCGAACAGGCGACGCCCATCACATGCTGGGCCAGGGTGTCCAGCGTGCCGATGTGATGCGGCTCCCAGTCGAAGGCGTTTTCGGCCACGGCCTCGCGCGCCGCCTGGCATTCCAGCAGCTCGAACCGGCTGGCCGGGACCATCAGGGCGCGCGACGGCTCGTCCAGCCGGTGGTTGGCCCGGCCGATGCGCTGCACCAGGCGGCTGGATCCTTTGGGGGCCGCCATCTGGATCACCAGGTCGACGTCGCCCCAGTCGATGCCCAGATCCAGCGTCGAGGTGCAGACCACGGCGCGCAGCTCGCCCCGCGCCATCGCCGCCTCGACCTTGCGACGCTGCTCGGCGGCCAGGGAGCCGTGGTGCAGGCCGATCGGCAGGTTGTCGTCGTTGACGGCCCACAGCTGCTGGAACACGAATTCCGACTGCCAGCGGGTGTTGACGAAGACGAGCGCCAGCTGAGCCTTCTGGATCGCGGCATAGACCTCGGGGATGGCATGCTGGCCGGTGTGCCCCGCCCACGGCACGCGGCCCTCGGACACCAGCACGTCGATGATGGGGACGGCGCCGGGGTCGCCCTTGACGATGACAATCTCCGCCCCCTGGGCGGAGACAGGCGACGCAGTCGCCAGAGGGGGGCCCGTCAGGGCGGACAGGCCCCCCTCTGCGCGCTGGCGCGCGCTGTCTCCCCCCAGGGGGGGGAGGTTGGGTGCCAGCCACTCCGCGATCAGGTGGGGATCATCGATCGTCGCCGACAGGGCCACGCGGCGCAGTCCCGGCGAAAAGCTCTGCAGTCGGGCCAGGCCGAGGTTCAGCAGGTCGCCGCGCTTGCCCGACCAGATGGCGTGGACCTCATCCAGAACGATGCATTTCAGCTCGGCGAAATAGGCCCGCGCCCCGCCCCAGGCGCAGAACAGCGCCAGTTGCTCGGGCGTGGTCAGCAGGATGTCCGGCGGGTTGTCGCGCTGGCGCTGCTTCTTGGACTGTTTGGTGTCGCCGGTGCGGCTCTCGACATGGATGTTCAGCCCGATCTCGCGGATCGGCGTCATCAGGTTGCGCTCGACGTCGGTGGTCAGGGCCTTCAGCGGCGAGACATAGATCGTATGGATCCCGCTGCCCGGTCCGAACTCGGGGCGGGGGCCGCGCTCGGCCAGATCGATCAGACTGGGCAGGAAGCCGGCGAGCGTCTTGCCGCCCCCGGTCGGGGCGACCAGCAGGGCGTGCGACCCGGCCTGCGCCGCCGCGATCATCTCCAGCTGATGCCTGCGAGGGCTCCAGCCGCGAGACGCGAACCAGTCGGCGAACAGGGGAGGGAGGGCCGTCGTCATTCGCTCCATGGCGACAGGACGCGACAACCACTCGCGTCGAACGGGCGACGATCGCGTGAGACCACCGTCAAGCCGTGCTGAAGGGCGGTCGCGGCGATCATCTCGTCGGGCACGCCAAAGTTCAGACCGTCTGCCTTCAACCGCGCGGACAGGTCGCCCCAGAGCCTGGCCGTCCTGAGGTCGATCGGCAGGATATGGCCGTCGAAGGCCTGCAGCGCGCCCCGATTGATGGCTTCAAGCCGGATCTTGCGAGCGCCCTCGGCCATCAGCGCCAATCCCCGGTCCATTTCTCCGATCGTCACGACGCTCAGGACCATGTCCGCTTCGTCGGTGCGTTCGAACCAGTCGGCGAACCCGGCATCGGGTCGGGCCCTGCCCGGCTCACTGAACGCATTCGTGTCCAGCAGCCATTTCAAAGGTCCAGCTCTTTCGCCGGGGTCTGGTCGCGGCTGAGGTCCACACCGTCGAAATCCATCGCGCGAAGCCAGGCCTTGAACGTCTTGGGAGTCGCCGGCGAGCGCAGGCTGTCGAAGTCGGCCTTGGAGAGAACGACCGCCGCTTCCTCGCCATGCACGGTGATGCTTTGTGGGCCCTCGCTTGTCGCGCGACGGACCACCTCGGACAGATTGTCCTTGGCCTTGGCCAGGCTCCAGTTCACGACGTTCGCTCCTCTGGCTAGACCGTATGGCCATACCATGAGGCAGAGAGGGCGGCAACACGATGTTCCCGTTCCGTTTCGCAGCGTGAACCGCTATCTTCCCTCTGTGTCCGACGAATCCGTCCTCTCCACCCGCAGCCTGACCGGGGCCGATCGCTGGCTGGTCCTGCCGCCGGCGCTGGCCGTGCCGCCGGGCGCGGGCGCGATCTGTGACGAGGACGGCGCGCGCAAGATCGGGCGCGGGGCGGCGGAGGGGGTGTTCCTCGGAGGACCGGTTCTGGTCGCCCACGCCTCGCTGACCGCCCGCCGGCTGGGCCTGTCGCCGCCGCCCCGGTCCCCGGACCTGCTGGACGTTCTGGAGCTGTGGGCCTTCGTGCGGCCTGCGAGCTTCTGCGCACCGTCGCCCAGCGGTCTGGCCCTGGCGCTCGGCATGGCCGAACCGAAGGGCGCCGAGGCGCAGGCGGCGGCCCTGCGCGACGCCGCCGCCGTCCTGCTGAAGGAACTGGCCGACCCCGCCTATCCGCATCGCGAGGACGCCTTCACCCTGGCCGAGACGCTCGGGCGCGCCGGCTGGGCCTGGGCCGACCGCGTCACCGGCGCGCTCCAGGCCGGTCCGCTGCGGGCGCGTCAGCATCGAGGCTCCGGCCTCGACGCCTGGTCGCGGTTGCCCGAGTGGGAGGACGAGGCCCCGCGCGGGGAGGCCGGCTCCTCGCCGGTCGATTCCGAATCCGCCCGTATCCGGCTGGAGAAGCTGCTGCAGGCCTCGGGTCTCGACGAAAAACGCCCGACCCAGTCCGACTATGCCGCCGAGGCCGCCTACGCCTTCTCACCGCGCAACGAGGAAGGCCGGCCGCGCATGCTGCTGGCCGAGGCGGGCACCGGCACCGGCAAGACGCTCGGCTATCTGGCCCCCGCCTCCCTGTGGGCCGAGCGGAACCAGGGGGCCGCCTGGGTCTCCACCTACACCCGCGCGTTGCAACGCCAGATCGACCGCGAGAGCGCCGCCCTGTGGCCCGATCCGGTCGAGCGCAAGCGCAAGACCGTGGTCCGCAAGGGCCGCGAGAACTACCTGTGCCTGCTGAACCTGCAGGACATGGTCCAGGCGGCCCAGCTGGGGAACGGCGACCTGATCGGTCTGGCCCTGACCAGCCGCTGGGCGATGCACAGCCGGGACGGCGACATGACCGGGGGCGACTTCCCCGGCTGGCTGCCCGGCCTGTTCGCCACCCCGCCGAGCCAGCAGGCCAGCGCGGGCAATCTGGTCGACCGGCGCGGCGAATGCGTCCACGCGGCCTGCCCGCACTACCGCACCTGTTTCGTCGAGAAGACCATTCGCGCCAGCCGCCGGGCCGATCTGGTCGTTGCCAACCACGCCCTGGTGATGACCCAGGCCGCCTTCGACGGGGCCCGGTCGGCGCGGGGCTTGAAACAGGACGGCGAGACCGCCGCCCTGAAGCGGATCGTCTTCGACGAGGGCCACCACCTGTTCGACGCCGCCGACAGCGCCTTCTCCGCCTGTCTGTCGGGCCAGGAGGCGGCCGAGCTGCGGCGCTGGATCCGGGGGCCCGAGGGGCGGGGCCGGCGCGGGCGCGGGCTGGAACAGCGGCTGGGCGACCTGTGCGCCGACAACGAGGCGGCGGCGAAGGCCTTGCAGGACGCCATCCGCGCCGCCGCGGCCCTGCCCGGCGAGGGCATATCGGGCCGCATCGCGCCGCCGTCCGGGGAGGTCAACCCGGTCGGCCCGATCGAACAGTTCCTGATGGCGGCCCTGGAACAGATCCGCGCCCGCACCTCGGAGGCGGCGTCTTCCGGCGCGTCGGAGTTCGGCACCGAATGCGGCGTCCGTCCCGCGACCGAGCCCCTGCTGGAGACCGCGCGCGGGGCGGCCCAGGCCCTGGCCGCGGTCGAGGCCCCCCTGCTGGCCCTGGCCCGCCATCTGGAGGATATTCTGGACGACGAGGCGGCCGAGCTGGACGGCTCGGCCCGGGCGCGGATCGAGGGGGCGCTGCGGGGCCTCGACCGGCGCGCCCGCATGACCCTGCCCGGCTGGCGTTCCATGCTGGCGGCGCTGCAGGACGCGGGCGACCAGCCCGATCCGGACTTCGTCGACTGGCTGTCGGTCGAGACCGCCTTCGGCCGGATCCACGACGTGGCGCTGCGCCGCCACTGGATCGACCCGACCGTGCCGCTGGAGGCCGCCGTCATCCTGCCCGCCCACGGGGTGCTGGTGACCAGCGCCACCCTGTCCGATCCGATCGCCGAGGCCAGCGGCGGCGACCTGTTCGGCATGGCCCGGATGCGCACCGGGGCCGCCCGCCTGATCGAACCGGCGCGGACGCTGAAGGTCGAGAGCCCGTTCGACTATGCCGCCAACAGCCGGGTCATCGTCGTCAACGACGTGGCCAAGGACGATCCGCGCCAGACGGCGGCGGCGATGCGCGAGCTGTTCCTGGCGGCCGGGGGCGGGGGACTTGGCCTGTTCACCGCCATCCGCCGGTTGAAGGCAGTCTATGAGCGGCTGGGGCCGGATCTGGCCAAGGCCCAGATCCCGCTCTACGCCCAGCACGTCGATCCGCTGGAGGTCGGGGCCCTGGTCGACATCTTCCGCGCCGAAGCGGACAGTTGCCTGCTGGGCACCGACGCGGTCCGGGACGGCGTCGACGTGCCGGGGCGGTCCCTTCGCCTGCTCGCCTTCGACCGCGTGCCCTGGCCGCGCCCCGACCTGCTGCACAAGGCGCGGCGCGAGAAGTTCGGGGCCAAGGGCTATGACGACGCCCTGGCCCGGGCCCGTATCGCCCAGGCCTTCGGCCGCCTGATCCGCCGCGCCGACGACAAGGGGATGTTCGTCATGCTGGACGCTGCGACCCCGACTCGCCTTTTCGCCGCCCTGCCCCCGGGGACCGAGGTCCAGCGGATGAGCCTGGTCGAGGCGATCGAGCTGACGCGGGGCTTCCTGGCCGATCAGGCGCGGCCGGGGCGCGCTTGATGCCGGCGCAACGCGCGGACAGAGCGTGCCTTTCCTCTGCAGGGGACTCTGATACACCTTGACGCCAGAGGTCCTGGCATCCGGCCTCACGACCGTCTGGCAAGGAACACGCATGCATTTCTTGCACGAGGTTGAGGGCTTCATGCCCCACGGCATGTGCATCCTGTGGCGTCCCGAGCTGATGTTTTTGCACATCGCCTCCGATGCGCTGATCGCGGCCGCCTATTTCGCCATCCCGTTCAGCATCGCGCGCTTCGTCAGAATGCGCGACGACCTAGACTGCGGGCACCGTGCCCTGGCCCTGTTGTTCGCGGCCTTCATCGGTCTGTGCGGCCTGACCCATGTGATGGGCATCATCACGATGTGGCATCCCATCTACATCACCACGGGGTGGCTCAAGGCCGTGACGGCCATCGCCTCGGTCGTGACCGCAATCGCCCTCTACCGGCTGATTCCCCGCCTTCTCGCCATACCCTCCGCCAAGACCCTTCAGCTGGAGATCGAGGCGCGCCAGAAGATCGCGGAGGAACTGGATGCCGCCCGGGCCGAACTGGCCCTGCGGGTCGATCACACCGAGGAGGAACTGCGGGCCGCGGTCCTGAATCAGCAGCAGTCCGACGTCCTGCTGCGCACCATCGTCGAGGCGGCCCCGGGCCTGATCTATGCCAAAGACCCCGACGGCCGCCTGCTGCTGGCCAACAGGGCCACGCTGAACCTGATCGGCAAGCCGTGGCTGGAGGTCGAGGGGCAGACGGACCGCGAGTTCTTGGCCGATCCCGAACAGGGCGAGGCGGTCATGGAGCATGACCGTCGGGTCATGGCCGGGGGCGTGGCCCAGGCGCTGGAGGAGCTGGTCGATCACCCGAAGAAGGGCGTGCGGACCTGGCTGTCGACCAAGACCCCGATGCACGATGCCGACGGCCGTCTGACCGGGCTGGTCGGCCTGTCGTTCGACATCACCGAACGCAAGCAGTTGGAGGCCCGGCTTCGTCAGGAGTCCCGCCTTTCGGCCATGGGCGAGATGGCGGCGGCCCTGGCGCATGAGCTGAACCAGCCCCTGGGATCGATCACCAACTATGTCGAGGGGTGCCGGGCCCTGGTGGCGCGCCAGACGCCGGACAGTCCGCTGCTGTCCCAGTTCGACAAGGCGATCGCCGAGGCGCTTCGCGCCGGCCAGATCATCCGGCATCTGCGCTCCTTCGTGTCGGGCGACGCCAACGTCCGTCTGCCGGAGGCGCTTTCGGGCCTGGTCGACGAGGCCTGCGCCTTCGCCCGCCTGGGCGCCGCGTCACCGGACGTCGTGCTGGATGTCCGCCATGACGCCCCCGGGCTGAAGGTGACGGTCGACCGGATCCAGATCGAGCAGGTCATTCACAATCTGGTCCGCAATGCCCTCGACGCCACGTCGAAGGCGACCCGGCCCGTCCTTCAGGTGACCAGCGATCGGTCCGACGACGGAATGGCGGTGGTTTCGGTCGCCGACAACGGGACAGGCCTGGACCCCGACGTGGCCAAGACCCTCTTCGAACCCTTCGTCAGCACCAAGGGCAAGCGCGGCATGGGCGTCGGCCTGTCGATCTGCCGAACCATCGTCGAAGCGCACGGCGGACGCATCTGGGCGGAGCCTGCCCTGGACGGCGGCACGGTGTTCCGCTTCACCCTGCCGCTGGCAGAACCCGAGGATGACGACCGATGACCCACGCGGTCGAGATTCTCGACGACGACGCGGCCTTTCGCGAGTCGCTGGCGTTTCTGCTGGAGGCCCACGGGTTCGTCGTGACGACGCACGCGGATCCCTCGACCTTCATGCAAGGCGTCGCAGACCGCGCGCCCGACTGTCTGGTCTGCGACATCCGGATGCCGGGCATGAGCGGCGTGGAGGTGGCACGCGCGCTGCGCGCCGAGGGGCTGAACACGCGCGTGATCCTGATCACCGGACACGCCGATCCGGCTTTGCTCGAGCGCGCGGCCGAGGCGGGCGCCACCCTGGTGCTGGAAAAGCCGTTTCCGCCGCAGCAACTGATCGACGCGCTGAACCGTCTGCTCGGTTAAGACACGGCGGAGGCGGGCTCAGAGTTTCGGGCCACGAACAAGCGGCCCCGCTCGGCGAACAGAACGCACATCAGGGCGGCGACGCCGCAGCCGGTGATGCCGACCGTCATGGGCACGACGGTGCCGTCGAACTGCTGGCCGATGGCGAAGCCGGTCAGCGAGCCGATGATGGTGGAGATGAAGCCCTGGGCCGAGGACGCCGTGCCGGCGATATGGCCCATCGGCTCCATCGCCATGGCCCCGAAATTTCCGGCCAGCAAGCCGAAGCAGAACATGGTGCCGCCCTGCAGGAGGGCGAAGGTCCAGATCGTCTCGTGGCCGCTCAGCGTGACGCCCAGGTGGATCGCGGCGAAGGCGATGAAGCCCAGCAGGGCCGTATGGCCGATCAGGCGCGACCCCAGCTTCTCGACCAGGCGCGCATTGACGACCGAGGCCAGGGCGATGCCGGCGGCGATACAGGCGAACACGGTGGTGAACAGGCCGGGGGCCTGGAACACGTCGAAGAAGATCTGCTGCGACGAGTTGATGAAGCCGAACAGGGCCCCGGTGATCGCCGTCATGGCCAGGGTGTAGCCGATCGAGATCCGGTTCGTGACCGCCTCCCTGAAGGCGCTGGCGATGCGGGCGGCCTGGATCGGCAGACGGGCGTCGGGGTGCAGGGTCTCGGGCAGGCGCAGGCTGGTCCAGATCATCAGGGCGGTGCCGGCGAAGGCCAGGACGCCGAAGATCGCCTCCCACGGTGCCACCAGCAGGATGGCCTGACCCAGCGACGGGGCGATGATCGGCACGCCGAGGAAGACCAGGAAGCTCAGCGACATCACCCGCGCCATGGTGCGGCCGGAATAGCGGTCGCGCACGATGGACACGGCCAGGACCCGCGTCGCGGCCGAGCCCATGCCCTGGCCGATCCGCGCCAGGATCAGGGTCTCGAAGGTGGGGGCCAGCATGGCCACCAGGCTGAAGGCGATATAGACGCCGACGCCGATCAGGATGATGGGCTTGCGGCCATAACGGTCGGCGAGCGGGCCGTAGACGATCTGCATGGCCCCGAAGCCCAGCAGATAGGCGGTGATCACCCACTGCCGGCTGTTGGCATTGGCCACGCCCAATGCGTCCCCGATCTCGGGCAGGGCCGGCAGCATGATGTCGATGGCCAGGGCATTGATCGCCATCATCAGTGCGATCATGCAGACGAATTCAGGAAAGCCCGGCCCCTTGGGGGCGGCTGGGGTGTCGGGCTGTGTCATCGGCTGCAGATGCGCGGCCGGGTCCCACTATGCAACCGGCACCGCCCTCACTTTTCGCAACTGCGAGATACGCGACGCCTAGGGCATGAATTGGATGGTGCGGGCGAACTGAACGGGCTCGGGGCCCGGCTCGACCTCGGTTCCCTCGACCAGGGCGATCGCCGCCGCGCCGAAACCCATGCCGGGGTGCGTCTCGCCCAGCACGCTGCATTCGCCGACGCGCCCGTCGGTATGCGCCGTGCACTCCAGGGTCACGGCCACGCCAGCCAGGACCGGGGCGGGGGCCGCCGAGGCCGCATAGGCGATGGGTTGCAGGGCCGGCGCGAGCGGACGGTCCGAGGTCTTGGCCAGACCGGCGTTGGTGGACAGGGCAGCGGCGAGGATCAGGGCGATCATGGGGTGGACCTTCTTACTGGTCCATAAATGTCCGGGAAAAGAGTGAGTTCCACGACCGGCGATGTTTGGACCGGCTGCGTCTTCTGGGTCGCGATGGTGCCCCGGGCCGGGGTCGAACCGGCACTCCTTTCGGAACCGGATTTTGAGTCCGGCGCGTCTACCAGTTCCACCACCGGGGCCCGCAGGGGCACTCTTAGTGGGCTACCGCGCGTTGCGCTACTTGAGCCCGGACGATTTTTGCCAGAAGCCATAGTTCGCGCGAACCCCAACCCACGGTGCCAATTTGGGAGAGGCTCTTGCGTTCCATCGTGGTGTAACGCATTTGCGTTTTCATGACCGACCGCCTCCCCGATCTCGCCATCGTCTATGAGCATCCCGAATGGTTCGAGCCGCTGTTCGCGGCGCTGGACCGGCACGGCGTCTCCTATGTGAAGGTGCCGTTGGCCGGGCACAGCTTCGACCCGGCGACCAGCCCGGCCCCGGCGACCGTGGTGTTCAGCCGGGTGGCCATGTCGGCCTTCCTGCGCGATCCCGAACACCCGATCTTCTATGCCCAGAGCCTGTTCGAACACTGGCAGGGGCTGGGCACGCGGGTCGTGAACGCCTCGGCCCTGGCCATCGACACCTCCAAGGCGCGGCAGATGTCGCTGATCGCTCGGCTGGGCCTGAAGGGGCCGGCGACGCGCGTCGTGCACCGTCAGGCCGACCTGCCGGCGGCGGCCGAGGGCCTGCGGTTCCCCGTGCTGGTCAAGGCCGACATCGGCGGGGCCGGGGCCGGCATCACCCGCTATGAGAAGCCCGAGGCCCTGGCCGAGGCGGCGGGCGAGAAATGGGCTCCGGTGGGGATCAACGGCATCTCCCTGATCCAGGAGTACGCCCCTCGGCGCGACGGCAAGATCACCCGGGTCGAAACCCTGAACGGCCGCTTCCTGTATGCGCTGGACATCGAGAGCCCGGGCGATGCGTTCGACCTGTGCCCGGCCGACGCCTGTCTGGTGCGGCCGGGGGCGCCGACCCTGACCATGACGCGGACCACGCCGCCGCCCGAGATCGTCGCGGCGGTCGAGCGACTGGCGGTGGCGGCCGAGCTCGAGGTCGGGGGCGTCGAATATCTGATCGACGATCGCGACGGGTCGGCGCTGTTCTACGACATCAACGGCCTGTCCAACTTCGTCGCCAAACCGCTCGAGGTGCTGGGCTTCGACCCGCACGACGATCTGGTCGACTGGCTGAAGGGCATCGTCGCCGAGGAAAAGGCCAAGCGGGCCCAGGACAGCGAAGCATGAGATACGGATACTGGGCTCCCGTCTTCGGCGGCTGGCTGCGCAACATCGCCGACGAGCGCGAGGCCTCGTGGGAGAACATGGCCCGGCTGGTCAAGCGGTCCGAGGCCCTGGGTTACGACCTGACCCTGATCGCCGAGCTGAACCTGAACGACATCAAGGGCATCGAGGCTCCGGCCCTGGACGCCTGGTCGACGGCGGCGGCCCTGGCGGCGATCACCGAGACGATCGAGCTGATGGTGGCGGTGCGGCCGAACTTCCACCAGCCGGCCCTGTTCGCCAAGTCGGCGGCCAATATCGACCGGATCTCGAACGGGCGGCTGGCCCTGAACGTGGTCTCGTCCTGGTGGGCCAAGGAGGCGGAGAGCTATGGTCTGCAGTTCGACCAGCACGACGACCGCTATGGCCGCACCACCGAATGGCTGCAGGTCCTGAGCCGTCTGTGGACCGAACAGCGGGTCGATTTCGAAGGGAAATTCTACACGCTGAAGGACGCGATCGTGGAGCCCAAGCCCACCTCCACGCCGGACCGCCCGCGGCCGGTCATCTATGCCGGCGGCGAGTCCGAGGCGGCCAAGACCCTGATCGCCCGCCATTGCGACGCCTATGTCATGCACGGCGACGAGCCCGAGCACATCGCTGCCAAGGTGGCCGACATGCGGGCCCGGCGCGAGGCCTTCGGCCTGCCGCCGATGTCGTATGGCATGGCCGGCTATGCCATCGTGCGCGACACCCAGGCCGAGGCGGACCGGGAGCTGGAGCGGATCACGACCATTCCCGGCCTGGCCGACGGATCCCCGCCGGCCGGCTTCGCCAATTTCGACCAGTGGCTGTCGGGGACCGAGCTGGAGCGCGAGCTGAAGATCCGCGAATACAGCGTCTCCAACCGCGGCCTGCGCCCCGGCTTCGTCGGCACGCCCGAAACCGTCCGTGAACGGATCGAAGAGTTCGAGGCCGCCGGTCTGGACCTCGTCCTGCTGCAGATGTCGCCGCAGGAGGAGGAGATGGAGCGGTTCTCGGCCCAGGTGATGCGGGCGCGCTAGCGCATCCGGTACTCGACCCGGAAGCCGACCATCCGGGGCGCATACTGTCCGGGGGTCTCGCCGGGACTGACCAGCCGGGCCGCATCCACGGACCGCAGGGCATTGCGTCCGAACCCGCCGTCGAGCGGAAACTCGGACTCGACCTGACACTGGCTCGGTCGCCCGTCCGGCTCGACGACGCAGGTCAGGACGGCATAGCCCTCGGCATAGGTGTTCCGGGGATAGACCGGGCGCGGCTGTCGGGCCCAGGTCATGCCGTCCGGCAGGCCGCTTTCGGCGATATCCGGCAGCAGGGCGTCGCGGGGATCCTCCAGCGGACGTCCGCAGGCGGTCAGGGTCTCTTCGATGGCGGCCGAGGAGGCGGGCAGGGTCAGGTTATGACGCAGGTTGCGCCCGCCCGCGGCGCCACCGGGGATGACGATGCTGACGGCACCGCCTTCGCGCAGCTCGCGCGCCAGGGAGGCGGGGTAGTCCGCCAGGGCGGCCGTGCGGTCCGTCGCCACGTTCCACGTGGTGTCGTCCGGCTCCTCATCGTTGACCCCGATCGTCAGCTTCCGGGTCCGGATGGATCGTGACACCTCCGGCAGGCCGCCGATGATTGCGCCGTAGACGCCGTCCACGCAGCGGAAGGCGATGGTCAGGCCCGTGGACAAGGGGATGAACGCCACCACCGCCTTGATGGCCGGATCACGCGCGATCTCCCAGTCGTCGGCGGCGTCCTGGGCCAGCGCCGTTCCCGCGCAGGCCACCAGGATGAGGGTGCTGATGCACTTCATACGCATGAGGATCCTCCGGGATCGGGTCAGGCCGCCGGCGCCGGCGCGACGTGGTCGTCGGGCAGGCCGGCCTGGATGCGACGGGCGCGGATATACATCTCCACCCGTTGGGTGATGACCATGGCGGCGGCGAACAGCAGAAAGGCGTCCTGGATCGCCAGGGCGTTCAGGTGCCAGGTCGTCGCATGGGCCTCCAGCCAGGGCCGCATCAGGGTCCGGCTGCCCATCAGGCCCACGATCAGGATGATCCCCAGGGGCGAGGCCTGGGTTAGCAGGCCGCCGTCCGGCGCGCGTTCGATCGTCGTCATCCGGCCCCGCTGATAGCCGGCGGCGGCCCCCAGGATCAGGCCGACGGCCAGGATGGACCAGGCGCCGAGGCCGAATGGCGTCTGCGTGACGCCCGGGGCCATCGACATGCCCCACAGGCCGAAGCCGGCCGCCAGGGCGACCAGCACCGGCGCGATCCACATATACCGCACGCGCAGGGGGCGCGGCTTCTGGTTGCGGAACAGGATGATGATCAGGGCGATGCCGATGCCGATCAGCGGCCCGTATGCCTGCGGCGTCATGAGCGGCTCCCCCCGTTCGGAAGAGGCTAACCCGCCCCCGACGGGTCCGGCAAGGCCGGCTCAGCCCAGGGGCGCGACGACCTGTTCGATGGCCCCGAAGATCGAATGGTGGCGGCCGTCCAGCATCTCGATCCGGACCGTGTCGCCATGGCGCAGGAAGGGCGTGACCGGCGCGCCGGTGGCCAGGGTCTCGACCGTGCGGACCTCGGCGATGCAGGAATAGCCCAGGCCGCCGTCGGCGACGGGGCGGCCCGGACCGCCGTCCGCGTCCTTGTTGGACACCGTGCCCGAGCCGATGACCGTCCCGGCGACCAGATCCCGGGTCCTGGCCAGGTGGGCGATCAGGACACCGAAATCGAAGGTCATGTCGACGCTGGCGTCGGCGCGGCCGAAGTCCGCCCCGTTCAGCTGGACCGACAGGGCTCCGCTCAGCTTGCCGCCGTCCCAGGCCTCGCCCAGGGCATCGGGGGTGACGAAGACGGGGGACAGGGCCGAGGCGGGCTTGGACTGGACGAAGCCGAACCCCTTGGCCAGTTCGCCGGGGATCAGGTTGCGCAGCGAGACGTCGTTAACCAGACCGACCAGGCGAATGTGCCCGCGTGCGTCTTCGGGCGTCACGCCCTGGGGCACGTCGCCCGTCACGACGACGATCTCCGCCTCCAGGTCGCAGCCCCAGCTTTCGTCGGCCAGGGGGATGGGATCGCGCGCCCCCATGAAATGGTCGGACCCGCCCTGATACATCAGGGGGTCGGTCCAGAAGGTGGCGGGCATCTCGGCTCCGCGCTCCTTCCGCACCAGTTCGACGTGGTTCACATAGGCCGAACCATCGGCCCACTGATAGGCGCGGGGCAGGGGGGCGGCCGCGTCGCGTTCGTGGAAGCGCCCGCGCGGCACGGCCTCATGCTCCAGGCTTTCGGCCAGGGCGCGCAGCAGGGGCTCGCAGCGCGCCCAGTCGTCCAGCGCCGCCTGCAGGGTCGGGGCGATCAGGAAGGCGTCGGTGAACCAGGCGAGATCGCTGGAGACGACGACGAGGCGGCCGTCACGGCCGTGCTTGAGCGAGGCGAGTTTCATCCGGAAAGGCTAGGCGGTTTTCGGTCCGGAGGGAACGGTCACCTGCGGGACCCGACAGAGAGCCGCCGCGGCTCCGATTTGGGCGGCGTCGGCAGGCGGCACAGGGCGTCGCGGGCCTGGCGAAGCTCGCGCACGCGTGCAGCATCGCGCGACCAATGGTCGTGAAACTGGCGCACCGCACGCGACAGGGCGTCGATCTGTTCCGGGCCGGTCATCGGAACCGGGTCCGCCTTGGCCTCCAGGGCCGGCTTTTCAGTCTTGGGCGCGGCGTGGTCGCAGCCCGGCTTGTGGCTGGACTGGCATCCGCAGGCCGGCGGCGGGCCCCCCACCACGAAATGGGTCACCGTGATCGCGGGCGGCGACGGGCGGGCGCAGCTGCAGGCCTTGGGCTGGCCGCATCCGCAGCCCTCTGCGCCCTTGGCGTCGTGACTGGCCGGGGCCGGTGCCGGGGACGGGGTGTCCGGCTTCTTGGGCTCCGTCTTCTCGCCCTTCAACGCGTCGTCCAGGGCCTTCGCCAGGCCGGAAACACCCTTCGCCAGCTCGAGGACGGGCCCCAGATGATCATGGATGGCCGTGCGCAGGGCCTGGGCCCGGAACTTGAGCTCGTCCGAGGACGCCGCCATCGCCGCCGTCGAGGCGGCGAGGATGGCCTTGTGGATTTCATCCGGAGCCTTGTCGCCGCCAGGACCGTCCGCGCGGATCGCCTGACGGTGCCCCATCAGATAGGCTCCGACAGCCACCGCCAGCAGAATGAGCAGCAAGGCGAGCGCGAGCAGAGGCGGCACGCCCAGGAAAAGGTCGCCCTCCGAGGGCGTATAGACGGCTTCGGCCGCGCTGAAATCCGACGGATACATGCCTTCTCCCGAACTGGCGTTCGCCGAGCGGATGATGGCTCAACCGCGACGCCTTGGCGACGGAAAAGGTTAACGCGGTTCTGTGAAGGTTGTGGGTGGCGGCGTCAGATCGGGGCGTGCAGCAGGGCGCGAGCCTCGACGCCGGTTCGGGCCGCCGCGTCGCGCACCTCGACCTCGATGACGATGGCGCCTTCGGGGTCATGGGCCCACAGGTAGCGGCGCTCGACCTCGACGGTGCGGCCGGAGGGGGCGAAGCCCTCGAAACTGTCGCCCCAGGGCGTGATCCGCTTCAGCTCGGGCCAGGTCATGGCGCAGGCGGCGGTCAGCTCCTCCTGCGCCATGGCGGTCAGTTCGTCGGGGGCGTCGGTCATTCTTCGTCCGCATAGATGGCCACGGAGGCGGCGGCATCGGCGGTCACCCCCCCGCGATACATGCCCGGAGTCGTCAGGGCGAAGGCGGGCTGGCCCCGGGTGTCCATCACGACGACCCCGCCATATCCCCCCAGCGACAGGGCGTCGTCGACCTCCGCCTGGGCCGCGGCCCGCGCGGTCTGGCCGGCGGCGATCCGGGCGCAGATGTCGCGGGCCACCGTGGCGCGGATGTAGAACTCCCCGTCGCCGGTCGCCGACACCGCGCAGCCGTCGGCGTTCGAGGCATAGGTGCCCGCCCCGATGACCGGCACGTCCCCGACCCGGCCCGGGCGCTTGCCGGTGGTCCCGCCGGTCGAGGTGCCGGCCGCCAGATGACCCCGACTGTCCCGAGCGACCGCCCCGACCGTGCCGAATTTCCGCTCGTCCAGCGGCGGGGCCGGCGCGGTCGCCGCCATGCCCAGGGGCGAACCGGGCGCGCCCGCGGGCGGCAGGGGGGTGGGTCGGCCTTGCTCGGTCAGGACCCGGATCAGTTGATCCCAGCGCCGCTGGGTGAAGAAGAAGGACGGCGGAACCTGCTCCAGCCCGAGCGAGGCCGCGAAGGTGTCGGCTCCCGGTCCGATCAGCATCACGTGGGGGCTCTGCTCCATCACCGCGCGGGCCGCCGCGATCGGGTGGCGGGTCGTGATCAAGCCGGCCACGGCCCCCGCGCTGCGGTCCGTGCCGTTCATGACGGCCGCATCCAGCTCGTTGGTCCCTGCCGCCGTGAAGACCGCGCCGCGTCCGGCGTTGAACAGGGGGTCGTCTTCCATCAGCTCGACCGCCGCCTGTACCGCATCCAGGGCGGCGCCGCCGTCGCGCAGCACCGCGGCCCCGGCCTCCAGCGCCCGGGCCAGAGAGACGCGATAGGCTGCGTCCTGTTCGGGCGTCAGACTGGCCCGTTCGATCGTGCCGGCCCCACCGTGAATGGCGAAGGACCAGGCGGGAACCTCCTGCGCCGCCGCTCCGCCGGCGACGGTCAGCAGGGCGAGCAGCGCGAGTCCGTGAGGCTTCAGCGTGGGCATTGGTACGTCATCCCTGTTAGAGGTATGGTCCGGACATGTCCGAGGTCACCGACATCGTCATCCCGACGCTTCGCAAGATCTTGGAGGATCTGTCGAGCGTGAAGGACGATATGACCCTGATCAAGGTCCGGATGACCGGCCTCGAAGAGAACATGGCCGGGATGAACCAGCGCATGGACAAGCTTGAAACTCGGGGTGAGCGCATCGAGCGCCGTCTGGACCTCGTCGAGGTCTGATCAGTCGGCGCGCCGGTGATGCGCCCGTTTCCATACCCGGTAGGCGATGATCGGCACGAAGCCGCCGACCAGGGCGCAGGCCAGCACGACCCAGAAGCCGCCGCCCAGGCCGAACTCGCCCACCAGCCCGCCCACGGCCGCCGCGACGACCGGGCCCAGGAACGGCAGCCAGGAAGGGGGCGCGACCCTAATGGGCGTCGACCTTGATGACGCCGCGACGGATCTGGTCCAGCTCGATGGAATCGAACAGGGCCTGGAAATTGCCGTTGCCGAAGCCCTCGTTGCCCTTGCGCTGGATGATCTCGAAGAAGATCGGGCCGAAGGTATCCTGGGTGAAGATCTGCAGCAGCAGGCCGTCCTCGTCCGAGCCGTCGATCAGGATGCGGTTCTGGCGCATTCGCTCGACGTCGTGCCCGTGGTTGGGCAGGCGTTTGTCGATCAGTTCGAAATAGGTCTCGATCGTGTCCTGGAACAGCACGCCGCGCTCGCGCATCGTCTCGACCGTGTGGAAGATGTCGTCGGTGGCCAGGGCGATATGCTGGATGCCTTCGCCGTTGTAGCGCTTCAGGAACTCCTCGATCTGGGAGTTGTCGTCCTGGCTCTCGTTCAGGGGAATGCGGATGGCGCGGTCGGGCGCGATCATCGCCTGGCTGAACAGGCCGGTCGCCTTGCCCTTGATGTCGAAATATTTCTGCTCCTCGAAGGCGAAGACGTCGCCGTAGAAGCCGGACCAGGTGCGCATCTGGCCGCGTTTGACGTTGTGGGTCAGGTGGTCGAGCAGGTGCAGGCCGACGTTGTTCTTGCGCTCGGCCTCTTCCCAGCCCTCGACCTCGTCCCAGGCGTCGTACAGCGAGCCCGCCTCGCCATAGGCGTCGATGATGTAGAGCAGGCTGCCGCCGATGCCGCGCAGCACATAGGCCCCCTCGCCCAGGGCCCCGCCGTCGTGGGCGTCGGCCGGATGGGCCCCCCGCGCCACGGCGGCGTCATAGGCGGCCTTGGCGTCGTTGACGCGAAAGGCCATGCCGTTGGCCGAGGGGCCGTGGTCGCGGGCGAACTCGCCGGCGTGGCCGTCGGGTTTCGTGTGGACCAGGAAGGTGATGTCGCCCTGTTTCAGGCGCACCACGCCGTTCTTCGGGTTCACGTGGGTCTGGACGAAGCCCATGATCTCGATCTGGCGGATCATGGCCTGGGGGTCCGGGCCGGTGAATTCGACGAATTCGAAGCCGTCCACGCCGAGGGGATTTTCATAGGCGGGGATCGTGGCGTCGGGCGTGGCCGTCGGCGCGGTCAGGTCGTCCATCGTGCGTCTCCTGAAATCTTGCGGGACCAGTCCAGCTGGTCGATTGGCGCGGAACCTAGTGGCGCCGGCGCAACAAGCCAAGGCGGAGTCGCGCAGAGGTGAACAGGTCTCGCCAGCGTCGCAGGATTTGAGTAGGGCAGCAGGATGACCGATTTCACCAACCGGCACACCGACGACCACCGCCTGGGGTTCATCGCGATGATCGCCGATCTGGCGCGCGTTTCGGGGCCGGACGGCCTGACCCTGCGCGAGATCCGCGACCGGCTGGACGAGCGGGCGTTCGGCCTGATGATCCTGATTCTGGCCATCCCCTGCCTGGTCCCGGCGCTGTATGGCGTGCCCCAGATCGTGGGTGTCCCCATCCTGCTGCTGGCGGGCCAGATGCTGATCGGGCGCGAGGAGCCGTGGCTGCCCGAAACCGTGCTGAAGCGGACGGTGTCCAAGGCCATGCTGGACCGGATGGCCGACTTCGCCACCAAGCGGATGGGGTGGTTCGAACGCCTGTCCCGGCCGCGCCTGACCGTCTTCACCCGCGGCCTCGCCGAACAGGCGGCGGCGGCCTTCATGATCCTGGCCACCGTCACCATCGTCCTGCCGATGACCAACACCGTCCCCTCGGTGGCGCTGAGCCTGCTGTCGGTGGGTCTGATCCAGCGCGACGGCCTGTTCGTCGCGGCCGGCGCCGCGGTGGCGACGGCCTGGGCGACGGCGCTGGCGGTGGTGGGGATCGGCTTCTTCGTGGGGGCGGGCTGGGCCGTCGGCCTGATGGCGCACTTCACCGGCTGAGCGGGATGGCGCGGGGTCCCGGCCCCGGTTAAGAACGACGGCATGAGCGCCTATCGCCTTCTGACCCGCTGGTGGACCGCCTTTGCCCTGGTCATCTCCCTGGCCATGCTGGGGTTCGCCCACGCGTCCGAGCGGTTCGCCGGCCTGTCGCCCTGCAATCTCTGCCTGAAACAGCGCGAGGTCTTCTGGGGCGCGGTGGCCGTGGCCCTGGTCGCCACCGCCTGGGCGGTCATCAGCCAGGCGCGGCGCGGCACGCCCCGCATCGCCGCCTTCCTGCTGTTCGTCATCTTCCTGACCGGGGCCATCACCGCCGGCTTCCACGCCGGGGGTGAGTTGAAGTGGTGGAGCCTGCCCGCGACCTGCGCCGGCGGGGACACCGCCGATCTGGAAAGCCTTACGTCGCTGGCCCTGGGCGTGGGCGAGCCGACGCGGATCGCCATGTGCGACGCGGTGACGTGGCAGTTCCTCGGCCTGTCCATGGCAGGATGGAACGCGGTGATGTCCGCCGCATTGGCAGGGTTCAGCCTGCTCGCCGCCAAGAGACCCAAGGATGCCAGAGCCCCGAAACACTAAGCGCGGTATCCCGCTGCCCCGCCCCGGGCAGGGTCAGACGCGCGCGCGTCTGGCTGAGATCCTGCGTGTCGATCACGCCGGCGAGTACGGGGCGGTGAAGATCTATCAGGCCCAGGCGGCAGTGTTCCGCAACGCGCCCGGCAAGGCCGCCCTGACCGCCGACATGGAGGCCATGCAGGCGGGCGAAGCGGTGCACAAGGCGCGCTTCGACGCCCTGCTGAACGAACATCGGGTCGCGCCGACGGCGCTGCTGCCGCTGTGGTCCCTGGCCGCGACGGGCCTGGGCACCGTCACCGCCCTGATGGGCGAGAAGGCGGCCCACGCCTGCACCGAGGCGGTCGAGAGCGTGATCGAGGAACACTACGCCGACCAGATCGCCGAACTGTCAGAACGCGAGCCGGACCTCGCCGCCGAACTGACCCGGTTCCGCGAGGAGGAACTGGACCACCACGACCACGCCGTCGAACACGGCAGCCGCGACGCCCCCGGCTATCGCCTGCTCAGCGCCGTGATCAAGGCCGGCTGTAAGGTGGCGATCAAGGTCAGCGAACGCGTTTAGGTGGCACCTCTCCCTCCCCCTCGGGGGAGGGTGGCTGAGCGCAGCGAAGCCGGGTGGGGGCGGCAAGGAAAGCCAGCACGGGACTGTGTCCGCGTCGCCCGGCCCTTCCCACCCCGTCGCTGCTTCGCATCGACGACCCTCCCCCCAGGGGGAGGGAGAAGGCCTATCGTGCCACATCGAACGCCAGCAGCAGGGTCTTCTGCAGCGGGTTGTTGTTGTCGTCGCTGAGCAGATACAGGCGCGTCCCGGTCGCCGTGGGAACCGCCGCGATGCCCTCGAAATTGTCGGTCGAGGCCGGAGGGCGCAGCTGGATGAGGGGGGCGGACAGGACGCCGTCCGGCGACAGGCGACGCACCCGGCTCCGCATGTCCAGCGGCGGACGATAATAGCGCTCGACCACGAACCAGCCGCCGTCGGGGTCCTGATCGGCCCCGGTGAAGCGATAGCCGTCGGCGGGCAGGACCGGGGCCGACCCCAGCGTCGCGCAGCTGGCTTGGCAGACCCAGGCCCCGCCGCCTTCGCCCAGGACCAGCCAGCCGCCGTCGGGGGCGGTGGCCAGCCCCTCCATCCCCTCGTTGAAGGGGAACGTGGTGCCCGGATGCGCCACGGCCACGGGCGTGCGGCCGGCATCCGCCCCATAGGACCAGATGCGATCGTCCCGCTCGAAAGCGACCAGCACCCGCGCGTCGGACAGGATCGTCAGGCCCTCGGCGTCGGCCCTGGGCTTGGGTGCCAGAGCCTGTCCGTCCGGGCCGCTCAAAGCCCGGCTGACGGCGTCTTGCGCCCCGATCAGGCGACCGTTCGCGTCGCGCCGGAGGGTGAACCGGACCAGATAGCCCAAGTCGCTGACCGCCCAGGCGCGGCCGTCCTGCACCTTTAGGTCCGACAGCCCGTGCAGCGCCGCGCCGCGCAAGATCAGCCCGCCACCGTACCGGACGCCGGGGGCCAGGGTCGCGCCCCCGATGCCCAGGGGCACGGCCCGCGCCTCGATCCGGATCGATCGGTCTTCCGCGGGAGAGGGCGGGGGTGTCGCGGTGGCCACCGCCGCGCAGGCGGCCGCGGCCAGCAGCCCCGTCGCCGCCAGCGACCGACCGAGCGACCGCATCATGCCGCCCGTTTCAGCCGCCGACCGCCACGTTTGCCGGTGTCCTTGGGGGCCGCCTCGAACAGTTCGGCCAGTTTCTCGATCATGACCCCGCCCAGCTGTTCGACGTCGACGATGGTGACCGCGCGGCGGTACCAGCGGGTCACGTCGTGGCCGATGCCGATGGCGATCAGCTCGACCGGGCTCTGGGTCTCGATCCGCTCGATGACCGCGCGTAGATGCTTGTCCAGGTACAGGGCCGCGTTGGCCGACTGGGTGGAATCGTCGACCGGCGAACCGTCTGAAATGACCATCAGGATCTGGCGCGCCTCGGGCCGGGCCTTCAGCCGGTCGTGCGCCCAGGTCAGGGCCTCGCCGTCGATGTTTTCCTTCAGCAGGCCTTCGCGCATCATCAGGCCGAGGTTCTTCTTGGCCCGCCGCCACGGCGCGTCCGCCGACTTGTAGATGATGTGGCGCAGGTCGTTGAGCCGGCCGGGCATGGGCGGCTTGCCGGCGGTGATCCAGGCCTCGCGCGCCTGGCCGCCCTTCCAGGCGCGGGTGGTGAAGCCCAGGATCTCGACCTTGACCCCGCACCGCTCCAGGGTCCGCGCCAGGATGTCGGCGCAGACGGCCGCGACCATGATCGGCCGGCCGCGCATGGAGCCGGAGTTGTCGAGCAGCAGGGTCACCACCGTGTCGCGGAACGGGCTCTCGGATTCGGCCTTGAACGTGAGCGGACTGGTCGGGTCGGTGATGATCCGGGTCAGGCGGGCGGTGTCCAGCACGCCCTCCTCCAGGTCGAAGGACCAGCTGCGGTTCTGCTGCGCCATCAGCCGGCGCTGCAGCTTGTTGGCCAGGCGGGCAACGACAGACGACAGGATGGTCAGCTGCTGGTCCAGCAGGCTGCGCAGCCGGTCCAGCTCCATCGGATCGCACAGGTCGGCGGCGTCGATGATCTCGTCGTGGGCGGTGGTGAAGACGCGGTAGGCGTCGATGACGCGGCCGTCGTCGGCATTGTCCTGGCGGTTCGGCAGAGCCCCCTCGGCCACGTCCGGCCCGTCGTCGGCCGTATCGCCGTCCCGCTCGGCGGGCGAGCCGTCCGGGCGTCCCTCGCGCTCCTGTTCGGCGGTCGGATCCTCCGAGGCCCCGTCCATCGACTGGCCACCCTCGCCGCCGCCCTCGTCCTCCTCGTCCTCCGAGTCCTCGGACTCCTCGGGCTGCTGGGGCGGCGGTTCGTCCTCGCCGGGATCGTCATTGGCCTCGTCGCCGCGCCCGTCGCCGGGATCCAGGTCGAGGTCGCGCAGCACATCCTTCAGCGCCGCCGCGAAGGCCGCCTGGTCGCCCGCGGTCAGGGCCAGCCGGTCCAGGGCGCCGCCCGCCCGGCCCTCGATATCGTCCCGGACCAGGTCCAGCATCGACCTGGCCCCGTCCGGGCTGCGCTGGCCGGTGACCCGCTCGCGCAGCAGCAGGGCGACCGCCTCGGCCACCGGGACCCGGTCGGCCTGGGTCGCCCGCAGCGCGCCGGTCTTCTCCAGCCGGGTCAGCAGGGCGGCGTTCATGTTCGACCGCACCCCGGCCAGGGCGGTCGAGCCGTGCGCCTCGACCCGGGCCTGTTCGACCGCCTCGAACACCTCGGCCGCCTTGCTGTCCAGCGGCCGCAGGACGGCGTGGACCGCCGGGTCGTGGTTGGCCAGGCGCAGCGCCAGCCTGTCGGCCTGGCCCCGGATCGTGGCGCTGTCGCCGTCGGTCGGATTGCGCGGCGGATGGGGCAGGGTCAGGACCCCGTTGGTCAGGCGCGGACCATCTGTGCCGAACACCACCTCCAGCTCGGACTGCTCCGCCAGGGCCCGGGCCGCATGGGCCAGCGCGCGTTTGAAGACCTCGGCGGGGGTGTCGGCGGGGGGCATGGGGCGTAACTAATGCCTGAGCGGCGGAGAGGCCAGTGCGACGTGGTCTCTCCCTCCCCCTGCGGGGGAGGGGGGGGGCGGAGCGCAGCGGAGACCGGGTGGGGGCGGCAGGGCAGGGCCGCACGATGTATCGCCGGCCGTTCCCACCCCGTCGCTTCGCGACGCCCCTCCCCCGAGGGGGGAGGGAGAGGTACCGTGCCGATCTAGATCTCCGCCCCCGTCGTCCGCATGATCTCCGCGCGCAGCTCGGGCAGGCCCGCGCCCTTCTCGGCCGAGGTCACCGCCACCGCCGGGAAGGCGGCCGGGCGTTTGGAGATGGCCTTCAGCGTCGCGGCCTGGACCGTGTCGCGCTCGTGGGCCTTGATCTTGTCGGCCTTGGTCAGGACGATCTGATAGCTGACGGCGGCCAGGTCCAGGGCGTCGAGCGCCTCGGCGTCGACCGACTTCAGCCCGTGGCGCGCGTCGATCAGCAGATAGACACGCTTCAGGGTGACGCGGCCGCGCAGATAGTCCCGGCCCAGGTTCTGGAACTGGCGCACGGTCGATTTCGACGCCTTGGCCCAGCCGTAGCCGGGCAGGTCGACCAGCCGCAGCTTGCCGTCCAGGTCGAAGAAATTGACCTCGCGCGTCCGCCCCGGCTCGTTGGAGGCGCGGGCCAGCTTGTGCATGCCGACCAGGCCGTTGATCAGGCTGGACTTGCCGACGTTGGAGCGGCCGGCGAAGGCGATCTCCGGCAGGTCCGGCTCGGGCAGCTGCTCGATCTTGGCGGCCCCCATGACGAAGGTCGCGGGCCGGGCGAACAGCACCCGCGCGGCCTCGATCTCCTCGTCGGAATAGTCGGAGGCGGAGATCGAGTGGGGTTCGGTCAAGCCGGGCTCTTCTTCATCTTGCCGAAGAAGTCGTCGATCGGGTTCTCGGCGCCCAGGCGGTGCATGATCACATACTGCTGGGCGATCGACAGGACGTTGTTCCACGCCCAGTAGACCAGCAGCCCGGCAGGGAAGACCGCCATGATGAAGGTGAAGATCACGGGCATCAGGGCGAAGATCTTGCGCTGGATCGGATCGGGCACCGGCGGGTTCATCGCCGTCTGCAGCCACATGGTGAAGCCGTAGAAGATGGCCAGCACGCTGAGGCCCAGGGTGAAGCCCCCTGTGGCCCCGGCGCTGTGCGACAGCAGGCCGCCGATCAGGGGCGTGCTGGCGGGATCCCAGGGGATCAGGCCGAACAGGTTCCAGATGTTGGTCGGGTCCGGGGCCGACAGGTCTCGGATCCAGCCGAAGAAGGGCGCGTGCCGCATCTCGATGGTGACGTAGAGCACCTTGTACAGGGCATAGAAGACCGGGATCTGGACCAGGATCGGCAGGCAGCCGGCCAGGGGATTGATCTTCTCCTTCTGGTACAGCTCCATCGTGGCCTTCTGCTGGGCCGGCGGGTCGTCCTTGTGCTGCTCCTTGATCTTCTCCATCAGCGGCTGGAGTTTCCGCATCTTGGACATGCTCTCATAGCTCTTGTTGGCCAGCGGGAACATGATCAGCTTGATGGTCAGGGTCAGCAGCAGGATGGCGACGCCGAAATTGCCGACCAGCCCCTGGAAGAAATGCACCAGCAGAAAGATCGGCCGGGTCAGGAAGAACAGGAAGCCCCAGTCGATCGCATAGATGAAGCGCGGCAGGTCGAGCGCCGCCTCATAGTCGGCCAGGATCTCGTTGCGCTTGGCCCCGGCGAACAGGTGCTGGACCTCGGTGACCTGGCGACCCGGCTGGATGGTCCGCGCGGCCCCCAGCATGCGGGCCTCGTGGATGTCGTAGGTGGCGGCGTCGGTGACGCGGAACTCGGCCTGGATGGCCTCGTCCTGCGGCGGGATCAGCGCCGCCATCCAGTATTTGTCGGTGATGCCCAGCCAGCCGCCGGTGGATTCGAACGCCTGGCGCGGCTCCTTGGCCCAAGCACCGTATTTCAGCTGGGTGGTGGAATAGCCGTCGCCCTTGGAGAAGGTGCCGATGCCGCCTTCGTGCAGGATCTGGGTCTTGCCGAGCGCCGGCGGCACGCCCTGGCGCTCGACCCGGCCATAGGGGGCGATGGTGATGGCGGCCGTCCCCAGGTTGGCGACCGTGTCGGTGACGGTGAACAGATACTGGGCGTCGACCGACAGCACGCGGGTGAAGCGCAGGCCCTGGCCGTTGTCCCAGGTCAGGGTGACCGGGGTGGACGGGGTCAGGGTCGATCCGGCGGTCAGCTGCCAGACGGTGTTGGGGCCGGGAACGCCGCCGGGGACGTTCGGTCCGGTCCAGCCGAACTGGGCGAAATAGGCGTGCTCCATGCCCTGCGGCCGGAACAGTTCCTCATACGGCGAGGTCGGGTCGACCGTCTGGCGATAGGTCTTCAGGAACAGGTCGTCGATGCGTCCGCCCTGCAGCGACAGCGAGCCCTGCAGCGTCGGGGTCGAGACCGGGATCCGCGCGACGTTGCCCAGGGCTTGCGTCCGGTCGGTGACGAAGGTGACCGGGCCTCGAGCGGCCCCGGAGGCCGGGACGCCGTCCACCGTCGCGCCGGCGGCGGCCGGGGTCTGTTCGGCCGCGGCCTGCTGCATGGCCCGCCGCTGCTCGGCCTGGGGCCCCATCACGAAGATCTGGTACAGGATCAGGATGACCGCCGTGCACACGGCGAAGATCACCATGTTGCGCGTATTTTCGTTCTTCATGCGGTCAGGGGTCCTGAGGGGGCGTGTCGGTAGCAGTCGGGTCGGGCGTGTTCGGGCCGTCCGCGGGCTTGCCCGGCTTGCCGGGGCCGGGGGTGGTCGCCAGCCTTGTAAGCGCCGATTTCACATCGTCAAGCAAACGGTCCCACGGGCGGTCCGCCGTGCCCTGCCGGGCGATCAGCACATAGTCGCTGCCCGCCAGCCCATACAGGGGCACCATGGCCCGCGCGGCCTCTCTCAGGCGACGCTTGCAGCGGTTGCGCGCCACCGCTCCGCCGACCTTGCGCGTGGCGGTGAAGCCCACGCCGATGGCCGGATCGTCGTCGTGCCGCTCGAGCCGCTGAACGACCACCGCCCCCCGCGCCAGGGACGCGCCCTTGGCGGCCGCCAGGAACTGGGGCCGCTTGGTCAGGCGCTGGATTTTGGGTAGATTTTCCATCCTGCCACCCTGGACCCTCTCCCAGAGGGAGAGGGCTTGAGCGCACGACGGCGATGCCGTCGTTCTTGCGCGAAAGGGTGAGGGGTTACAGTGCCGGCCGGCGAGGGCAACACCCCTCACCCTTTCGGCTAGCGCATCGCTGCGCTCTGCGAGCCTCAAGCCCTCTCCCGCAGGGAGAGGGCAAGCTGACAACTTAGGCCGTCAGCTTCTTGCGGCCCTTGGCGCGGCGCCGCGCAACGATCTTCTGTCCGTTCTTGGTGGCCATCCGCGAACGGAAGCCGTGACGGCGCTTGCGCACGAGTCGCGACGGCTGATAGGTCCGCTTCACGGTCGGCTCCAGGGGTTATGTGTGATGCGCAAGGACAAAAGCGTCCTTCGCAGGAAGGGCGGGCGTATAAGGGGGTCAGCTGCGGCTGTCAACGCCGGGGGAGCTCTCCGCCGACGGCTGGAGCGTTGAAATGACGATGGATCGCATCAAGAAATTCCTGCCCCTGGTGGTCCTGGCCGGCGTCATCGCCCTGATCTTCGGCATGGGCTGGAACCGCTACCTGTCTCTGGCGACCCTGCGCGACCACGGACTGGAGCTGCGCGTCTTCACGGCGCAGAACTACGCCCTGGCCCTGCTGGCCCTGATGGCGGTGTTCACGGTCCTGACCGCCAGCGTCGTGCCCGGCGTCTTCTTCGTCACGATCACGGCCGGCTATCTGTTCGGTCCCTGGGTCGGGGGCGTGGCCACGTCGATCGCCGCCACCGCCGGGGCCCTGATCGTCTATGCCGTGGCCCGCTCGGCCCTGGGGGCCGATCTGCGGCGCAAGGCCGAGCGCGATCAGGGCATGCTGAAGAGGGTCTGCGCCGCCATCGACCGCGACACCTTCTGGTACGTGCTGGCCTCCCGCCTCGCCGTCGTGGTGCCGTTCCACATGATCAATGTCGCCGCCGGCGTCATGTCGGTGCGCCTGTTGCCCTATACGGCCGCGACCCTGATCGGGCTGCTGCCGGCCCACATCATCTATTGCTGGATCGGAGCCCGGCTCAGCACCCTGCTGGCCACCGACCCGAACCCCGACTTCCAGGCCCTGTTCGGCCAGTTCTGGGCCCCCATGGCCGGTGTCTTCGTCCTGGCCGTGGTGCTGCCGCTGGGGCTGAAGGCGATGCAGCGGCGTCGCCCCGGAGCCTCGCCGCGATGACGGCGCCGACGGACCGGACGCCGCAGGCCCTCGACCGGGTCCGCGCGGGCGTTCGCCTGCCGGAGGACTGGCGCGAGCGTGTCAGGCCCCAGGCCCCGGACGGCCTGTCGTCCCGCCTGTTCCTGCTGACGGTGCTGTTCACCCTGGTGGTGGGGGCCCTGATCCTGGGGCCCAATGCCGCCTCCTTCCACGAGCGCTGGCTGCTGGACCGGCTTCAGGCGGCCGAGCTGGCCTCCGTCGGGGTCGAGGCCCTGCCCTACAATGCGGTCGACGACGCGACGGCCGACCAGCTGTTGCGCATCGGCGGCGTGTCGGCCGTGGCCATCAGTGACCAGGGGGTCATGCGCCAGCTGCTGCGCGCGCCCAACCTGCCGCGCACGCCCGACTTCATCGATCTGCGGCGCAAGAACAGCGGGGCTCGTCTGGTGGACCCGATCCGCACCCTGTTCGCCCCCGAGGACCGCTCGATCCGCGTCCGCGCCGCGCCCCGCTACCGCTCCGGCGACTTCATCGACGTGGTCGCCCCGGCCGAGCCGCTGAAGCAGGAACTCCAGGCCTTCCTGCTGAACAGCCTGCTGGTGTCGCTGCTGATCTCGGCCGTGGCGGGCGGCCTGCTCTATGCGGGTCTGGCCGTCCTGGTGCTGCGGCCGCTGCGCCGGGTGACCCGCTCGATCGAGGGGTTCGCCGCCGACCCCCAGGCCCCGGGGCCCGTCCCCTCCGACCGGCACGACGAGATCGGTCGGGTGGAGCGCGAACTGGCGCGGATGCAGGAGGAGGTCCGGCTGTCGCTGCGGTCCCGCTCGCGCCTGGTGGCCCTGGGCGAGGCGGTGGCGAAGATCAATCACGACCTGCGCAACATGCTGACCTCGGCCCAGATCGCCTCGGACCGTCTGGCCGATTCCGCCGATCCCCAGGTGGCCAAGGCCCTGCCGCGGCTGGAGCGGGCCCTGGGGCGGGCGGCCGCCCTGACCCGCAACGTCCTGGACTATGGCAAGTCCGAGGAGCCGGAGCCGGTGCTCGACCGTATCGCCCTGGCCCCCGCCGTCACGGCCGCCGCCGAGGACGCCGGACTGGAACCGGCCGGGGTCCGACTGGTCAAGGTCATCCCGACCGGCTTCATCGTCCAGGCCGACGGCGACCAGCTGCACCGCATCCTCGTCAATCTGATGCGCAATGCCCGCCAGGCCATCGAAGGCGACACCACCCGCATCGGCCGTCCCGAGGGCGCGGCCCGGGGCTCGGTGCGGGTCGAGGCCGAGGCGGACGGCGCGGGCTGTATCATCCGGGTCGTCGACGACGGCCCCGGCATTCCCCCGCGCCTGTCCGAACGCCTGTTCGAACCCTTCGTCAGCGGGGCGGGTGCCGACGGGACCGGTCTGGGCCTGACCATCTCGCGCGAACTGGCCGCCGCCCACGGTGGCGAGCTCAGGCTCGTCGAAACCGGCCCGACCGGCACGACGTTCGCGCTGCGGCTGCCGGGCTAGCTCTATTCCGTCCGGGCCACGCCCTCGCGCCGGTCATCCGCGCCGCCGTCCCAGTGGTCGCCGCGCCAGATCCCGCCGTGCAGGCCCGAGATCTCCGACGCATTCGGTGCCAGGAGGATGCCGTTGGCCTCCAGGCCCGCCTCCAGGGTCGGCCCGAACCGCGCCGTATCCGCCCCGAACCTCGATCCGCTGGCCACCAGATTGGGCAGGTCGAAGGCGGCCTGGACCGGCAGGTCCCAGACCAGGGTGCCGATCAGCCCCTTGGCCACATAGGCCAGGATCGCCGATCCGCCCGGCGAGCCCAGCGCCCCGACCAGCCGACCCTGCCGGTCCAGCAGGATGACCGGAGCCATGGACGAGCGCGGCCGCTTGCCCGCCGCCACGGCATTGGCCACCGGCCGACCCTCGGCCGTCGTCGGGGCGAAGGAAAAGTCGGTCAGCTGGTTGTTCAGGAAATAGCCGTTGGCCATCCGGCCCGAGCCGAACACGCTCTCCACCGTCGTGGTCATGGAGACGGCGTTGCCGCGGGCGTCGACCACGACGAAGTGCGAGGTGCCCGCCGGCTCCCGCGTCGCATCGGGCGCGCGGAAGACGCCGCCGGGGGGCGTGCCGGCCTCGGCCGCCCCGGTCAGGCCGGGGGCCAGGGCCGCGCGCCCGGCCACATAGTCGGGGTCCAGCAGGCCGGCCACCGGCACCCCGACGAAGGCCGGGTCGCCGACATAGCGGTCCCGGTCGGCGTACATCAGCCGCTGCAGCTGGGCGAACATCGTCCAGGCCTCGGGGCTGGCTGCGCCCCCGGCCAGGGCGGCGGCGGCTCCCGGCGTCTCGGCCATGGCCAGAAGCTGCAGCAGGGCCACGCCGCTGGACGGCGGCGGCGGGATGCAGACGACATACACGCGGAACGGCCGGCACAGGGCCTCGCGCGCGATCGGGCGATAGGCGGCCAGGTCGGCGGTCGTCAGTCCGCCCGGGCGCGGCCCCGCCCCGGTCGTCTCGACGATGGCCTCGGCCAAGGGCCCCGAATACAGCGCCCCGGCCCCCTCGCGCGCCAGGGTCGCCACCGTCTGCGCATAGGCGGGGTTGCGCAGGGTGTCGCCCGCGACATACCGCGTCCCGTCCGGCTTGGTGAAATAGGCCTCGGCCCAGGGCGTCCGGCCCTGGCCGCCGGGCAGGGCGATCATGCCGGCCAGACGCGGGCTGACCACGAACCCGTCCCGGGCCAGCCGTTCGGCTGCGCCGAACAGATCGGACCAGGCCAGGACGCCGTGGTCCTTCTGCGCCAGGCCCAGCATCGCCACCGCCCCGGGCACCCCGGTCGAGCGGCCGCTCAGCACCGCGTCCCGGAAGGGCAGGGGGCGGCCGTTCTCGTAGAACAGCTCGGGCGTCGCGGCGGCCGGGGCCACCTCGCGCCCGTCATAGGCGGTGACCGCGCCGGTGTCGGCGTCGAACACCATCAGGAAGGCCCCGCCGCCCAGCCCCGACGACTGGGGCTCGACCAGGCCCAGCACCGCCTGGATCGCCACCGCCGCATCCACCGCCGACCCGCCGCGCCGCAGGACCTCCAGCCCCGCCTCGACCGCCAGCGGATTGGCGGCGGCCACGAACGGGCCGCGCGCGGGGGCTGAGGGGGCCGCCGTTGCCGCTTGGGCCGGCTGGCCGACGCCCGGGCCGGTCGTCGCCGGCAGGGTCTGGCACCCCGCCAGGGCCGAGGCCATCAGGGCGGCGAACAGGGGGCGGAACGGCGAACGCGGCATGGAAACCCTTGGGCGGACTGACGTGCGGGGAGGCGCACCGTCCGACCTAAGCCCCCCCGCCGCCCCCGCCAAGACCCGGCCCCCGTTCGTGACTTTCACTTTGCTGGAAATCCGGGTTGCGCCGCCCCGATCCACCCGCTAGATACCCGCCCTCGCCGTAAAGGCCTGTGCGCGCCCGTAGCTCAGCTGGATAGAGCATCAGACTACGAATCTGAGGGTCGGACGTTCGAATCGTTCCGGGCGCGCCATTTTCTCCAGTAAAATCAGTAAGGTAGACCGCCCCACTTTGGGGGGGTTTTCTGCTGTTTGGTGGTTGGGGCACATATGGGGCACGCCATGAGCCGCTCATTTCCGCTGCTCAAAAAAGTTGAGAGCGGTCTGCCCACGCCGTCTCACGTGGTTTCACCGCACGCCTGCCGGTTCTGCATCCTCGTGACGGTTGTAGGAGAGCGAACGGGCTGAAACTCTGCCGGTCCGCCGCCGTTGTCCCGAGATACCAGAGTGACGCCCGCATGACCCCGACCCACTCGCCCATCCATCCCCTCGCGGCGGCGCAGTCGGCATGACCGTGGCCTCCGACGCCGGCGCGGACCCTGTTCAGATCATCGCCTGTCCGAACGACGGCGCCCTCAACCGCGTGCCCGCCACGCGGCTCGGCCGGGCCCCCAAATGCGGCAAGTGCGGCCAGAGCCTGTTCCAGGCCAAGGCGGTGGCGCTTACGGCCGAGACCTTCGATCGCCATGCGCTAACAGCGGACATTCCTATCGTCGTCGACTTCTGGGCGGCTTGGTGCGGTCCGTGCCGGACCATGTCGCCGAACTTCGAGGCGGCGGCGGCTGCGCTAGAACCTCGCGTCAGGCTGGCCAAGCTCGACACCGAGGCCCAGCCGCCATCGCTGCCCGCTACGGCATCCGGGGCATCCCGTGCCTGATCCTGATCCACAAGGGACGGGAGATCGCGCGGTCCTCCGGCGTCATGCCCACCGCCCCCATCGTGGCCTGGGTCGAGCAACATCTGACGTCGATATCAACATAGACGCTGCGTCCGATCTCGGCGTCAGCCAACGTGCCCTGCCACGCCGAAGAGATCTCGCATCGACCATCGGGGCTAACCCGGAGGCCAGGGGCCGACGGCGAGGACGAGCGTCACCAGATCAGCCTGCCCCGAGCGGTCTCGTGGTATTCTGACTCGGGATCAACGGGGCGACGAGAACGCCCAGCCCTTCGTCGGTTCGGTCACGGTGGTCGGTTTCCTGGCCGCCTTCCTACTCCTGCAGCTCCACTGAACGTCGGGGCGACGCTGGTTGCGAGCCGCTTCCCTGTTCCGGTCGCCGATCGCTCATACGCCGCCTTGATTGACGGAACACCCAATCCAGAAGACGAACCCGCAAATCGCGACGGCGATGACGACCTCGATCATTCGCAAGGCCGCGGCGGCGTCTACGACGCTGCCCTTCGCCTTCCGCCTCCGTCGGCGACGATGGGAAAGCCGAGCGCCGCCGCCACCGCCTTCTGCCGGACCTGGCTGATCACCCGGGTATGTCGCGGCGAGGGATTGTCTCGGATGTTCAAGGGCAGGACGAGACCGGATTGCAGGAGCCGATGCTCCAGCAGCCAAGGTTCGGCCGCCGTCGTCTAGGCGACGAAGGCGTTGTCCGACATCCAGCGATCGAGCGCCTGTTCGCCGGGGTGGGTGAAGGTCAGGCGACGGCCGGACCCGACACGACGCAAGGGGTAGCCGGTCTCCTCCGCGAGGAGGCAACCGAGGGTCTTGCGCAGGGTCGAGCCCTCCGCGTTGCCGGCATAGTGGGCCTGCAGTCTCTGCCTCAGGGTCGATCTCGAGGGCCCGGGACCATTGGCCGGCGGTTGCTTCGGCGAGATGCCGACATAGAGCAGCGTCAGACCCTCGACACTGTGACAGCCGTCGGCATCGACCCCGGGCGGAACGTCGCGGAAGTACCAGCCGTAAAGCCCCGCGACCGCGGGAACGGGCGACGGCCGCGCAAGCGCGTCGGCGCGCGACAGAAGGTGAGCCGCCCGGATGACATGAGGAAAGGGCGCGTCCGCCCCGGTCATCGGATCGCGATCGCCTTTAGGAAGGCGTCGATCTGGCCGAAAGCGTCGGTCTGCCATTCCTCCTCGTCCCGACCGTCGAGGATGCCCTGTTCGGCAGCGAAACGCCGGACGGAGACGGGCCCCGTGTAGTCGCGGTCCCTGAACTTGCCGGCGATGCCGGCGAAACCCTCCATCGCCGTGTCGATCTTCAGCAGGGGCTGGCAGTCCCGGACCAGGGCCTCCAGCCCGTCCGGGTAGTTCCGGATGCTGTACCAGACATCGTAGGCGTCCTTGTCTTTCAGCCGCCCGACGAGGGCGAACCCCTTCATGACGAGGAAGGCCGGGATGGTGGCCACGGACAGCTCGACTTCGTTGCGTCCGCCTTCAGGCATCTCGGCCTCGACGGCGATCAGGTCGTTGAACCGCAAGGCCATGTCCGCGCCGCTGGCCGGGATGACTGCGAAGTCAGGGATCAGCGGCGGGCGGTTCCTTTTGATCTTCGCGTGCTTGGGCATCAGGAAATCGACGACGATCTTGATCGCCGGCTCGCCGTTTTCACCGGGAACCTCGCGGGTCAGCTGGAAGACTTCGCCGTCTGCGGGCTGGCGATAGTCGGCCGCCATAAGGGTGTCCACGAGACCCTTGTACTGGCCGTCGGCCAGGGCTTCGGCGTCCAGCGCCAGGTCGATGTCGATGGATCCGATATGGACCGTGTCGGCGTTGGGAATCTGCAGCCACGGCACATTGCCGCCTATGATGGCGAACTTGCCCCTGTAGTCGCCCAGCACCTGGCCGAGCTCGACCAGCACCCGTTTGACGGCCTCGGTGGTTCGGGGCCCATAGGGGTGCGGATTGGGCCGGGGACCAGCCGGCTTCACCATGGCAGTCGCTCGGCACGAAGATGGTCCGCCGCCTCCCGGTCCCGTTCGCCGCCCCGGTAGAGGTCGAGGTAGGTCTGAACCAGACTGGTCGCCCTGAGCCCGCTGCCCACATCAACCGCATCCATCAACGGTCCGTCGTCCTCCAGGACCGTGATCCAGACATTGGGGCCCTTGGGCGCCGGTACGAGCGCCAGAGCCGTCGCCAGGGTCTCGGCGCCGCCGCGGTCGGCATAGAGCTCGACCGAACCGGCCACGAGCCACGGCGCATGCCAGTTCGCCGCCGAGCGGCCCGCCAGGGCGGCGTGCGGGCCCGCGGTCCTGACGGCCGCTTCAACCGCCTTCTCGAGCGGGCCGCCGTGGAGCGTCGTGTAGTAGCCTCGCCGGGTTCCCGCCGGGGCATTGTCCGAACGCCAGGCGTCGAGGAGCTGGTCCGGATTGCGGACGACGACGCCGTCCGGAGTCTCCTCAATCCAGTCCCGCTCCAGCAGGGCGGTCTTGAGCTTGTGGACCTGGCCGATGCTGACCTGTGTCGCCTCGGCGATCTCGCTCAGGCGTCGGGGTTCCTGGCCGGGCCTGAGCAGGTAGCGCAGGATCCGGGCGGATTTCGGCTTGAACAGGGATTTGAGATCGCGCTTCTCGGCGGCCGGCGTCTCGGCCACCTCGCGGTTGATGTAGAGGCCGGGCAGCACGAGCCGGGCGTTGCCGAACAGGTCGCAGTAGTTGACCTCGAAGTCCCGACACATCTCCCGCACCTGTGGCGACAGATAGGGGGCGACGAAGACCAGGGCCGGGTTCCAGTTTCCGTGTTTCGCGGCCTGGCGCGACTGATAGCTGATCAGCTGGTCGATGGCGTGACGCGCGGTTCGCGGCGACCCCGAGGTTTTCACCTCGGCGAGAAGAATATGGCTTGAGCCCCCAACGTCGAAGTCGATCCTGAAGTCCACCCCGCGATCGGGCATGTTGGCTTCGCGAACCACGTCGCCCACGGTCAGGGCCGGCACGTCATTCAACAGGCTGACGACCGCTGCAACCGCCTCGACTTCCAGTTCTACCGAATCATACAGTTTCACCATCCGGTGAAAATGCCTATTGCAGTGAACCATGTCAAATGGTTTTCACTGAATTTGACAGTTTCACCGAGCGGTGAAAGTGTTTCGCGCAAGATCACGATTGATCTTACTGACTTGCAGCCCCCTTCAGCAGGCTTGACCGCCAGCCCGGGGTTTCGCGCGAAACCCGCGTGAGCGGAAGGTATCTCAAGTACGGCCAAGGTCCTGCATCGGCTGGCGTCCACCGACGATCTGGGCGAAGCCGCGCGCATCCATAGAGAGCGCAATGTCCTTGCCGAGCTTCGGCGGCGCGGAGCCGAGGCCGAGACGGCCATAGTGCTCGCGACCGTCGACGCCACGCACCACCACGAACGGGGAGCCGCCCAGCTCATCGTGAAACCCGGATGCGACGACACGCCCGCGTATCGGGGCCTTGCCCAACTGGTCGACCGAGTGCGCGCCTTCAAGCCGCCGCTGGTTGAGCGTCCGGATCACGTCCCTGGAGAGCCGAAGACGTCTCAGCTTCGGCTCCATATCCGGGTCGAGCCGGTACCGCCGCCCGACCGGCGTGGCCAGGCCGATGCGTTCGAGATGGCGCAGGCGCCCCCGGGTCAAGGCCATCCACGCGTCGGTACCGCCGACCCCGTCGGCCACGCTCCCATCCGCGTCGACGGCCGCCATCAGCCGACGGTCGAAGGCGGTGAACCTGTCGGCCTCGGTCTCCTTCCAGATCCGACGTTCCGCGTCCTGGCGGCTCAGATCGCCTAGCCGTTCCTGGGCGACCTCCTGGGCCCGGGCCCGGAACCCATAGCCGATATAGTCCCGCGGAATGACCAGGTCCCGGCCGTCCGCGCGCCGTCCGCGGACCAGCACGTGCGCGTGCGGCTGGTCGGTGTCGAAATGACAGACCGCGATCCAGTTCAGGGTGGGTTCGCCCAGGTCCTCTCCGACCCGCCCCATGACCTCACGGGTGTAGCCTTTGAGGTCGGCGATCCGGTCGCCGTGCTCCGGACTGATGATGAAGCGGAAATGGTGCCGGTCCTTGGCCCAGCCGTCGGTGGCCGCAGCACCGTCAACCGTGTCGCGCGCTGCGCCGAAGAACTCCGCCTGGGCGCCGTCCTCCCCCGCGCCGACGCGCCCCAGATAGGATACGTGAGCGGCGAGCGCCGCGCCTCTGGCGAACCCCTTGCCCATGTGGCGGGACACCAGGGCCTTGACCATGACGCGCTGACGAACGTCCAGTCGGAAGGGGCGGCCGGAGCGGTTCTGGGCAGCCCGGAGGCATCCGGAACGGTCTCCGTACGCGAACAGCCGGGACGCCGCGAGACGCTGGAACATAGCCACCCGAACGCTGGTGTTGTCGGACTTCAGACGGGTGGGAAGTCTGATCTTGAGGGTTGATACATCGCCTGACGCGCACTGCATCAGACGGGCCTCGATGGCAGTTCGAACCTGCATGGTCGGTCTCCGACAGAACCTCGAGCCCGGATTGGCGCCGCAACTCGAGCCAAGTCGTCGCCGCGGCCGGGATACCTCGCAACTCTCTGCCGGGGCTGGGAAAAGCAGAAGGCCAAACCCCCTCTTTTATCTTGCCCTAAGCCCCTCTTTTGACGATTCCGCACCACCGCCGACAACAACAACCAATCCCTGTCAACGCGGATCAATACCCTGTCGACGCCGCTGCACGCGTCCCCCTCCGGTCATGGACAGCTCCGGACAACAAACAAAAACCCGCCCGGCCGAAGCCGAGCGGGTCGTTGATCTCAGGTTCAATCTGTCAGGCGGCTCGAGCCTTGATGGAGACGTGCCGCAGCCCGGACTCCATCGCCTTCTGTCCGAGGTTGAGCGCCGGCCCAAACGGCCGTTGGTCCTGCCTCGCCCGATCCACCGAATGGACCAGGGTCAGGCAGACCTCCGGCTCGAGCGCGATGAGTTCGTCGTTCGCCCGGAAGGGGGCGGCCTTGCCGTGGGCGTCGAAGTCCGCGCGGGCGAGGATCAGCTTCACCCCCTTCTGCTGGGCCCATTTGATCGCCAATTTCTCGGATCCCTTCGCCCCGGTCGTCGCCAGTGCCATGTCGGGCCATTCCTGCTTCGCCCAGTTCAGGGCGTCGAAGATCCGGCCCGCATCCTCCGCGCTGTCGGCCGTCGGCGCGCCCCGGAAGGCGATCACCGGACCACCCGGATCCGCGTCCCCCGACTTCCGGCTGCGGATCGCGCGGATGGCTTGTTTGGCTTCCAGCTGCGCCGCCGTCAGATAGGTGCCGCGCCGCGAGCCCCGCCAGGCCGTCCAGACCTCACCGGTCGCGACCGTCCAGGTTTCGGATGCTGCATCCCGGATGAGTTCGCAGGCCTGGGTCGCGGCGTCCCCCGCCCTGGCCTTCGCCGTGGCCTCCTGAAGTTCGACGTCCGCCGCTTCCGATCCATCGAAGTCGCGGTCGAGCGATCGCATGGTATCGCGCGCCCGGTCGGCATCTCGTTCGATCCGTCCGGCCGCCGAGTGGAAGGCGCCGATCAGGGCTTCTCCCAGGATGGTCTGAAAGTCCTCCAGTGCGGTGTCGGCGATGACGTCGATCAGCTCGGTCATGAGCGCGCGCCCGAGCTGGATCAGGGCGTCCTCGGTCGGGAGCGAACCATCGTCTTCCAGAGAGGCGGACAGGTTGGCCAAGGCGGAGGAAGCAGTGTTGAAGCGGGTCATTGGAACATTCCTTGAGAATGTCGGGCGCCCCATGCGCAACGACCCCGGTCTTGGCCATATCGGGGTCCCCGGCAGTCACCGGAGCGGAGGGCCGCTTGCCCTCCGTGGAGGGGAACGGCGCAGCCGTTGACTTCCGGGGTGATATGACAAGATCGGAGGGCGTTGTGTGGGGGCAAGTCCTCGCCCTCTTCCGGGCGAGGACCCCATTCGGCGCCGTTGCGCCGATACGGACGACGAACCGCCGAGCTTCGGTTCAGTCGTCGTCGGCGTGCCGACGGCGCGGACCATCCGCCAACACGCGGTGGCGCCGCAGGCAGCCATCACTCCGGTTCACAGCAGCATGCCGTCCGAGCCGGGTGGATCGCCCGGAGCGCATTTCGTCAGGAAGCGCAGAAGCCCGACGGCGACCATCTGTCCCCATCCGGGATGACGAATGGCGCGCCTGCGGGAGCCAGGATCAGCACCAGATTTCGGCGTCCCTGGGGCGCGGCCTGAAGGTGGGGACCGCCAGAGATGACGTAGGTTCCACCCGCTGCGATGACGGCTTCGTCCGAAGGGGTCTCCATGCACTGCTCGCCTTCGACGACGTAGAACGCTTCCGGACCGGGATGAGAGTGGACGCGCGTTCGCATGCCCGGGGGAAAGATCGCTACCGCGAAATGGGCGGTCACCGGACCCGCCGGCACCGTCAGCGGGCCAATCACGGCGCGCTTCTGCGCGGCTGCGCCCACACGCTCTTGCGGACCGCCCAGGACGTAGAGCCAGGTCCTTGAGTGGGCCTGGGCAACCGCCGCCCACCGGTGGTTCCAAGCCTCGACCTGGGCGTCATCCAGGGTGGCTGTCTCGTAGACGTGCCAGTAGAGCGTCGCCGGTGCGCCGATCAGATCGAACTCACTCGTCTGGTAGCAGCCTGCTGTTTCCCTGTCGGTCGGGACGGGTGCCGAACACAGCCCGGGGACAGGAGGAACATCCGCCTGAAGCAGGATGGTGGCGGCAAACATGGTACCAGAACCATCGATCATCTCCGTCCAATGCAACCGTCATGCGGAGTTTGAGACGGACGGAGCCGAACAACAACCCGGGCCTAAGCCGTCAGCCGGCCTGGCTGGACGCGATCAGGAAGACGGAGGCGGGCTCCAGCCGCTCGGCCTCCAACCGCTGAGGAACGCTTCCACCGCGACCTGGACGGGTCCGCTGACGTCGCGTTTGCCGGCTTCCATAGCGAGAATGCGCGCCTCGAGCTTGTCCGGAGCGCCGGTCAGCCTGAGCGCCCGACCCAGGGTCAGCGGGTCCCATCCCAGCACCTGCCGGGCGACTTTCAATTCGGCGGCGGGAGTCGCCATGAGATCCTCGTGTGGCCAAAGGCCGGAAAGGCGGACGACGCGACGGGCGCCCGGACAAGACAAACGGCGGCCTCACACAGGCCGCCGTTGACGAAAGAGTCGTCGAGAAATGAAGCGTTGGCAAGGCGACTGTCGGTCACCCGAGCTGCGCCAGACGGTCGAGGTCTGCCGGCGTTTCTCGACGGGGTCGATAAGCGATCGCCGCATGGTCCGCGCAATAGGCGCCGCGCGCGACGCGCCGCCCGCACACGGCGAAATCCAGGGCGCGCGGATCCCCCAAAGGCCAGCGGCAGTCGGCGCGGCCCACGGACTGCAGGGTCGCCGGGCCGGGCTCCGGGGAAGACGCCGATGCCGTAACCGGGGCCCCGGACGCTGGCAAGCGCAGGCGCGGCGCCGGCGCAGGTTGGACCTTGGCCAGCGACGCCACGCCGGCCTGACGTCCCGTGGACAGGCCGAGACGACGCACCTTGCCGAGGACGGCGTTTCGAGTGATGCCGTGGGCAAGGTGGCGGGCGATCGCATCGGCGCTCTGGCCCGCGAGCCAGAGAGTCTTCAGGCGACCCACACGATCATCGGTCCAGGCGGAGGCTTTCATGGGAAACTCCCCGTTCAACGAGCCCGATCGGCTCGCCCCGCGTCCGTCCTTCCTTTGCCTCCGGCCATGGAAAAACGGCCCGGCGCTTGCGCGCCAGGCCGCTCGTGGTCGTTCGGTTCGATCAGAACGGAATGTCGTCGTTCAGGTCGTAGCCGCTCGCCGGCTCCTGGACGTGTCGGCTCGCCACAGTCTCCGCGTCCTGGTCCCGGTCGCGCCGGTTCTTCAGCCGAATGTCGCCCACGATCAGACGCAGGTCATAGTGTTCGACCCCGTCCTTGCCGGTCCAGGTGTCGTTCTCGACGTGACCCTGGATGACCACCCGGCTGCCTTTCCTGGCGAACGGCTCAATGTATTTTTCGGCCGTCGCCTCGTTGAAACACAGGCAGTTGAAGCCGGTCGTGCGTTCGCCCGGCGTGCCGTCCGCCTTGCGGAACCGGGTCGTCTCCAGCACCCGGAAACTCGCCCGCTTCCTGCCCGAGCCCTGGGCGGCGAGGATGGACGGGTCGGCGGCCAGATAGCCTTCGATGATGAGGGTTTGCATGTCAGTCTCCTGAAAATAAGTTGAGGGTGGTCGAGATCAGGCGCCGACGCGGGCGTCGGCGTCGGCGTCGGCGTCGGCGCGAGCCGCGCCTCGGTCCTCGGCCCAATCGAGAACGGTCAGCCGGTTGATCACCAGCTCCTTGGCCGTCCGCTCCGCACCGCCCTTGGCCGCATAGGCCGTGTCGATGAAGGCCCCGATGACGACCGCTTCGCAGCCCTGGGCCAGGCCGCGCGCGATGACTTTTTCGTTGAGGCCTTTCGACCAGCTGACGCAGTTGACTCCGACGAGCCGGTCCTTTCCGGCGCTGTCGACGCCGCGCTTTTCGAGAAGCCGGAACACCGCCTTGCCGAAGTCCGGGCTGATCTGGGGGTCGGCCGCCAGCCGGCCGGTGAACATCATGGATTGCATGTCAGGCTCCTGTTGATCCGAAGCCGCCGGGGAGCCGATCTCCCTGATGCGTCTTCGCCCCCAACCTCCCTTCCTCCCGGCTTTGGGACCGGGCGCTTTCGCCCGGTCACCCGTTCTGGAGCCCGATGTCGCCTTTGACCGTCTTTCGCGCGATGGTGGGGCATGTGCGTTCTGACTTTCGCGTGGGCGATCCATCCGGACTGGCTGCTCGTCGCGGCAGGCAATCGGGACGAACTCCACGCTCGACCGTCCGCGCCCCTGGCGCGCTGGACCGACGGCTCCGGGGTCATCGGCGGCCGGGATCTGCAGTCGGGCGGCATGTGGCTGGGGGTCTCCGAGACCCACGCCCGCTTCGCGGTCGTCACGAACATCACCGGACAGGGACCGCCGGACCCCACCCGCCTCAGCCGCGGCGAACTGGTCCACGGAGCCTTGGTGCATCGAACGCCCTTCGCGGCGCACGATGCCGACCGGTACAATCCGTTCAACCTCGTCGTCGTCGCCGGGGACGATGCGCGCGAGCGGACCAATCGACCGGCGCCGCTTGAGCGACGCCTTGCGCCCGGGTGGCACGCGCTTTCCAACGGTCTGCTCGACGCGCCCTGGGACCGGAAGGAGCGGCTGACGACGGCCGCCCAGACCTGGCTGGCACAGGCCCCGACGAATCCGGAGGGTCTGTTCGCGCGGCTGGACGATCGGGAGGACGGGCGCACGCCCGATGCGTCCCCGATCTTTCTTCGCAATGACCTCTACGGCACCCGATGCAGCACGGTGGTCGCCATCGATCGCTCGGGCGCCGGGCGAATCTGGGAACGGCGCTTCGATGCGGCGGGCGCCGTCACCGGAGAGACGGAGATCGCCTTCCCCTGGCGGATCTGACGACGCCCGCGGGCGCCAACTCAGGCCGCGGTGCCGTCGAGGACCGACTGCACCGGGTGGCGCCGCAGAACCGCCTCGACGATGTCCGGTCGATCGACGGGCGCAAAGATCCGGGGCGTATAGGCGATGATCTCGACGAAGCAGCCGAGGGCGATGAGCGCGTCGCGATCGGTGCGACCGCCGACGATCTCCAGCCTCCAGCGGTCCATGACACGGGATCGCTTGAGCCACAGGGCGCCCGACAGCGAAAGCTGAACGTTTCGGTCGAGCACCGCCGCTGCTGTCCTCCCCCCGTCCGCCCAGGTTTCGCCGACCGTGGTCAGACCCAGGGCCGTCTTCAGGGTTCGCACCTGGACATCGTCGAGAACCCGGCCGAGCCAACGCCGACCGTCCGGGGCCCGGACGCGCCGGACGGAGCAACCCTTGGCGGGCAGGCGGCCCCAGATCGGGAGTAGCAGGCCGGTCGCCAGGGTCAGTTCGCGGACGCGCCACGGATCGATCCGGGCGACTTCGGCGTCCCAGACGGATCGCCATTCCGCCTCACCGGCTTCCGACCAGGCGGACTCCTCGAAGGCCTTTTGTGTCATGACCTGATGCTGATCCGGACGCACCATTCGCACGGCAGCCACCAGCCGATCCTCTTCGGTCGTCGTCGTCAGCCCAAGCTCGACGATAGCGGCCCGGCCCGACCGTGCGTTGACCGCCAGACGGAACGCTCCGTTCGCGGTCCGGACCAACGCGTCCTCCGGGCTCAGCACGTCACGCCGAACCCTTAGCGAAAAGGTCACAAGAGCCGTCTCCGCGCCGGTCGAGACGTCGGTCCGGATCGTCTCCGCCTGGAGCACCTCCAGCTCCTCGGCATCGATGTCCTCCAGGCCCCGATCCAGATCGCCCGACGCCGCCGCCCGTTCCAGAAGCCCGCCGAGAATGCGGTCGAAATCCGCGAACAGGGCGTTCTGGTCTGCGATGCGCAAAGCCAGCAGCCGATTGAGGAAGGTGTGGATCGGCGGCAGGTCGTCGGACGGCTTGAGGGCTCCATCGGCGTCGCGCAGCTTGAGACCCGTCCTCGTCTCGAAGACCTCGAGCGTCATGGAGGAGAGTTCGCCGAACCCGAGCGCGCCATAGAAGACCAGGAGCGCCCGCCGCGCCCATGGACTTTCGAGATTGTCCTCGGCCCGGAACAGTCCGGCGCCGGCGGTCCGGCGTTCGCCCCGGGTCAGGGCACCCAGGGAGTCCAGCCGGCGGGCGATGGTCGAGGTGAACCGCTTCTCGCCGTGAATGTCGGTCGTCACCGGCCGGAACAAAGGCGCGCTGGCCTGATGGGTGCGGTGGCTGCGGCCGAGACCCTGGATGGCGGCGTCGGCCCTCCAGCCGGGCTCGACGAGATAGTGGACGCGGCGCTGCTGGTTCTGAACCGAGAGGTCGGCATGGTAGCTGCGTCCGGTGCCGCCCGCGTCCGAAAAGACGAGGACCCGCTTTCGGCCGGACATGAAGGCTTCGGTTTCCGAGCGGGCCGCCGAGGCGCCGCGCCGCTCGACGAGACGCCGCCCGTCGCGCATCACGATCCGTCGTGACCGTCCGGTGATCTCGGCGACAACATCGGTTCCGAAGGCGTCGAGGACTGCGTCGAGCACGCCCGGCACGGCAGGAAGGCAGGCCATGCGCTCGATCAAGGCCTGGCGTCGCCGCAGGGCCTCCTGACTGACCGCCGGACGTCCATCCACCATTACCGGCACGAGGGTAACGCCTCCGTCATCGCTCTCGATCGCATCCATCAGGGTGATCGGAAAAGCTTCGCGCAGATAGTCGAGGACGTATTCGCGCGGGGTCAGGTCGATCGTCAGGTTGTTCCATTCCTCGGGCGGGATCGACGCCAGCCGACGCTCCATCACGGCCTCGTTGGTCGAGACGATCTGGACTACGGCGGAGCGGTTGTGCGCCAGGTCCTCGCGGATCGCGGCGGTCAGGGTCGGCGCCTTCAACCCCGCCAGCAGGTGACCGAAGAACCGTAGCTTGGCACCCTCGAATGCGGAATGAATGGCCGAGGCGGCCTGACCGCTCCGCGCCTTGCCCTCCTCATCGTTGACGCCCGTCGCCTTGAGGGCCTCGGCCAGATTGGCGTGGATCAGCTGGAAGGCGTCCGCCCAGGCGTCCCAGATGGCGATGTCGCCTTCCGTCAGGTCGTGGCGCAGCGGCTCGTATTCGACGCCCTCGAACGACAGGCTGCGCGCCACATAGAGACCGAGAGCCTTGAGCTCGCGCGCGACCAGTTCCATGGCCGCGACCCCGCCCTTGTCCATGGCGTCGAGGAAGTCATCGCGGGAGACGAATGGGGCGTCAGGACCGCCCCAGAGACCGAGCCGCGACGCATAGGCCAGGTTCTCCGCCGTCGTGGCGCCGGTGGCCGAAACATAGAGGACGCGGGCCCTTGGCAGGCGGTTCTGCAGGGCGAGGCCCGCCATGCCTTGCAGGGACGCCTTTCGCGTGCCGCGCGCGCCCTTTCCGCCACCCGCCGCGTTGGCCATGGCGTGGGCCTCGTCGAAGGCGATGACGCCGTCGAAGTCCTCGCCCAGCCAGGCGACGATCTGGTCGAGCCGCGAGACCTTCTCGCCGCGCGCCGGCTGTCTCAGCGTCGCATAGGTGGTGAACATCACGCCGCGGTCCATGCGGACGCCTTGGCCCAGTTTCCAGCTGTTGAGCGGCACGATGTCGTGGGCACCCCCGCCGATGGCGCTCCAGTCCCGCCGCGCATCGTCCAGGAGCGCGTCGTTCCTGGACAGCCAGAGCGCACGGGTTCGACCCTGCGCCATGTTGTCGGCGATCACGGCCGCGATCTGGCGACCCTTGCCGCACCCGGTGCCGTCGCCGAGGAAGAAGCCGCGCCGCAGCTGGAAGCTCCCGTCGCGGTCCTCGGCCGACAGGGCGAGCTGGTGGGGGCCTTCGGTGCGCGCCCACCAGGCGGCCAGGAGTCCCGCGTGCGCTTCTCCGGCGTAGATCACCGTCTCGGCCTGAGCGTCCGAGAGACGGCCCTCGGCGCACACGGCAGGTGGAAGGATGGGACGGTAGGTGGGCGCGGGCGGCGCCACCGAAGCCATGGGGCCGGACTCGACAAGCGGGGAGGGATGCGGCCTCGCGGTCTGCAGGACGATCCGCGCCAGCGCGTGCGCCTGGTAGAGGCCGACGTCGCGGCCCTCGCCGGTCCAGCCGCGGGTCTCATACACGACAGGCGCCGCCCCGGTGAGAAACCCGAGACGGCCGGACGGCAGGGCGATCGATCGATCTCGCGGAGCCACAAGGGTGCCGGCGGTCACCTGAAATCTCTGGCGGGGCCGGCTGCCGCGACGATCGGGCAAGGCGGCGACCATCCCGGCGGCTTGCACCAGATCCTCGGCGCTCAGCTGCGGCGCGACATGCGGGTCCGGTTCGCTTCGGTCGAGGACCAGCAGTCCGGTGTCGACCGTGGTCCCGTGTTTGGCGAAGGCCCGAGCGGGGAAGGCGATGCGGGCGATCATGCAGCCCTTCGCCGCCAGTCGGTTCAGCAGGGGATCGTCGGTCAGGGCGGTCAGCGGCACGATGGCCGCTAGCCGCCCGCCGTCCGCCAAGGCGGCGAACCCGGCGACCAGATGCGCCTCCAGGTCCGAGAACGGAGGATTGCAGACCACCACGTCGAAACCGCCCGAGTCCGGGATGCGGTCGTGGATATGGCGGCCGTCATGGCGAGATCGCGTGGCCGTCGGAAAAAGCCCACCGAGCAGATCCGCTCGGCCCGCCGCGATCTCGTTGAGCGTCAGCGTCCCGCCGCAGGCTTCGGCGATGACGGCGATCAGGCCGGTGCCGGCCGAGGGCTCCAGAACCCGATCCTGCGGCCTTACCCGGGCGGCGAGCACGGCGAGGGCCGCCAGCTCCGGCGGCGTGGAGAACTGGTCGAGCGCGACCTGCGCCTCGCTGCGGCGGCTGTGTGTCAGGCCGAGCGCGCTCAGGGTGCCCAGCAGGCCCACGATCTCTACGGGCGCGTCCTCCAGACGTCCGATCTGGGGCGCGAGCCGACGGATATGAAGGACGCTGGCCGCCTCTATCGCTTCATAGGCGTCCCGCCAGGACCAAAGCCCTTCGGCGTCGGACCCTCCGAAGGTGGTGGTCATCACCGACGAGACCAGTCTGCGATCGAGCGTACGGGACCGGGCAAGCTGGGCGGCGAGCGCGCGGGCGGTCGCGAGGATGTTCGCGGCATGGTCCGGCCGGCCCGGGGCGTTGAACAGGGAAGGGGTCGTGCAAGCGGCGTGGGTCATCGCGGAGGCTCCTGACGCCTGGAGCGGAGGGCTCCTCCCTCTCGATCCTCCAGGCTCGCCGCCGCTCTCCCTCCCTCCCGGCTTTCGGTCGCCGGCGGACCCCGACGAGAAAGCCCGCCCCGACGGGGGTCGGGGCGGGCTCCGGTTCGAGGGCGGCACGATCAGGCGGCGTGATCCAGAGCGGCCTCCCCGGCGGGGGTGACCTCGAAGGTGCCGGTTCCCTCGTCAGCGTCATCCTGGACCGGATCTTCGACATCCTCGTCGGTGATATCGGCCCAGGTCTCGCCTTCGGGTGGCGCGGTCCAGGACAGGCTCGCGGGCGCCCAGACTTTTTCGGCCGCCTTTTCCTCGACCCAGGGGATCAGGTCGCTCTTCTTGAGCGCTCCGGCCCGAGGGTCGTCCGCGCCCATGGCCTCCAGCATGCCCAGCAAAAGCGTCTTGGAATGCGGTTTGAGGAAATCGGCGTCCGGCGTCCAATGCAGGGTGATGTCCGCGCCGCACAGCGCGGCCAGCTCGGCGGCCTCGGCTCGGGCGGCGCGTCGGATCAGGGTGGTCCGCTCTTCGCGAAGGTCGAGCGTCAGCGCCGTCACTTCGGCGAGGAGGGCCATCTTCTCACCGTGCGCGAGGCCGTGGATCCAGGCGATGACGGTCTGGCCTGACGCCTCCCAGGCTTCGCGTCGCCGGTCCAATCGCTGGCGAACATCGCCGTCGAGCGCCTCGATGACCCGTCCTCCGGTCGGATTGAAGGCGGATGCGGTCAGGGACAAGGCGGATCCAGAGCGCAGACCATGGGTCCGGATCGCCACCTGCCCGAACAGACGGGCGATCAGCGCGGTGAAAGCGGCCCCGGGATCGTCGGCGAGCGCGCGGATCAGCCCCCGGGTCGCGACGTCGGTGCGGACGGCATGGAGGCTGTGGTTGACCCCGTCGGTCTCGGGTTCCGGAGCGTCCGCCTCCGGCGCCGCGTAGACGGGCGTGATCTCGTTTCGGGTTTCGACGCGGCCTTCGATAGCGACGGACTCATCCTCGAGTTCGGGCTCGACCGGCGAATAGCATTCGATGTCGAGCCCGGTGCGGGCGGCGGGACTGAGGACGAGCGTGGTCACCCGCCGTCCGCGCAGCGCCGCTTGGTCCATGGCCAGTCTGGCGTGGATCATGGCGGTCAGGGCCCCGTTTACCGGCTGGGCCTCGTCGGTCGCCGAGAGAACCTCGGCGACCTTGTCCGCCGTGCCGTGAAAACGGTCCTTCAGATCGCGATAGGTCGCCATCTCCGCGGCGGGCAGCTGGCCGCCGTAGACATAGCCGGGGGTTTCGAGGTCGTCCGGAAGCTCGGGGCGGTCGCCCGCCGTGACGTGCACGGCGAGCCCCTCCGCTTCGAAGGCCAGGGCGACCTCGCGCACCCGCTCCATCCAGGTCCGGGTCAGGACGGCCGGATCGAGCAGGACCGGCGCCAGCTCGTCGAACAGATCGACCTCCATGCGGCCCCCGGCCTTGGCGTAACGGTCGGGGCCGACCAGCGCCCAGCGGTCGTCGCGCGTCGTGACCCGGCCGTCATCCAGGCGTTCCTTGATCCGCCAGTCCTGGAAGCCGTGGCCCTCGCGCGCCATTCGAGCCATTTCCGCCTGTTCGGCGCGGTCCGGAAGGCGCGCCAGCAGCTTGGCCTGTCGCAGGCTCAGCTGGCCCGATTTCAGCGCGACGAGCGCGTCTTCGGGAAGCGCCGACAGGGCCGCCAGACGCTTCACATCGACCTCGGCGTAACCGAGGGCCCGGGCCATCGCCGGGATGCCAAGCCTGCCCTTCAGCATCCGGCCGATGGCGGCGATGATGTCGGCGATGTGGACGGGGACGGCCGTGTTCGTCAGCAACACTGCCGCAGCCTGGCGGGCCGGGTCGGTCTCGATGAAGACGTCGACGAGAAATCCGTCGTCGATCCGGCCGTCCTCGACCAGATGGTGCAGGGCGAGTAGACGCCGGCGACCGTCGAGGGCCATGTTGGGTCGTTCCTTGCGGTTCCGGGCCGGTCGTACCGTCAACGGTTGCAACTGGCCGGCCGCGAACAGGGTCTCGGCAAGAAGCGGAATGTCGTCGTCGGGCGGCTCGCCGAAGCGGAGGTTCTCCGGCGCGATATCGATCTCGCGCAGCGGCACCAGGCTGCGGATGCGGGCGGCGGTGATCTGGAAGGGCGTCGGCGCGACGGCCAGAGCGGTGGTTTCGATGCGGCTCATGGGGTTTCTCCATGCGGGAGCGGGGCCGATCCCCGCGTCTCCGGCGCCCCGTCCCGCCCTCCCTTTTGCCTCCCTGGACCGAACGGTCCGGCCTCGTTCCAGTCCCCCCACGGCGCGGGCGGAAGGGCGATCGAAGCCTCCAGGCCCGCCGAGCGCAGAGTGTGGTAGAGCCGATGCGCCGCATCCTCACCGGCGGCTCCTCGATCGCCGGCGATCACGACCCGCCGGGCGGCGGGCGGGGCATGCCAGCGCGCCAGATTGCCGGCCGAAAGCAGCGCCCATCCGGGAAGGCCGAATCGGGCCATGGCCGACAGCGTCGTCACGACCCCTTCGGCCACCACCATGGCGGCGGCCGCGCCAGACAGTCTCACGGCCGAACCCGCAGGCACCGTGCCCACGGTCTTGCGTGGAACGCGCAGCCCCGTCGCCGGCCGCGCGCTCGGGTTCAGATAGGTCAGTTCGACGGCGGTGGTGGCGCCGTCGACGGACTGGATGCGGGCCATCATCGCCCGGCTGACACGACCCCCTGCACGGTAGACGGACAGGGGCGCCGCCGGATGTTCGAGCAGGCCGCCGATCCCCGAAGACCAGACGACGCCTCTGCATACGAGATGGCGGGCGACGAGACCGGTCGGCCCGGTGCTCAGCCCGGCCGACCAGAGGTCCCGGGCGACGGCCAGCCTCCGGGACACATCGTTGCGAGCCGGCGCGCCGCCGCTGCCGCCGCCGACGACCCGCGCGTCTCCATCGATCAGTCCGCGCCGCCGAAGATCATCCATGACCTCTCGCCAGTCGGCGGCGCCGAACGAATGGACGACCAGCCGGCCGTCGGTCATCAGCAGGGATACGGACCGATCGTGCGCCCCATGGCCAGGGGCTGGAACGTTGGCGCGAAGGCCGTGCTGATACAGGTCGCCGCCGAGCGTGCGGACGATGCCGGCCAAGGTCATCCGAGCGGTCCCAGGGTGCGCAGGCTCGCCGTCCCGTCGCGTCCGACGATCAGGTGATCGTGCACCTGGATGTCGAAGAGTTTGGCGGCGTCCGCGACCGTTCGGGTCATGGTGATATCGGCCCGCGAGGGTTCGGGATCGCCGGATGGATGGTTGTGCACGAGGATGAGGGCGGAGGCCGAGAGATCGAGCGCCCGGCGAACCACCTCCCGGGGATAGACCGGGGCGTGATCGACGGTCCCGAAGGCGACCATCTCATCGCGGATCAACTGGTTCCGGCGGTCGAGGAACAGGGCGCGAAACTGTTCGCGGGACTCCTCGGCCAGGGCGATGCGGATATAGGACAGAAGCGCCGACCACGAGGAGATGACAGGCCGTCGGGCGGCCTCGCACCTCGCAAGGCGCTCGCACAGGATCCGCATGAGCTTGAGGTCGGTCAGCCCGACCGGTCCGACGCCCACGCGGGCCAGTTCTGGCAGGTCCGCCGAGACGATCGCCGCCAGACTGCCGAAACGCTCGAACAGTACGCGAGCCATCTGGTGTGGATCGTCGCACGAAGAGCCGCGTGTGAGCAGGAGCGCGAGAAGGGTGGGATCGTCCAGCCCCGCAAGGGCTCCGATCTGCTCTGAGGCGTATGGATCCGGAACGTCGGCCGGGGATCGGGGCAGGGGTCTCATGGCGGCGGTCTCCATCGTCCGCTCCCAATCGGAGCGCCCGCCGCCTCCCTTCCTTTCCCCCGCGTCCCAACGGCCCGGAATGGACGTCGCCCCGCGGGCCCGTGTCTCGACAAGCAGGACTTGGCGTCTGCGGGCGAACCGGTCACCCTTTGCCCATGAAATGGATCCTCGCCCTCGCCGTCCTGGTTGTTCCGGCCGTCGCGTGCGCCGACCCTTGCGAGGGACGGCTGCCCACGCAGGCCGGACAGGGGTTCGGCGGGCTTGTGCGCTACGTGGGGGATGGCGACAGCCTGTGCGTCGGTGAGGCCGCGGACCCCCGGACCTGGGTCGAGGTCCGTTTGGCGGACTTCGACGCGCCTGAACTGCACAGCCCGACGGGCCGTGCGGATCGGGACCGGCTCTCGCGCTTGGTCCAGGGTCGGCGTCTGAGTTGCACGGCGGTGCGCGGCCGCAGCGGTCGGATCATCGTCTACGATCGCGTAATCGCCCAATGCAGGCTGGACGGAAGAGGATTGGGCGATCTGCTGCGAGCGGCCGGCGGCCGCGAGGGGGGAAACTGAGCCTCTCCTCGGGCGTGACCGTCCAGCGGTGAGGTCGCGAGAATATATTGGCGACCTGAGGCTGGCCGCGCGGCCCGTTCTGCAACGTCAGGCGAATATATTGATCCAAAGCGACGGACGATCGGCCCCGTCCCGCCAGAAAGCCGCCTGAATCGAGCCTCTCCCTTGGGCGTCTGTCAGCCTGTGGGATCGGCTCCATGTCTCAGATGCGTTTGGTCGTCACCGCCGTTGCGGTCCTCGCTGGCCTTCAGGCCGCGACCCAGTGTTTTGCCTGGCAGTTCGCGTTTCACGCTGCGCTGGGCCCGAACCTTCGGGCGGACGACGTGGGAGTCTATTGGCCGTGGTCGATCATCCTCTGGCGCCAGACGTTCGGGGTCCAGTACCCCGAGGCCTTCTCCCTGCCGGTCTCCGCCTTTCTTCTGGTTACGGCATCCGGGATGGGAGCGACCCTGCTGTTCGACGGCGCGAGCCCACGCCGGACCAGGGGCTGGGGCGGACTCGCAGAAGCATCCCGCGCCGGACTGCGCGACGGGGCGGGGTGCGTTCTGGGACGGCTGGACGGCAGACTTCTGGCGACGATGGATCTCCGTCCGACCTTGGTGACCGGGGGCACCCGCGCGGGCAAGGGACGCGGTCATGTCATTCCAACCCTGTTGAGCTGGACGGACAGCGTCCTGGCGCACGATCCCAAGGGAGAACTCTGGCGGGTCACGGCGGGGTGGCGCTCGATTCACAGCCATGCCCTGTTCTTCAATCCGCGGGACCCCGCTTCGGCGCGGTTCAATCCGCTCGCCGAGATCCGTCCCGGTCCCCAGGAACTGGCGCAGGTCCAGCGGCTGGTCGCCATCCTCAGCGACCCCGGAGGTGCGCGGGACGACGAAGCCATCTGGGACAAGGCCGCGTCCGAGATCATGGAGGCCGTGATTTTGCATGTGCTCTACACGGCGCCCGATGCGGACAAGTCGCTCCTCACGGTCCGCGCCCTGCTGGCGGACCTGGATGCGGCCGCCGACGTGATGGTCAGGACGCTGCACCGGAAGGACCCGGGCGGCGACCCCGAGGTGCATCCCTTCATCTCGACCGCCGTCAAGGGCTATGCGGCGATGCACGACCGGTTCCGCACATCGGTGCAGGGGACGGCGCGCAGCTATCTGAAATGGCTTGCGGGCGAGGATCTGGAGCGATCCCTGTCCGCTTCGGACTTTTCCCTCGGTGACCTGATGTGCGCGGAGGCTCCGATCTCCCTCTATGTCCAGGTCGCGCCCGCCGACGCCGTCGCCCTGAAGCCGGTGGTGCGGCTGCTTTTCTATGCGGCGGCCCAGACGCTCACCACCCACGAGACCAGGGACGACGCAGGCCGTCCGAAAAAGCGACGCCTCCTGATGCTGATGGATGAGTTTCCTCTGCTCGGAAGGCTGGCCTTCTTCGAGAAATCCCTGCGGCTCATGAGCGGCTACGGGATCAAGACCATGTTCGTGGCGCAATCCCTGAATGACATCGTCGAGACCTACGGCGTCAACAACACCATCCTGGACAACTGTCATGTCTACACCGCCTTCAGCGCGCTCGATCCCCTGACGCAGGACAAGGTCTCGAAGCTCACCGGCACGGTGCTGGAGCGCAAGACCAGTCGCAGCGGCCCGGCCGGCCTCGGCGGCGGCCGCAGCTCGGTCAGCCAGTCTCACGTTGAGCGCCCCCTGCTCGAACCCGGCGAGATCCGGGCCTTGCCGGATGACGTCCAGCTGACCTTCGCCGCCGGCCATCGGCCGCTGCGAACCCGCAAGGTCCAGTATGATCGCCAGAAGCCCTTCCGAAGCCGGGCCGACCTCGTTCCGCCGAACCAGCTGCTGCGGATCGACAGCCCGGGCGCGCCGCCTCATCCCTGGGCGGGGCGACGCAGTTTCGGCGAGGACCCCGAGGCGGCGCTGCCGCTGTTCAAGGAGGTCGAGGCCGCCATCCATGACAAGCGTGTCGCGGCCAGGGCGGCCGAGACCTACGAACGGATCTCGACCGCCTACGCCGCCGAACAGGCGATCCTCGACGGCCTTCAGGGAGATTCCGATGGCCGGGCCTGACGCCACGGCGACGCGGGTGCAGGTCTATCTCACCGACCCCCGGGTGATCGCCGCCCTCCAGCGGGAGGCTCGCACCGCCAACATCCCCCTCAGTCAGGCAGCGGGTCGGGTTATCGGCAAGGGCCTCGCTCGAAGCATCCCCGCCGATCCCGAGGATCGGCTTCTCCAGCTGGATCGGGCCCTGCGCGATCATATGCGCTCCACGGCCCGGGACGTGCAGATCATCCAGGAACTCCTCATCGAGGTCGCCCGGGCCTTCTTCCTTCGGCTGCCGGATGCCGTCACCGACCAGGACCCCGTCACCCGCGCGGCCGTAGACCGACGGATCGAGAGGCTTCTCGACGACACGGCGGCGCGTCTCATCGCCGGGTCCCGATCACAGCGCCAGCAGGTTCAGGGCGATGCGCCACGCCCTCCGTCAGGTGCGGAATGATCGCCCATCCAATCGTCGTCGAGCGCAAACTCGAGGCGCTCCGTCATGCCCTCGGACCGACCATTCTCGAGGCCTTGTTGGACCCGTCGGTGGTCGAGATCCTCGTGAACCCCGATGGGAGGCTCGTTCTCGACCGCACGGGGGAGGGGCGGCGCGACACGAGCGTCCGTCTCGACCCGGATGCCCGCGACCGGGTCGTCCGGTTGATCGCGGACTATGTCGGAGAACTGGTGACGCGAGAGACGCCACGGCTGTCCGGCGTACTTCCGGTGACGGGTGAACGCTTTCAGGGGTTCCTACCCCCGGTGACCGCGGGCCCGGCCTTTTCGATCCGCAAACGCCCCTCGGTGATCTGGGGCCTGGACGACTATGTGCGCGACGGTGTCATGACCGGGGCTCAGGCCGCCGCTCTGCGAGACGCGGTCCAGAACCGGCGCAACCTGTTGATCTCGGGCGGAACGGGATCGGGCAAGACGACGCTCGCCAACGCCCTTCTGGCCGAGCCGTCGTTCGCCAACGACAGGGTTTTCCTGATCGAGGACACTCCGGAGCTGCAGTGCTCGGCCTGGGATCTCGTGGCGACCCTCACAAGAAGATACCCTGTGGTGATCGGCGTCGTCGATCTCGTGCGCGACGCCCTGCGCATGCGTCCCGACCGGATCGTCATCGGTGAGATGAGGGATGGGTCAGCCGCGCTGGAGACCTTGAAGGCATGGAACACCGGCCACCCTGGCGGCCTGTCGACGATCCACGCCAACTCCGCGCACGAGGCTCTCATCCGCCTGGAGGATCTGATCGCGGAGGTTCTGCCGGCGGTCTCACGGCGCACCCTCGCACAGGGTGTCGACGTCATCATCCAGATCCGCCGCACGACCGCCGGCCGGGTCGTGGACGCCGTGCTGGAAGTGCAGGGCTTTTCGGATAACGAGTATCGCCTGGTCTGCCTCGGCTAGCCGGACGTCGATCCTTCCAAAAGCGGGCCTCCGACCTAAACCGAGCCCCCGGCAACCGTGCGTCGCAGCCTCGCGAACTCATCGCAGGATTGCTGGTGCAGTTATTTCAGCGGGAGTTCGAGGCCGCTTTTGACTCGTCTCGGTCATTCGGAAGGTCTGCTTTGGGGTGATCGCCATGACGCCACTTACAGCTCGGCCGCCGGACGAAAGGCTCTACGGTCCAAATGGTGAGTAGTGCAGGTTCAGCGCGTCTGAATCGTCGATAGCAATTCCTTACGATGCGCGCCGATATGTCTGCGTGGCACGGAGGGTGAAGGCAGTGGACGAGTTTGCAAGGCTAGGCGTTCTGCACGATCAGGCCGTGCTCGATACTCCGCCTGAAGCAAGGTTTGATCGCATCACCGCGATGGCTGCCGCGCACTTCAAGGTGCCGATCGCGCTGGTGTCGCTCGTCGATACGGACAGGCAGTGGTTCAAGTCCTGCATTGGCCTTGATGTCCGTGAAACCGAACGCGGCTGGGCGTTCTGCGATCATGCCATTCAACTTGGCGCGCATGCGGTCATGGTCGTCGAGGATGCGACACTCGACGCGCGGTTCAAGGACAATCCCCTCGTCACCGGCGCGCCGCACATCCGCTTCTACGCCGGCGCGACCCTGACGACGAGCGAAGGGGTAAACCTCGGCTCGCTCTGCGTGATCGACACCGAGGCGCGTCCGGCTCCGGACGAGGCGGATCTCGCCCATCTGTGCGCTCTGGCTGATCTCGTCGTGGACCAGATCGACCTGTCGCGCGCGAGGAAGGACCTTGAGGACAGGCATCGCATCCTCGATCTCGGCGAACGGCTATCCGCAACGGGCTACTGGACCCTGAATACCCAGACCGGCGCCGTGTTCTGGTCGCCGCAGGTCTATGCGATTCACGGCGAGGACCCCGCGACCTATAATCCCGGCCTTGGCGACGCCCTGGCGTTTTACGTCGAGGAGGATCGAAAACTCATCGCCGACCTGATCAAGACGCGCAGCGAAAACGGCCAGGGCTGGGAGTTTGACGCCATATTGGTCCGCTCGGACGGCTCGCGCCGCAACGTGCGTTCGCTGGCGGAGGTGCAACGGGACACCACGGGTCGTGTCACGGGCTTCTTCGGCGTGTTCAAGGACCTTACAGACGAGCGCAGGGCCATCGAGACGGCGGTCGAGCAGGAACAGCGCTATCGCCTGCTGGCCGACAATGTGAGCGACGTCATCGCCACCTACAGTCCCGAGGGTATTTTCAGCTACCTGTCGCCGTCTATCAAAGAACTGCTCGGATACGCTCCGGAAGAGATGATCGGGCGCACGCCCTATGACTTCATGGTTCCCGAAGATCATGCCCGCATCGCCCGGGAGTTCAGACAGGCTGCCAAGACCCGATTGCCGCTCACCGTCGAATATCGAGCGCTGACCAAGGATGGCTTGGTTCGGTGGCTCGAAGCGCGATCCCGTTTCCAGCGCGATGAGAATGACGTCATCGTCGAGATCAACGATTCCGTTCGCGACGTCACCGACCGTCGCGAACGTGAGATGGCTCTGGCCGAAGCACGAGCGGTCGCCGAAGACGCCGCCCGGACCAAGGCCGACTTCCTGGCCAACATGAGTCACGAAATCCGCACGCCCCTCAACGGCGTGCTGGGATTCGCGGAGGTGCTGTCCAACACATCGCTGGACCACGATCAGCGGCGATACCTCGATCGCATCCGCACCGCCGGAAAGGGGCTGTCCGCTCTGATCGACGACATTCTCGATTTCTCCAAGATCGAGTCCGGCAAGATGACGACGGAGCGAAGGGCCTTCGACTTGAAGGGCCTCGCCGCCGATGTGGTCGACCTGACGCAGGTGAGCGTGGCCGGGCGCCTGGATCTCAGACTCGCCTTCGACGCCGCCGTCAGCCCCTGGATCATTGGTGACGAGCAACGCACCAGGCAGGTGCTGCTGAACCTGCTCGGCAATGCAGCGAAGTTCACGCACGCGGGCTCCGTCACGCTGAGCGTCGGCATGTCGGGCGGTCGACTCGACTTGAGGGTCATCGACACCGGGATCGGTATCGCGCCCGAAGCCCTCGCCCGTCTCTTTCAGGGCTTCACCCAGGCCGACACGGCGGTCGGCCGCAGGTATGGCGGGACCGGTCTGGGGCTCAACATCAGCCGATCCCTCGCCCGCCTGATGCAAGGCGACGTGACCCTGGAGAGCCAGCCCGACGTCGGGACCACGGCGATCTTCAACCTGCCCTATTCGCCTGCCGAGGCTCAATCACCCCCGGCAATCGCGCCGACAAAAGCCTCATCGAGCCGGCCCCTGCGGATTCTCGCCGTGGATGACGTGGCGACCAATCTCGAACTTCTGGAAATCTTGCTTTCGCGCGAGGGGCACGCCGTCGTTTGCGCCACGTCTGGAGACGAGGCGGTCGAAATGCTTGGCCGAAACACCGCGTTCGATCTCGTCCTCATGGATGTGCAGATGCCGGGCATGGACGGTCTGGCCGCGACCCGTTTGATCCGCGCGATGGACAACGGGGCGCAAGACATTCCCGTGGCCGCCCTGACCGCGAACGTACTGGCAGATCAGATAGAGGCCTGTCGCGCTGCCGGAATGGACGACCATCTCGGCAAGCCCATCAAGGTGGAGGACCTCTTGGGCCTGCTTTCCCGCGTGGCCGGGTTGCACGATCGCTCGCCTGCGAAGGCCCCGGAAGACAGCATCACGCAGGACCCTCTTGCAGAGCTGAAAGCGCGGTACAGGGCGCAAATGGATACGTTCGCGGGCGAGTTCGCCCGCCTCCGCGCCTTGCCTTCCGACCGTAGAGCCGACGCCATGGCGGCCTATAGCCACTCCATCGCAGGAACGGCAGGCAGCTTTGGCTTCATGGGGGTTTCCAGCGCCGCTTTCGATCTTGAAGCGGCTGCCAAACGGTGCCGCGATCTGGGCGCAGAAACCGAACTGCTCGATACGTTTATCCGTGAGCTGATAAATCAGATAGCGATCGCGTGAAAGTTGCTATAGTAAACGACGTTCTGTAGCCGGGGGCGTAGTCCGACCATCGCTGTGAGTTCGTCCGTGTCGAAATGCATTGTCGTCGAGGACGACCCCTTCTGGTCCTCCGAAATCAGCGCGGCCCTGGTGTCGGCGGATGTTGAAGTGATCCACGCCGTAGATGGTCGTCAGGCGTTGGCTATGGCTCGCCGGCATCCTGACGCCAGCATGGTGCTGGATATCATCCTGCCTGAAGTCGACGGCGTTGAGGTGCTGCTGCAGTTGGGCGCAATTGCGCCGGACATGGCCGTCCTTGCCGTGACCGGCGGGGGGCGTCTCGGCCCTGCCTTCTACATGAAACTCGCAGAGACATTCGGCGCTAAGGCTCAGCTTGCTAAGCCATTCACTCAAGGCCAACTTGTCGAGAACTGGATGGCTTTGGCCGCCTGATTCTAGTTATGGATTGCGTCCAAGTGAGCACTCGCCATTCGATCTTGGTCATAGATGACGACCCCTTCATGCGAGAATTGACGCGCGTCCATCTGGAGAGCGCGGGGCATGTCGTGACCCTCGCTGACGGGGGCGCCGAGGGTGTCGCTAAGGCGCGGTCCCTTGCACCGGCCGCCATCATCATGGATTTTTCCATGCCGGGCCTGTCAGGCACGGACACGCTCAAGCAAATCCGAGCGGACCCGGACATCGCTGAGACGCCGGTCCTGATGCTGACGGCCTGGTCGTCCGACGCTAGCCGCCGTGAAGCAGAAAATCTCGGCGCGACTTGGCTGGAAAAGCCGCTCTCAGGCGATGCCTTGATCAATGCGGTTGACCGCATGATCGCCGCCTAGGCGCCCAGAGGTGTCTGGTCAGAAGCCGCAGCGATCTCATCAAGTCTTGGTCGTCGATGACGACCCTTTCATCCGACAACTTGCCCAGGCGATTCTCTCGTCGAGGGGGCAAACGATCACAGTCGTGGGCACCGGAGCCGAGGCCTTGGCGCGCATGGCCAAGACGCCGCCGGACCTGGTCCTTCTCGATCTCGGGCTTCCGGACGTTCCGGGGCTGGAGCTTCTGCGTCATCTCCGGGCCGCCCCCTCATGGGATAATGTCCGGATCCTGATGCTCACGGCCTCGCATGATGTGGAGGACATCGTTCGGGCGAAACAGGCCGGGGCGTCGGGATACGTCTGCAAACCCATCCAGCCCGACGCCCTGGCGGACATGGTCTGCGATCTGTTGGAACAGGACACGCTTCTCTGGCTGGACGACTATACGAGAGCCCATAAAGGATCCTGATTCTCGAAACCCGATTTTCACCTGTGCCCGCCAGATTGCTCTGCGAGAGGGGCCGTGTCGGTCCCAGTGAACGGTGACCCCACTTGCCCCAACCCCGAATTCTGGTTGCCGAAGATGACCGGTACCTAGCGGCTCTGGTGCGGCAGACCCTGGAAGGTCACGGCATGACGGTAACGGTAGCCCAGGACGGCGAAGACGCGCTTCATCGTGCATACAGCGACTGTCCAGACCTCGTGATCCTGGACGTATCCATGCCGGTGTTGGATGGCTTTGACGTGTTGCGTACCTTGAAGGCCGATCGCTTTCATCGAGACACGCCGGTCCTGATGTTGACCGCATCACGTTGCGAGCGGGACGTCCGATGTGCGGTATCGAACGGCGCCGCCGACTTCATCACCAAGCCTTTCCGCCCGGATCAGTTGCTCAAACGGGTCAAACGCCTGCTCGCAGGGGCGCCGGCCGCGACCGTAGCTGCCCAACCGAGATCGGTCGGCTACCTCAACTGCTAGGGTGACAACTCAGGTCCGGGTCGTTCATTGCCGCCAACAAAGAAGCCGAAGTTGAAAGATTTCGACCTGGAGCAGAATGTCGTGTTTCGGGCGCGGAGCGAACGTCTGCGTCTGGCGCTAGACCGACATTGGGATGGCTCTTACCGGGCCATGTCCCCAGGGGGCGGAACCCTACCCGCCGCCGCCGGTTGACCCTGAGGCCAAGCCGGGACGACAGGTTTGCTGTGACAAGGAACGGGAGCTGCGAGGATGCGGCGGTCGGGCCTACCAATAGCTCTCTCGCCTCGCTTAACGACGATCCGCTCGCCGTAGGCGAAGGGAGACGATCATGACGGACCCGTGCAGCCACTTATCGACGATACAAGACGTCACGCCGAGCGACCGAGGCTGCGAGGACTGTCTGAAGATCGGCGACGCCTGGTTGCATCTGCGTCTCTGCCGCGAGTGCGGGCATGTCGGTTGCTGCGACCAATCCCCAAACCGGCACGCGACCGCTCATTTCCAACAGACGGGGCATCCAATCATCGAGGGTTACGACCCGCCGGAGGGTTGGGGCTGGTGCTACGTCGACGAGGTGGAAGTCGACCTACCCGGCCAGACGCCGCAGCTCGGCCCGATCCCCCGATACTATTGAGCGACCTGCCCGATTTCTCCAGCGTGCTCGCCGACCGACGAAGTGTCGGGTGCCGAGGTGACGCGGACGCGGCAAGAGCCGCTGGCTGTCACGCTTAAGCCGGGCATATCTTTAGCCGGTGTGATGGACCGCAGCATGCGTGAACATACTGGTGAGAGTCAGCCTCAACTGCGCTAGATCGCTCGCTTCCTTATCGTCTGCGGCCTTGACGGTCCGCATGAGCGGCGTGAACGCCGGACCATCGTGAAGACGGAAGGAATAAAGAGGCATCGCGCTCGTCCGCGATCATCAGCGGATGAGATGCGAAGCTTAACGCAACGGTTCCGACTTAAATCTTCATTGAAGCGCCGCTGTAACGATGGAGATGAGGCCGCCTCGAAGGTGTCTCGTCCGACGCAGATGGGGCGCTGCGCCAGGCGAACGCTCGATCGACGGTCCGAACGAACAATATTCCTTCGACCTGTGCACAACCTGAATGCGCGCGTGGAGCGAGCAGCGACACCGGGCACCAGCACGGAAAAGCCTCGTGCACGATGGCGAGACCTTGGCGTCAATACTGAAAATGCCCGTCCCGGCGGGCGTTCGTGGCCGATCTGGCAAGTCGCAGATGAGTTGCCGGGCCCGCATCTCCCACTTGGGATGCCGACTCTGGCCCCCTTCGTCGTGACGCTATCGAACTGCAAAAAATATATTCCAAGTCATTGTTGACAGTCTGTGGGCAGTTTTGCTTGCCTTGAGTTGCCAGTGCATCCGTTTGCGCACTCAGCAGGATATTCATTATGCGACGTTTACTTCAACGTGGCCTTTTGGCTGCGACGGTGACTTGCGGCCTTCTGTCGGCGGGTCAGGCCTGGGCAGGTGGCTCAGGCATGCCCTGGGAAGGTCCGCTGCAACAGATCGTGGAGTCCGTGACGGGGCCCGTCGTCCAGGCCGCCGCGGTCATCGCCGTGGTGCTGTTCGGCGCCGGCGTCGCCATGAGCGAGAACGGCTCGTCGATGCGGCGCGGGCTCGGCATCCTGTTCGGATTGTCGATCGCCTTCGCGGCCTCGACCTTCTTCCTCGAATTCTTCGGGTTCGCCGGCGGCATGGAGATCGGCTGATGACCGGCGCGCCGCCAGACGCTCGCCCGACGGGCTGGGACCTCCCCGTCGCCGGCGCCCTCACCGAACCGGTGACGATCGCGGGGATGCCGCGGGACTACGCCATCGTGATGGGCACGATCGCCGTAGTGCTCGGCCTCGCCCTGCGGATCTGGTGGCTCGGCCTGCTGTGGTGGGTGGTCGCGCATGCGGTCGGCCTCTACGCCGCCCGGGCCGACAAGCGGTTCTTTGACGTGCTGCGCCGGCACCTGGCCCTACCCGGCCATCTGGACGCCTGAGGCCCGATCATGCGCTTTCTTGACGAACACCGACAGCGTCCGGCTCTGCTGGCCGATCATCTGCCGTGGGCCGCCCTGGTCGCGCCCGGGATCATTCTGAACAAGGACGGGTCCTTCACTTCCGGACTGCGGTTCCGTGGACCGGATCTGGAGTCCGCCTCTGACGCAGAGCTGATGTCTGTGCGGGCCCGGCTGAACAATGCGCTCAAGCGCCTGGGCAGCGGCTGGTGCCTGCACGTGGACGCCCGCCGGCGCGCGGCCGACCCCTATCCGCACAGCGCTTTCGAGGACGGTGCGGCCTGGCTCGTCGACGCGGAGCGACGGGCGCTCTTCGAGACGAGCGAGCCGGCGTACGAGACGGACTATCGCGCCGCCCTGACCTGGTTGCCGCCTGCGGACGATACGCGACGCGTCGAGCGCTGGCTGTTCGACGGCGCGGAGCCGGCCAGCCGCGATTGGCGCACGGCCCTGGACGCCTATCGTCGCGAGATCGCGCAGATCGCCGACCTGATCGCCGACGCCCTGCCCGAGGTCGAGCCGCTGGATGACGGGGCCCTGCTGACCTGGCTTCATGCCTGCGTCTCGCCGCGCCCGGTCAGGCTCGAAGCCCCGGACACCCCGATGTTTCTGGATGCCTGGCTGGCGGACGCGCCGCTTGTCGGCGGCGTCAGCCCGACCCTGGACGGTCACACGCTGAAGGTGGTCTCGGTCCGGGGCCTCCCGGCGAGCACCCGACCGGGCCTGCTCGATGCGCTCGGCGCCCTGCCGTTCGCTTACCGCTGGTCCGCCCGATGGCTCGGCCTGGACAAGGCGGACGCCGAGGTCGAGCTGGTCAAGCTGCGCAAGCGGTGGTTCGCCAAGCGGAAGGGCGTCGGGGCCCTGCTGCGCGAGGCGATCACCAAGGAGGAGGTCCCGCTCCTCGATACCGACGCCGCCGCCAAGGCCGAGGAGTGCGATGGCGCTCTGGAGGCCCTCGGGTCGGACGCCTGCGCCTACGGCTATCTGACCACCACCATCACCCTCCTGGCGCGCGATCCGGACCGGGCCGCCGAGCAGGCCCGCGCGGTCGAGGCGACCCTGAACGCCCAGGGGTTCATCGCCCGCACGGAGGATCTAAACGCGGTCGAGGCCTGGCTCGGCTCTCTCCCCGGCGAACCCTATGCTGATGTCCGGCGTCCTCTGGTCTCGACGCTGAACCTGGCCGATCTTCTGCCGGTCTCGGCCGTGTGGGCCGGACCATCGGGCGACGCTCATCTGGGCGGTCCGCCGCTGGCCGTGGCGCGCACCAGCGGCTCGACCCCCTTCCGGCTCGAGCTCCACGTCGGCGACGTCGGTCACACCATGGTGGTCGGGCCGACCGGGGCCGGCAAGAGCGCTTTGCTGGCCTTCCTGGCGCTCCAGTGGTTCCGGTATCCGCGCGCGCGCGTGGTCGCCTTCGACAAGGGCCGCAGCGCGCGGGCGGCGGCCCTGGCCGTCGGCGGTCGTTGGCATCCCCTGCGGCCCGGCGGCGATTTCACCCTGCAGCCCCTGGCCCGGATCGACGACGAGGGCGAGCGGGCCTGGGCCTCGGAGTGGCTCGCCGACGCCGTTCGGCTCGCGGGTCTGGAGCCGGTCCCGCGGGTCCGCGAGGAGATCTGGGCCGCGCTCGGCGCCCTGGCCCAGGCCCCCGCCGGCCAACGGACGCTGACCGTCTTCTGCGCCCTCGTCCAGGACAAGGCCGTCGCCGCGGCGCTCGAACCCCTGACGCTGAAGGGTCCGCACGGCGCGCTCGTCGACGGCGTGGCGCCGGACGACACGACGCCGGCGGCCTTTGATTGTTTCGAGCTTGAGAGCCTGATGGCGACGCCGTCCGCGGTCGCTCCGGTGCTGGGCGCCCTGTTCCATGAGATCGAGCGTGGTTTCGACGGGCGACCGACCCTGCTGATCCTCGACGAGGCCTGGCTCTTCCTCGGCGAGACTGCCTTCGCCGCCCGCATCCGGGAGTGGCTGAAGACCCTGCGCAAGAAGGGTGTGGCCGTCCTCTTCGCCACCCAGTCCCTGGATGATGTGGTGCGCTCCTCGATTGCCTCGGCCCTGATCGAGAGCTGCCCGACCCAGATCTTCCTGCCCAATCCCCGCGCCCTCGAGCCGGCCTCGGCCGATCTCTACCGGATGTTCGGCCTGAACCGGCGTCAGCTCGAACTGATCGCCTGGGCGACCCCGAAGCGATCCTACTACCTGCGCCAGCCCGCCGGGCGGCGGATGTTCGACCTGAAGCTGACCGGGGCGGGCCTCGCCCTGTGCGGGTCGTCGTCGCCCGAAGATCAGACCCTCATCGAGACCGTGCTGGCCGGACTCGATCCCGACGACACGCGTCCGGACCGCTTCGTCCGCGAATTCCTCAAAGCCAAGGGAGTGCATCATGTCGACAACGTCTTCGACAGCTTCGACCCATCCTTCGCCGATCGGCTCGCGGCCGAGTAGATCCGCCCTCGTCGCTCTGGCCGTCCTGTCGATGGCCGTGACCGCCGGCCCGCCCGCGCGCGGCCAGCAGATCGTGTTCGATCCACGCGCCCATGTGCAGACCAGCCTGCAGGCGGCGCGTCAGCTCGAGAGCCTCGCCAACGAGGCCCGTCAGCTCGCCAACGAGGCCCGCACCCTGGCGGCCTCGCCCTATAGCCATCTCGCGGAAACCTCGGCGACGCTGCGCGACATCGGTGAACTGGCCCGCACCGTGCGCGGCGCCGCTGCAACGCTCGAGGGGGTCCAGCGCCAGTTCGCCGACCTCTATCCGGACGATCTCTCCGGCGCGGACCTTCTGGCGCTCGGCGAGCAGCGCAGCACCACGGCGCGTCGGACCGCGGAGGACGTGGCCCGCTCCGCCGCCGAACTCGAGCGCCTGAGCGCGGGGCGGGACCAGAGGCTCAGAGGTGCCCTGTCGGCCAGCGAGGCGGCTGAAGGCCAGACCGCCGCCATCCAGTCCTCCACCCAGATGCTGGCCGTGCTCGCCGAGGATCTGGCGAGCATGCGAACCACCCTGCTGGCCCAGTCGCGATTGATGGCCGAGGCCACGGCTCGCCAGGCGGCCGAACGCGATGCGGCCGCAGAGGCCCGGCACCGGTTCTGGGGTCGCGCGTCGACGGCCCCGCGCGCGCCGTCCTTCGATCCCTTCAGCCACGCCCGGGACTGAGGCGCGTCCGATGGTCGGCCCCGGCATGGAAACCCCGAACGAGCTGATGGTGGTGTTCTCGAACACCGTCACGGCCGGCTTCGACGCCCTTCAGGGCTCGGTCAACGGCGTGTTCGGGCTCCTCATCGCCCTGGTCGTCGCCCTGACCGGCATCCAGTGGGCCCTGTCCCCGAACCGTGACGTGCTCGCCTCCGGCTTCGGCAAGGTGCTTCTGATCGGGACCTTCGCCTGGCTGATCAACGACTGGCAGGCCCTGTCCGAGACGATCTACGCCGGCTTTCTCGAACTCGGTCTCACCGCGGGCGGCGGCTCGCTGACCCGGGAGGAGTTTCTCAACCCGGGGGCCATCCTCCAGCAGGGTTGGGAGATCGTCAGGGCGCTCGGGGAGACACCCGCGCCGGTCGACAATCCGCTCGATGTCATGGGCAATATGGCCGACGCCCTGATCCTGGGCCTGGCGATGATCGGCATCATGCTGGCCTTCGCCATCCTGGCCCTGCAGATCATCGTCTCCCTGCTGGAGTTCAAGATCGTCACCCTTGGCGGCTTCGTGCTCCTGCCGTTCGGCATCTGGAACAAGACCGCCTTCCTCGCCGAGCGGCCGCTGGGCTATGTCGTCTCTTCGGGGCTGAAGGTGCTCGCCCTGGCGATCGTGGTCTCCGGCGCCCGCACGATCTTCGACCAGCTGCAGCCGTCGGCGAACCCCGATGTCTACGAGGCCCTGACCATCCTGGTGGCGTCCCTGCTGCTGGCGATGCTGGCGATCTTCATCCCGAACCTCGCCTCGGCCTTGGTGACGGGGGGGCCCGCCCTGGCGGCCGGCTCCGCCCTGACCGGCGGCCTGGCCGTCGCCGGGGCCGGCGCGCTCGCCGCCGGCGCCGCGGCCGGGGCGGGCGCCATGGCCGGCCGGGCGGCGGCGGTCAGCGGTTCGGCGCGATCGGCCTCGGGCGCCGCGTCCTCGGCCCGCCCACCGGGCGGCAGCGGTTCGCCGTCTGGCGCAGGCCCCTCAAGCCCCCGTCCGTCTCCCGGGACGCCGCCGTCCTCGCCATCGGGGTCCGCTCGCGCCCAAGGCGGAGTTTCCCAGCGCACGGCGTCCGGCGGGCCCGGCCCGTCCGCCGCGCCCCCGTCGCCGTCATCCCCTACCGGGCCCGTGACACCGTCCGTCTCGGCCGCGACCGGAGACGCGGCGGGCACCGCACCAACGAGCGCCGAGATCGGGTCTTCCTCTCGCCCCCCTGCGCTTGGGCGGGGGGAAGGCGGGTCCTATCCCCCGCTGCCGCAGGATGTCGCTCGTTCCGGGGCCCGCGCCCCGGCGAGTCGATCGGCCGCCCTCCAGGCTTTCTTCGTCGCCAACAGCGGTCGCGGCCTGATGCCGGCCGGCGAGACCAGCGGCTCCCTGTCCCCGTCCATACGCTCCGAGGAGACCTGATCCATGCATCCCTTCTTCAAGCCGAAGCGACGCCTGAGCGCCTCGCCGGACGCCACCCCCTACCAACGCGCCGGCCAGGTCTGGGACGACCGCATGGGGCTCTCCATTGCCCACGCGCGCAACTGGCGCCGCATCGCCCTGGCCAACCTGGGACTGGCGGCCTTCCTGGGAGCCGGCTGGTGGGTCCAGGCGGACCGGGCGCTCGTGCGTCCGTTCGTGGTCGAGGTCTCCGACTGGGGCCAGACCCAGCGGATCACCGCCCTGGACGGCCGCTATGAGCCGACGGAGGCCCAGACCGGCTATGCCCTGGCGCAATGGATCCGCGACGTCCGGTCCAAGTCCATCGATCCGATCGTCATCCGGCAGAATTGGCTCCGGGCCTATGAACTTCTGACCCCCGGGGCCTCCGGCTTCCTGAACGATTGGGCCCAGACCCACGACCCCTTCGCCGAGGCGGGACGCGAGGCGATCACCGTCGAGGTTCTCAACGTCGTGCGACGCAGCGAGAGGACCTTCGACCTGCAGTGGCGCGAGACCCGCTTTCTCAACGGTCAGCAGGCCGGCGCCGAACGCTGGCGCGCCCTGATCACCGTCACCCAGCAACCTCCCAGGACCGAGGCGGAGCTGATGAAAAATCCCCTGGGCCTTAAAATCGAGGACGTATCATGGACCCCCGACGCTTCCTGAGCACGGTCGCCCTCTGTCTGCTGACAGGCGGCTGCGCCCTCCTGCGACCCGACGCCGGCGCCGCCCCGCCGACGGCGCGTGTCGCCCCCTTGGCTGCGGCGGCCGCGACGGCCATGCCCGCCGTTCTCGCGCCTGCGGTCGACACCGACGCCGCCCCGCTGGGTCCGGACCCCGCCGATGCCTCTCGCGCCTCGCCGACGGGCCCGGGTCCGCGCCCCTACCTCGCCGAAATCGAAACCGCCCGCGCGCCCCTCCGCCGCGCGGTCGATCGACCGGCTGCCACCGAGCCGGTGGGTCGCCCGGCGATCGCCGCCGCCAACCGGTCTGCGCGGGCGGCCTCCAGCGAGGATGCCTTCGTCGGCGGCGTGCGCGTCTTCGCCTGGGGCGAGGGTCGGGTCTACGATGTCTGGACCGCGCCGCTCCGCGTCACCGCCCTGACCCTGGCGCCCGGCGAGACGGTCTCGGCCAAGGCGGCCGGGGACACCGTCCGCTGGCAGATCGGCGAGAGCCAGTCGGGCGCCGGGTCGAGCACCCGCACCCATGTCCTGATCAAGCCGCTGCAGACGGGCCTGGAAACCAATCTGGTGATCACCACCAGTCAGCGGGTCTATCTGCTGACGTTGCGCAGTGGGGCTGCGGATGCCTTCAACGCGGCGGTCGCCTGGGACTATGGCGCCGCCGGATCGGCCCCACTGGATCCGATCTCCGACGGCCTGCCGCCGGTCGATGTCTCGGTGGTCAGCCCGCAGGGCATCCCGGACACCCGGTACCGGATCGAGCCCCGGGGGCGCGCGCCCCGCTGGACGCCGACGGCGGTCCTCAATGACGGCGTCCGCACCTTCATCACCCTGTCGTCGGATGCCGAGACCGACGAGGCGCCGGCCCTGTTCGTCCGGTCGGGGGAGGACCTCCAGCTCGTGAACTACCGCCAGGCCGAGGGCGTGCTGATCGTGGACCGTTTGTTCGACGAGGCCGAGCTGCGACTGGGTGACCTGCGCCCGCAAGTCGTGCGTATCCGTCGCCTGGAAGGAGCGGCGCGATGACCGATCGCCCCCCTCCAAACGACAGGGCAACGCCTCCGGACGCACCCGATACGCCTCCCACGCCAAAGGCGCCGCCGCCGCCGCTGATGGGGCGTGCGGCTCGCCCAAGCGCGGTCCGCATCCGCAAGCCCGTCGTTCAGGCCATGGTGTGCGGCGCGGCCCTGCTGCTCTCCGCCTCCCTGACCTGGGCCTTCATCATCCAGCCGGATCTCAAGGCCAAGGCCCGCGACGCGGCCGAGGCGGACCGTCCTGACGAAGCCCGGGGCGGGGTCCGTCCGTCCGACCGCGTCACCGAACAGCCCGCCAGCTACGATCGGCTGCCCACTGGACCCGAGGAACTCCCCGCACCGCGCCGGCCGGGGCAGGGGACCCGGACCGACCCGTCGATCGCCGCCCCGGCGCCGATCCCGGCCGCGCGCTCCGGTCCGACGCGCCCACCGTCCGCCCGAGGACCGGGGCCCGCCCAGCAGGCGGCGGCCTCGGGTCTCTTCTTCGAGGGCGGCGCGCGTCCGTCCGCCTCGCCCGATACGAGCAGCGCGGGGGCGGCGCAGGATGCGACCAGCCGGGACTACGGCGCGATCTACAGCCCCCACGGCCTGGTCGCCCCCGTTTCGCCGTATGAGCTGAAGGCCGGCGCCATCGTGCCCGGCGTCCTCCTCACGGCGGTGGACACCGCGCGGCCCGGACCCGTGGTCGCCACCGTCACCCAGAACGTCTTCGACTCCATCACCGGTCGCCATCTCGTCATCCCCCAGGGCACGCGCCTGATCGGTCGCCACGAGGGCGACAGCGCCCATGGCGACCGCCGGGCCTTTCTCGTGTGGGACCGGTTGATCCTGCCCAACGGCAAGAGCCTGATCCTGACCGAGGAGCCGGGGGTCGATGGCCAGGGCGCCGTGGGCGTCCAGGGGCGGACCCAGCGCCGGCTCTGGTCGCTCGGGGTCGCCAGCCTGTTCGCGGGCGCCATCACGACCCTCGGCGAACTGGCCCGGGGCCAGTCGGATGACCGCTCGGTAATCGCCAGCGCCGGCGACGCCGCCTCGATCGAGGCCTCCCAGGTGGGCGGCCGCCTGATCGACCGCGAACTCGGCGTGCGCCCCTCGATCCAGGTCCGGGCCGGGGCGCCCGTCCGGGTGATGATCACGCGCGACCTGATCCTGGAGCCCTACAGCCGATGACCCGCCGCCACACCCTCTTCGCCCGCCGCATCCTCGCTTTGGCCCTCGGCCCCGCGCTCGCCCTGGTCCTCCTGGGCGGGGCCATGACCGACAGCCCGGCACCCGCGATCGTCAACGAAAGCCCCAGCCTGCCCAAAGGTCTCTATCTCCGGATCTCCGACGCTGCGCCCGTGCGCGGGGCGGTCGTGACGATCGCGCAGCCGCCGGCTATCCGCGCCTACACCGCCCGGCTCGGCATGCCCGCCGACGTCCGGCTGATCAAACGCGTGGCCGCCACCGGCGGGGACGCGGTCTGCGCCGATGGCCGATGGCTCGTGGCGCCCGGACGATTGCTCCCGGTCCATGCGAGGGACCGTGCGGGGACCGTCTTGCCCGTCTGGCGCGGCTGCCGCCGGCTCGAAGCCGACGAACGCTTCCTGCTGGGCGATACGCCCAATAGCCTCGACAGCCGGTATTTCGGGCCGGTCCGCACCGTGCGGATCGAGGGCGTCTATCGGGAGGCCCTGACATGGTGAGGCTCATGGCCCCAGCGCGCGCCAGCGCCGCCCTCGCCCTGGCGTTCGCCGCCGGCCCGGTTGACGCCCAGACTCCCGTCGACTGGCGCCGCGCCGGCGGCGACCTGTTCGCGGACGCCGCGCCCGAAGGCCCGCCCAGCTCATCCCCCGAAACCACAGAGGCGACATCCGCCCGCCTCGCCTCGCCCCTGCAGCCGTACGGCCTTGCGATCGCCGACGCCGCCGAACGGCATGGCCTGGACCCCAAGCTTCTGCACGCTCTCGTCATCGTCGAGAGCGCCTATCGCGCCGAAGCCTGCTCGCCGGTCGGAGCCTGCGGACTGACCCAGCTGATGCCGGGAACGGCCCGGGATCTGGGCGTGAGCGACCGGTTCGATCCGCTCGAGAACCTCAGGGGCGGGGCGGATTACCTGGCCCGGCAGATGTTGCGTTTCGGCGACGTCAGGCTGGCGCTCGCCGCCTATAATTCGGGTCCCGATCGCGTCGCCCGCCTCGGCCGGATCCCGAACATCACCGAGACCCGGAACTATGTCTCGTCTGTCGTGGACTGTTACCTGGCCCTCACGGCGGGGCGCGGCGTCCGCTCCTCGCCCGAATGCGCCCGGCCGGAGGACGGTCGATGACGCCCGAACCGACCCCGCCCACCCCTGCCGCGCCCGGCCCGCTCGCCGATCATCTGACCCGGGCGCAGGCCTCGGCCTTCCTGGAGGGCAGGGGCATCCGCATGAAACCGACGACCCTGGCCCGCGCCTATTCCACGGGGTCGGGTGGTCCGCCCTGCCGTCACATCCGTAACAAGCCCTACTATCCGCTGGACCTTCTGGCCGCCTGGGCCGAGGCGCAGATCTCGGCCCCGGTCGCTTCCTCGAGCGAGCGGCAGCGGCTAAGGCGCGAGGCTCGCCGACAGGAGGCGACCCATGGCCGCTGATCGCCCGACCCTGGAGGACCTGCTGGACGATCCGGCGGTCAGCTATCCGCTCAAGGCCGTGTTGCTGGTCTGGCTCGGCCGCGACCCGGTCGACGCCGCCAACGACGCCGCCGTGCTGTCGGCGGTGATGGAGGATCGTGCGGCCCGCGTCCTGGAGGGGCGTCATGGTCCATGACGGCGGACTCGATCGGTTCCTGCCCTGGCGCAAGGTGCACGACATCACCGGCCTCGGGCGCACGACCGCCTGGCGGCTGCGACGCGCCGGCGATTTCCCCCACCCTGTGCCGATTTCGCCGGGCCGGGTCGCCTGGCGCGAACGCGACATCGCTCTGTGGAACGAGACACGGGGGACGCCTTCGGCGATGGCGCGGGCTCCTGTCGCAGCGGTACCCCCGAGGCCGACCCGGCGCGCGCCCCAGACCCAGGTCATCGACAGCGCGCCGCCACCCCTGCCTCCGCTCGCCGACCCGCCTCGGCCGATGCCTGAGCTCGCAAGACAGAGGCGACCCCGCAGGCCCGATAAGGCGATCGCCGAAGGCCAGCTCGGCTTCGACTTCTGATGCGCGCGGCCACAGCTCTCACGAACCGCTACTGCGCTGACGACATCGGTCTTCGGCATGAGCTGGCGCTGGCACCTGCGCGGGCCATACCCCGCAGTTGATTTTGAAGTCCAGCTGGGCAACTTGGCTGTGATGTCCAAATACGATCCGCTCCTGACCTATCTCAAGCGCCAGAAGACCGACGCGCTCGAGCTGAGTTTCCGCGAGATCGAGAACCTCATCGGCTACCTCCTCCCCAACAAGGCCGGGCAGCCAGGGTGGTGGGCGGAGGCCGACGGGGACGCCCCGGCCCGTGCCGTCCAGCAGAGGGCCTGGCGGGACGCCGGATATAGCGCCCGCCTGCTGCCCTGCCACGACCGGGTCGCCTTCCAGCGCAGGAGCGTGTGACGGCAGGGCCCGCAAGCCGTCGCGGCGATCTCCGGAGTCAGTCGGCGTCGGCTGCCGCCCTCAACGCCGCCAGCCGCTCTTCGCAGACCGAGGCCACAAGGTCAGCCAGGGCCCTCGCCGATGCTGAGAGCGCCTCCAGGTCCTCCAGGCCGATGTCGTACTGATCGCCGTACCGCGCCTCCACATAGGCCCGCTTCAGCATCTCGAACCGTCGCCGCTCAGGCCGCCCCTCGCGAGGCCAGGCCGCCGTCAGCCGATGATCCACGTCCTCCGCCAAAGACCTCAGAAACTTGATGTTATGCGAGCGCGGAAAATAGAAAGTGTGGACGAGGAGAATGCAGACGTAGGCCGTTTCAACGGCCTGATGCAGGTTAAATGCCGCCTTCTTTGGCCAATCGCCGAGGTTACCTTTCGAAATCGCGTAACTGGCAAGGTCCAACCACTCACGCGTGGATGCCGAGTACTTCGTTAGATACCGCGCCGCCATCTTCGCAGCATCTTTGGCCGTCATTGGCTGCGGACGCGCGAATGGAAACCCCGGGAGTTCGTAGAGGACGATCCCGTCCCGGATGATGTCGGTCCAGAAATATTCGCCCCGACTCAGTGCCTGGTTCACCTCTGTCATCGTATGGACGATGAGGTTGGCCGTCCGGCCGACTGCCGGGTCGCGCAGGATCTTGTCCTCGGCGACGAACCAGTAGTCGTGAACGTTGGTCAACTTTTCGTGGTTTACGATCACCAGGAGATCGAAGTCCGAGAGGTAGCCGTTGTCCGGCTCGTCCACCCAGTCGGTCCGCGCATAGGACCCGAACAGGATGATCTTGAGCACCTTGCCGTCACGCCGCCAGGACTGGGTGCCGCCGCCGCCGCTGTGGATGGCAGCATCGAATTCCGTCAGCAGCGTCGTCCGGACGCGCTCCAGCTCGTGCTGCTGGCGATGAGGCAGATGATCCAGATCAGCCCGCACGGCGACCCTGCCTCAAGGTCACGCGGTCTGCTCGATCGCTCACGGTGATTGTCTTTTGGGTTCGCATCTACGCCTCAACTCACGTTCCAGAGTCTAGCACCGCAGACCGGTCAAGCGCCAAGAGGGAAGGGTGTCCGCCGGACCGTTGAGAACACCTGAGATTGGGTGCGCCGGTGCCTTTAGCGCAAGCCTGGACATAGCGCCGGCCAGCCGAGCGGACAGGCTCACTCTCGCTTGCTCATGTTCGCAAAGCAACCAAGGAGCCTCGGCCACCGTCGTCGGCCGCTTATCGCTTTCCTAAGTCACCGTCGTCCTGCCGCGCTGACCCTCGCGCTTGGCGGCCAACTTGACCATGTCAGCTTTGCGCCATGAACGGACCTTCAGTTCAGCACCAAGAGCGGTCATCCACCCGGCTTCCATGGAGCTGTTTGCCGCTGGCGGGTTGATCGCGTGCTAGCCGCAGATCCGATTCTTCGCCGAGCGAACTTTAGCGCGGCAGGGGCGGCACCTGGGCGACGACCACCTCGCGCGTCCCGCGGTCGATGCCATAAAGGACCCTCGGCTCGGTCCGGTCCCATGCCCACCCCTGACCGGCGAAGCCGACGCGGTAGGTCGCGACATGGACCAGTCTGGAGCCGGCGTCCGGCAGGCGCATCACATACAGCTCCGGCGCATCGTGCCCGGTCATGTAGATCAGGCCGTCGTCTCCCCATCCTCCGCCGGAGGTCGAGGTGGGCGCCATCCGCGCCAGGACCTCGGCCGGGAAGGTCCAGCCCTGGGTCCGTCGCCACTGGTCGTCGAATCGCACCAGCTGGCTGTAGCGATGGTCGCGGCCCGGTTCGCCGCCCCGGTCGTCGTAGTTGGCGAAGGCGGCCCACCAGGCGCCGTCGTGCCAGTCGACCCAGGTCAGGGACCCGATCTGTTCGCCCAGGCTGACGGACCGACGATGCTCCAGCGTGACCGGATCGAAGAATTCGACGGAGCTGGCCATCGGCACATGGGGATAGTTGGAATGGGCGCAGACGAGATCCTCGCCGACGATCAGACAGGCGTTCAGATGCACGAACTGTGTGCGATCGCCGGACCACTCCGCCAGCTTGCGCCCATCCGCCTTGGCGTAGCGGCCCAGCCGGGTGTTGACGATGGCGTAGAAGTCGTCGCCGTGGCCCAGCGCCGCCTGGCCGGCCTCGGCCGCCGGATAGCGGCGCAGTTCGACGCTTTCATAGACCGGTGCGGGCGGCGGCGTCGGGATGGGCCGCTCCTCCCGGCGCGGGAAATGCTGGAGGACCGGCGGCTCCAGCGGCGCGCCCGGGTGCGCCGGAGCCAGGGTCTGGGCCAGGCTCGGCGAGGCGCAGGTCAAGGCCGCGCAGGCCCCGATCACGAGGGCGGAGCGGATCATCGGCGGGCTGCCGGCCGGGCGGCGCGGCGGGCCAGATAGGCGATCAGCGCCTCGGGCTCGTCGGTCTGGATCATGCTGGCGCCGAGGTCGATCAGATGGCCCCAGTGCGCTTCGGGATCGGCGGCGGCGTCCGCGTCCACATGCCCGGCGGCGTGGGTCGGGCCGAGAGTGTTGATCCAGGCGCGACGACCGGCGGCCTTCAGGGTGCGCACGCTGGCGCTGAAATAGGCCTCGTCGCGGAACAGCACCTCAGCCGCGACCGGCGACAGGGGGTCGTAGGGGGCAATGGCGGCCGCCATGGGCCCCTGCCGTTCATCCACGATCGGCATGAACAGCGCGCTCCGGAACAAGGCGGGGAAGGGCTGGCCCGCTGCGGGAACCACCGCCGTCTTCATCAGGACGTGGTCGGTCAGATCAAGCCTCTCCAGCAGCGTGCCGACCTGATCGAACACCTCGGCCTTGGCGTCGACATTGATGAGGACCCCGTCCCGAGCCGCTTCCAGCGCCTCCTCCAGGGTGGGGGGCGCCAGATCGGTCAAGGCCGCGCCCGGACCGCCGGCCCCGGTGCGAAGGCGCAGGGCCTGGATCTGCGCGAGAGTCAGATCCACGACCGCGCCGTGGCCATCGGTGGTGCGGTCGACCGTCGCGTCGTGCATCAGCACCAGGTGGCCGTCGCGCGTGCGTCGCACGTCCAGCTCGACCATGGCCACGCCCAGCCTGCGGCAGGCGGCGATGGCGGGCAGGGAGTTCTCCGGAGCGTCCTTCCAGCAGGCGCGGTGGGCGATCACCAGCACCGGCCCCGCGGGGTCAGCGACCAGGGCACGCAACGCGGCGATGCGATCCGCGCCGACGTCAGCGCGCGCCTGCGCCTGAGCCTTCGCCTGGACGCGGCCCGGCCATGCCGGGGCGGCCGCGGCGATGACGATCGCCAGAGCGGCGGTAAGGGAAAAACTTCGCATGACAGCTCCTGGTGTCGAACAGGGTGATGGACGCGACGGCCAAGACCCCGTGGGAGAGGTCCCGGCCGTCGCCGACGGATCAGAAACGCATCGCCACGCCGGCCCAGAACTGGCGGCCGTAGAAGCTGACGTCGGTCGCCAGTTCATAGGTGCGCCCGCCGGATTCGACGTTGCCATAGGTGATCTTCTCGTCGTCGATCAGGTTGCGGACCTCGCCGATCACCTCGAACCGGTCGCTGATGGCGTAGCGGGCCTGCAGGTCGACCTGGTGCGAGGCCTCGAGGATCCGGTCGTTGGCCGGGCTGCTCCCCGCCGACGCATAGGCGTCGCCGACATAGGCGTAGCTGACGCGGCCGCGGAAATCGCCGCGCTCGTAGAAGACGGCCAGATTGCCGAGGAAGTCCGACTGGCCCGGAAGGAAGTCGACGTTCCGGCCGACGCCGTTGGTCCCCAGCAGGCTCGTCTCCGCGTCCAGCCAGGTGGCGTTGGCCGAGACGCCGAAATCGGCGAGGACGCCCGGCAGGAAGTCCAGCCGGTTGCGGATGAAGTTCAGCTCCAGCCCGCTCACCTTGGCATCGGCGGCGTTCTGCGGCTGGGACACGTCCACCGTGACGCCGTCCACGAGTTCGCGCGTCAGCAGGGTGTAGATCTCGTTCTCGATGGATTTGTGGAACACGCCGACCGAGATCAAACCGCCGTCGCCGGGCAGATAGTATTCCAGCGAGGCGTCGTAGGACTGGCCTTCGCGGGCCAGCAGGTCGGGATTGCCGCGCGAGATGCCGCCGTCCGGATTGACGGTCTCCGCCCCGCCGAGCTGGCTCGGGTTGGGGCGGCCGACGCCCTTGGAATAGGCCAGCCGCAGCTTCACGTCGTCGGTCACGTCATAGGACAGGGTCGCCGACGGCAGGAAGTTGTCATAGTCGCCCGACTGAGAGACCGCGGAGAAGTCGCTGAGGTTGGCGCCCGTGCCGGTGCGGCGGATGCGGTCGATGTCGGTCTCGGTCTGTTCCCAGCGGCCGCCGAGGATGAGGCGGTGGCGCTCGCCGCGATGCTCCGCCAGGCCGTAGACGGCCAGGACGTCCTCGGTGACCACCCAGTCCGAGCCGATGGTGTTGATGTTGGTGCTGGCGGTGTTGACGGTGAAGGCGGCGCGGTTGGCCTTGAAGAAGGTGTCGAAGGCCGAGTAGTCGAGGAACAGCTGGTTGAAGCCGCCCGCGATCGGCTGATAGTCGGCGCGGCGCTCGAAATTGTTCAGCGTCAGGGGCGCGGTGCCCGTATAGGCGCTGTAGACCGTCTGGGTCCGGTCGTTGTCCCGCTCGGTCTGGCGCAGCTTCACCCCGGTCTGGAAGCCCCAGCCCCGGCTCTGGGACTCGCGATTGTAGGCGTAGTCGGCCTGGGCCTCCCGCACCGTGTCCTTGGAATCGTCGATGTAGGGGGCGAAGGACGAGAACCGGTACTGGGTCGAGTCGGTGAAGCGCGGATCGATGTTCGTCGCATAGACGATCCGGTCGCGAAGCGCCGTGCTGAACGTCGGGGCAGCCCCCGAGAGGTTGAACTGCAGCTGGCGCGAGTCCTCCAGGAAGGTCGCGTCCGAATGCGACACGCGCGCCGTGATCCGGTGCAGCTCGGCCGGGCTCCACTTCATCTGGGCCTGGATCACCGTCAGCGGCTTCTCGAGGGGGAAGTCGTTGAAGCGCACGAACGTCTGGCCCGCCGTGGTTGCGAGCTGATGCGAGAGGCGCAGCTCGTTGTCGTCCTGCTGGTAATGCGACAGGGTCAGGCCCGCTTGGAATGCGTCGGTCGGCTTGTACTCCAGCTTCAGCGTCGCCCCATAGCGATCGACCGTGTTGGGATAGCCCTGGTAGAGGGCGCTGACGCCGGCGGGGGCCGGGGTCGGCGTGCTGGAGGTGACCGTGCCCGAGGCGCCGAAACGCTCCTGGTCCCGGCGCTTCTGGCTGTAGTTGGCGCTCAGCAGGACGCCGAACTGGTCCTGGTCGCCGAAGGTCGTCGAGACGGTGCCGTCGACGCGATAGTTCAGGCCGTCGTCGCTGTCGCGGCTGTACCCTTCGCCGGGAACCGCCGTGGAGTTCGAGCCGCCGATGAAGGCGTTGGCGACGGCGTAGAGCCCGTTGTGGTCGAAGGCCGACCGCGTGCGCAGGTTGACCAGTCCGCCGATGGCGTTGCCGTCGGCGTCGGGCGTGCGCGACTTGATGACTTCCAGCCCGCCCACGGCGGTCGACGGGATGGCTTCCATGTTCAACTGTCGATTGCCGCGCTCGGCCGTGGCCAGGGTCGCGCCGTCGAGGCTGCCCAGGGTGTAGCTGGGGTTCAGGCCGCGCACCGAGACGTAGCGGCCCTCGTCCTCGTCGAACACGGTCTGGACGCCGGGAACGCGGCGGAAGCTGTCGGCGATGTTGTAGTCGGGCTGCTGCCCGATATCGTCGCTGGTCAGAAATTCCGCGATGCGCGGATCGTCGCGCTTGGTCGCCACCGAGCGTTCGTTCTGGGCCCGGTAGCCGAGGACGACGATCTCGTCGACCTGGCTGGCCTGGCTGTCAGCGGTCTGGGCCGACGCCGGCGCGACCAGCCCCCCGGCCAGACCGGCTGCGCTCACAGTCGCGAAGAGAATTCCATAACGATTCAAAGTCATTTTTGAAGACATGAGTCCAACCCCCAAGAGAAACGGCGGCGGACCCTTAGGAGGAATTGATGACCGATTTACAACTGGTTTGCTGGTTGCATGACTCTTATCGTCGCGCGCTCAATTTTGCTAAACTTAGATGCGTTTGTCAGGATTAGTTCACACTATAATAATGCCCGCTGCCCGTGTTGACTTGCCATCGACACGTCCTTCAACTGCGTACGTCAGCCGGGCCACGCTCGCGACGGGACCGGACAGGAGGACGATCATGGCTCTGCGATCGCGGCGCGCGGCGACGGCCGCACTGGTGTTCGGCACGGCCCTGGGGCTTCTCACGATGAGCGGTGCCGCGGCGTCGCAGGACGCCGGCCAGCCGACGCCGAACGCCGCCGGGGCCGCGCGCGACGCGGACGTCGATCTGGCCTACCGGCCGCTGGCTGGGCCCTCGCCCCTGCAAGATTTGAACTTCTATCTCCTGACCCTGTTCGAACAGTCGCCCGAAGCGCTGGCCGCCCTGAGCGCCGATGCCGATCTCGAGGCGATCCGGAACGCAGCGGCCGGGCGCGCCCGCACCGCGGCCGCGGCGTGCGAAGCCGTCCTGGAGGCCGCGGCCGAAAATCGCGTCTTCGAGGGCCCGGCCGCCTGCGCGCCCGAGGCCCTGCGATGGACCGACGACGAACGCGCCCGGGCGGCCGCGGCCGTCGGCCGGGTCTACGATCGCACCCCGGCCGTGCGGCGCCTGGTGGACGCGCACATGCGGCCCTCGGGGCGTTTCCATCGCGACGCGGCGCTGGACGATCGCGCCCTGCTGGTGCGCGCGTGGACCGAGGCGCAATCGTCGATCGACCGCATCATCCGGGTCTATGCTCTGGGCGAGGCACCGCGATACGCGGACATCGACTCGGTCATCTATCCGGTCGACGGCCGTTACTATCAGGGCCTGCTGGGCCAGTTGATCCGCGAGGTCGCCCGCCGGGCGGACCAGCCGGGCCCCGCCTATGACCTGTCGCGGGCCTTCGCCCTGGAATTGATGGACGCCAACCTGCGGGACGATGCGGTTCGGCAGAGCGACCTGCAGGATCGCGAGAACGCCGCCACGATGGCCCGTCTGGCCGGGGTCCGCTGGAGCGACTTCCCCTATGCGGCCATTCTGGTTCCCGGCTATTCGCCCGAGGTCGCCTATGAACCGCTGAACCCGGCGGCCCGGATTCGGCTGCGGCGCGGCGTCGAACACTATCGCGCGGGCCGGGCTCCGGTGATCATCGTCTCCGGGGGAACGCTCCGGCCCATCGGCACCCCGTTCAACGAGGCGTTGCAGATGAAGCGTTTCCTGATCTCTCATCACGGCATCCCCGGCGACGCCATCCTGATCGATCCCGTGGCGCGGCACACGACCAGCAACATGCGCAACGCCGCCCGGCTGATCTTCAGCATGGGATCGCCGCGCGGGATGAAGGCGCTGGTGTCGGGCCAGGTGACCTATATCGCCAGCGCCATCTTCGCGGCCCGCTGCGTGAACGACTATGGCTACGTACCCTTCGTTCTGGGGCGCCGACTCGACTTCGATACCTATGAGTTCGCCCCGGTCCTGACCTCGCTGCATCGCGAGGCCACGGACCCGATGGATCCATGACCATCCGTCCCGCCTCATCGCTTCGCCTTCGGAAGATCTGACTTGAGCCCTCGCCCCGACATGAGCGTGGTCGCCTGGCTTTCGCGCGAAGTCCTTCCGCACGAGGCGGAGGCGCGGGCGTGGATCCGCTCCACCTCGGTCAGTCCGGCCGAGGAGGACGACATCATCCAGGAAGTCTATTGCCGCCTGCTCGAGCTCGGCGACGCGGTGGCCGAGGCCCAGCCGCGCACCCTGTTCCTGCGGGTGGTTCGCGAGGCGACCCAGGATCATCTGCGCCTGACCCCGGTGGTCAGTATCGACATCGCCAGCATCATGGACGAGCTGGAAGCGCCCGAGGCGATCAGTTCGCCGGAACGGATCGCCAACGACCGGCGCATCCTGGCCCAGGTGGGCGCGGTCATCGCCACCTTTCCGAGCCAGTGTCGGCAGGTTTTCGAGCTGCGGAAGATGTGGGGTATGAGCCAGAAGGACGTTTCGCGGCGGCTCCAAATCAGCGAGAAGACGGTCGAAAAGGAAATGACCCTCGGTCTCAGGCTCCTGATGCAGGCCCTGGCCCGCAAGACTCTCCCTCAGACACAGTTAGAACGGACTCCAGGTACGCATGCCGACGCTGCATCATCACGGCGAGATCGACGCGGAAGCGGCGGACTGGGCGGCACGGGTCGACGCGGGCGCGATAAGCCCCGATGAAGCCGACCGGCTCGATCTCTGGCTCGGCGCAGACCGCCGCCACCGCGGGGCGTTCGCGCGCGCCCAGGCCATCCTGCATGCCGCCGGCCAGTTGAACTCCAACGACGTCCGCGCGCCCCGCCGGGTGATGAATCGGCGCGCGCTGCTGGCCGGCGGCGGCGTGATGGCGGCCTCCCTGGCGACGGGCGCGGTCTACCTGACGCGTCGCGATCCGGTCCTGCGACTGCGCACCGGGGCGGGCGAAACCCGCCGCATCGCCCTGGATGACGGCTCGACCGCTGTCCTCGACAGCCGTTCACGCCTGGATGTCGCGCTTTCGAGCGCGACACGGCATTTGACGCTGGACGCCGGGGAGGCTTGGCTGTCGGCGACGGCCGACGCGGTCCGCCCCCTGCGTCTGGACGTCGGCGACCTGCACGCCCGGGCCGCTGCGGCTGTGGAACTGGTCGTGCGCCTTCGGGACGGCGAGACCCGGCTGACGATCGTGCAGGGGGTGGTGGAGGCCTGGACCACCGCCGCGCCGCGGGATGTTCGCCGGTTGGGCTCCGGCGCGGAGCTGACGCTGGCGGACGCGACCCGGTCGATCGCGGTCGGCAAGGTGGAGGCGGATGCGCTCCAACGCCGGCTCGGCTGGCGCGATGGCCTGCTGATCCTCGACGGCGAGACCCTGGCCGAGGCGGCCCGCGAGTTCAATCACTACAACGACCTGCAGATCGACGTCCGCGGCGACTCGGCCGATCTGCGTGTCGTCGGGGCCTTCCGCAACACCGATCCCGAAGCCTTCGCCCGCACGATGCAGGATCTGTTCGGCGTCGGCGTTCAAAGACTGTCGGGTCGGATCGCCATCACCGACGCGCGGGGCGTGTCGTGAAACGGTCGTCCAAATCCCCGAAATAGAGCCGCAGTCCGCTCTCCTATTCCAGAACACGCAAACGGCGACCCAGAGGCCCAGCGGTGACCCTCGACCCGCGCATGCTCGGTCTTCTCGCGCCGGCCGCCATCGCGGTCGTCCTCGGCGCGTCGCCGGCCGTGGCCCAGGACACCCTGCGCGTCTTCGACCTGCCGGCCCAGCCGCTGCGCCGCGCGATCCCGGCCTTCGCCCGCCAGTCCGGTCTCCAGATCGTGGCGGCCGAGGCGGACGTCGGTCGCGCCCGGACCTCCGCCGTCCGGGGGCGAATGACGGCTCGGACCGCCCTGGCGACGATGCTGGCGGGCACGGGCCTGTCCGTGCGCACGGACGACGGCCGGACGGTCACGCTGATGCGCAGCGCGCCGCCGCGACGCTGGCCGCCGCCGCCCCGCCCGATCCCGACCGCGCCGCCCGACACGACGGCGCGGGTCGAGGACGTCTTGGTCAGCGGCTATCGCGACCTGCACATGGCGGGCGTAGAACTGCAGCGCCAGGAGATCCGGCCGACGGCGTTCCGAACCAGCGACAGCATCGGTCAGCAGCCCGACTACAACATCGCCGACAGCCTGCGCCGCCTGCCCGGCGTGCAGACGGTCTTCGACGAGGATGAGGGGCGGTACGTCTCGATCCGCGGCCTGAACGCCAGCTACACCCTGGGGCAATTGGACGGCGCGGCTCTGGCCACCGCAGAGCGCAACAATCGCCAGCTCAACATGGAGAGCATCCCGTCCACGGCGGTGAAGGTGCTCGAGGTCATCAAGTCGCGCACCCCCGACCTCGACGGCAACGCGATCGGGGGGCTGATCAATCTGCGGGTGCGGTCCCCGCTCGAGGAACCCGGCCTTCGCGCCACGACGAGCGTCTTCGCCGGGATGTCGGACTCGACCGGCGCGCCCGGCCGGGGATTCGGCCGCCCGTTCGACGACGGCGGGAATTTCCGGTTCGACGGGGCCGTCTCGCGGACCTTCGGCGATCAGGACCAGGTCGGCGTGCTGATCAGCACAAACTACAGCCGGCGTAGCCGCGATCAGGAGCGGCTGAGCACCGCCCATGCGATGACCTCGACCACGCCGACCCCCGCCGCCGCGGGCGCGGGCGTCTACTATCGCGCCTATCCCAACACCGTCGATCGCTACGGCGGGCTGATCAAGCTGGAGGCGCGGCTGGATCCCGCCCTGACAGCGCGCCTGACGCTCTCGCATTTCCAGCAGGACGACAACGAGCTGCGGCTGGGTCAACATTTTCTCGGACAGAGGGCCAGCCAGGTCCAGTTCAACAGTTTCCAGATCGAGAAGCCGCTGACCACGGTCCAGGCCGCCGCGGACTGGCACCCCCGGGCCGGACAGCGTCTGTCGGTCCGGGCGTCCTGGTCTAGGGCGGTCTTCTACGAATCGTCGCCCGAAGTCCTGTTTCAGCTGTCCGGGCCGCCCGGCGCGTTCGACATCGCGGTGCGCCGGGGTGTGTCCTATGTCTCCGGTGCCGATCCCCGCCTGTTCGCCCCGGACCAGTATGTCTTCGCGCGCCATTCCCCCTACGTCGACGACTCTGCGGAAACCGTCCGCGAGCTGCAGGTCGACCATGGGGTCAACCGTGAACCCGACGCGCGCGGCTGGGGGTTCGAGACCGGCCTGAAGCGCCGCACCCTGGCGCGAAACTCCGACCGGACCCAGATCGTCCACAACGGATACGGGCCAGGCGCGCTCAGCCTGGCCGGGTTCGTCAGCCCGGTCGCCTATCGCCCGCTCGAAGGCGCGTTCGATCAGATCGTCATCGACTACGACGCCTTCCTCCGCTTTTTCACCGCCAATCCCCAGGCCTTCAGCCTTGATGTCGCCCAGACCCGGATCAACAGCACCGGCCAGGACTACCGGGTGCGGGAAACGGTGGAGGCCGGGTACGCCCTGATCCAGCACCAGAGCGACCGCCACGCCCTCGTCTTCGGCGGCCGTTGGGAGCGGACCCGGACCAAGGCGGACTTCATGCGCCAGATCGGCTCGGGCGCGGCCGCGCAGGACTTCGTCCCCGTCAACGCCCGGGTCGTCTATGAGGACTTCCTGCCGTCCGTCACCCTCACGTACGACCTGACCGAGACACTCAAACTGCGCCTGGCCTATGCCGAGGGCGTGGGCCGACCCAATCCGGGCGACCTGGGGTCCGCCGAGACGACGGCCGAGGACGGCGGACTGAACCGAAGCAATCCGACGCTTCGCGCGCGACGCGGCCGAACCTACGACGCGTCCCTGGAGTACTATCTCCCTGACCGACAGGGGCTGCTGGCGGCGAGCCTCTTCCAGAAGGCGATCGACGGCGAGATCTACCGCTACGCCAGCCGCGAGATCGTCGACGGAGCCTCCCTCATCGTCAATCGCCCGCGCAACGCGGCCAGCGCGGCGATCGATGGCCTGGAGCTTAGCTTCGTGCTGCGGTCCCTGCCCTATCTGACCGATCTGGGGCTGTCGGCCAATGTCTCGTGGCTGAACGGGCGGGCGACGGTCCTCACTCCAGGCGGCGTGGTGCGCCGGTTAGGGTCCTTGCCGCAGCAGTCGGAGAGGCTGGCCAATGTCGCCCTGATGTATGAGCGCGGCCCATTCGAAGGGTATCTAAGCTACGCCTTCGTCGGCGACGCGCGCACCGTCGTCGGGGAGACCCCCTCCCTGGACCAAGTGCAACTGGCCAGCCATCAGGTCGATGCACAGCTTCGTTTCAACCTGAACGCGGGGGTGCGCCTCACCGCCGAGGTTCGCAATCTGACCGACCAGGACAAGCGGACCGTGACAGGCCCCGACGGTGCCATTCTGCGCGATTACAGCATCTACGGCCGCCAGCTTTGGATCGGTGCCGCTTTCAGATACTGAAGCCCGTTCCCGGCTCAGGCGAACGTATTCAACAGCCGGATGCAGCGTTCCAGGGCCTGACTACCGTTTTTAAGCCTGTGGGAGAGAGATCCATCGAGTCTTTTGTTTGGACAGAAGTCCACTCGAGCATGGCGAGGCGGTCATTGGCGAGGGTCTGAGAAGCGCCACTAGCTGACATTGCTGCTCGGCCAAGAAGCCGACGCCGGGGACATTCCGCACAGTCACGATGGCATTGGCGTATCGCCGCCTGCCCCCATCCCGGTTCAAGCAGCGAAACTGCGCGTGATCACTTTATAGTTGCGGTAGTAGAGTGTCGTGTCATCGACCCTACAAAGGCGCTCTGAGCATGGGCAAACAGGAGCCTCGCGACCACCACTACGCACCGCAGTTTTACCTGCGGAGCTTCGCGGCCGATGCGGAGAAGCGGAAGATCGCGACTGTCGCGAAGAACGGTCATGTTGCCGTCTGGTCGGTCCGCTCCATCGAGGGCTTGGGCTACGAGCGAGACTTCTACGTCCACATGCGCAACGGCGCGCCGGTGTCGATCGAAACGGCGATCAACCGCCGCCTCGAAACGCCAATCTCGGGAAGCGAAACCTGGCAAAAGATCACCTCAGGTAACTCCGAGGCCCTAGACCGCTCGGATCGGCCGGTTCTCTACGCGCTGATCAGGCACCTCCAAGCTCGCACCCCTCATGCCCGCGAGACAGCGCGGCAGCTGATGGAGATGGCGAACTCGCCCACGAGCGAAATGCCGTTCTCCGATGACGAGCGCGCCATGTACGCAGCCATCAAGCGCTCGCCAGGCGGACACGTCGCCTGGATGAACGAAATGGCGTTGAACCTCGACTGGGCGGTGGATGACTTCGAGAGCTGCGGGCTCTGGATCTTCCGATCGCCGATCCCGCTTACCGCGTCGACCACGCCAGTCTTGTCAGTCAAAGCGCCGGCCCATCCAGCCTTGAAGATGGACCTGCCCGGCATGACGCCCTTCTCCTTCGTCCTACCGCTGGATCCGAACACATTGGCGGTCTTGGCGATCGGCAAGTTCGACGGTGCCTTCTCCAATGAGGCGATGTCGGCCGATACCGCCCGCGGCTTCAATCAGCAGTACATCGGTCAATTCTCTTTCTTCGAGCCCATCCGGCACCTGATCACAGGCCGCGAAGGCTTGGTCGAAGTCATGACCTGGGCACCCTATGACTTCGTGGAGGAGGACCATCGGAAGGTCGTGTTCCGCCGCCGGCCCGGCCGGTGATGGACAGGTCGGAACAACTTGCGAAGGCCTATCTGGAGAGCCTTCGCCTCGGCCCGGTCGCCTACGAGCCGGACGGCCAAGTTCCGCCAGACTTCACGATCGAGGACATCGCGATCGAGGTCCGCCGGCTCAACCAGAACTTCGAGAGTGACGACGGCTACGAAGGGCTCGAGTCCGTCGAGGCGAGCGTCCTTCGTTACGTCGAGAAGCTTCTGCCGACTTACGGACCGCCGAAGGAAGGCCAGGGCTGGTGGGTATCGCTAACGTTCTGGCGACCGCTAGATGGAAAGGCGATCAAACGAGAGCTGCCCAAGGCCCTTGCCGCCTTCTATGCGCATCCCAACCCGGTGGGCCTCGACACCAAGCTGACGCGGAACTTCGAGCTGGAGATCAGCCCGGCTGGCATTCCGGTCGCCAACCACTTCATGCTGGGCGCCTCCTCTGACTTTGACCAGGGCGGGTTCGTCGCAAGCGAAATCATCCGCAACCTCAAACTCTGCATCACCGAAAAGGCAGCAAAGATCGCGCCCTACATAGATCGCTACAGGGAGTGGTGGCTGGTCTTGCCGGACTACATCGGACCAGACCTCAATGCCGACGAACGCTCGACCATCGGCGAGCACGTCAACACACTCTCATTCTCACGTGTGGTTCTGATTCACCCCCGCGATCCGACGAGGGCGCTGATCATGACCTAGCCAAAGGCCAAGCTTAATCCATCAGATTGAAGTGGCAGGGCTGACCGTTCCAAGCGTGCCAGAGATGGCGGCCATCCCAGTAACGGACCCGTCCATCTTCGCTCGTTCGCTTGGCGCGCCAGACGTTTTCTGACTGAAACCGAAGAAATGTGGAAGGATCTAGCTTCGGGATGTGGCGGCCGATTTGCCCATAGCCATCATGGTCTGGCACGGCTGCCGGCACGCCCATGAGGAGGGCGGCGTGCTTCGTCTCTTTCAGGATCAAGGCGAACCAGTTGTCGGTGATATTCCACCCACCGGAATCGTGGACGATAAGCCCCGGAGCACCTTGGGCCGCTGCCAGAATAAGCTGCTCAACGCGGTCGCGGGCGACCAAACTTGCTCGGTCGGCAATGACGCCAGCTCGGGCGCCAGCACACCATTTCACCACCTCCTCGGCACCCGCCAATTCCATAAAGCCGTCCGTTCGCGCCGCCCATCGCCGCGGCGCCGGCGCATAGTTAGACGTTGTCACGAACAAAGCCTTGTCCGCGTGGTCCAACTGCGCGGTGCCATAAAGCGCTTGGACCTCGGGCAACTTGACGGGCCGGTGTGTGCTGTACCGTTTGGCCTGAACGAAGGTCATCATGTCGCCCAGCGGCGACTGCTGGATGATCCGCAGATCGACGCCTTCATCGCCGCGGCCAGGCCCGAGCACTGCTTGGAACCCTTGGTTCTGAAACAGCCGATACAGCAGGATCTCGAAGTCCCGCCATTCAAGGCGTTGAAGGCGCTCCGGGTTGGCGGAGAATTGCTCGTACAGCTCGTGGTAGACGTCGGCCGTATCGTCGGTGATCAGGCCGCAGACCCAATGCCAGTGGAAGTAGTCTTCCAGCGCTGCCGCAAGCTCCGGATCGGTCGGATAGACGTGGATCGTTGATCCGTCGTTGTTCTCATATTCGAACCCGAGCCCTTCGATCATATCGGAAAAGGACGGCTCGTGCCCTTCTGCGTCCTCACCGCTGAGCACGCCGTAGAGATCGCCGCCGAGACACAGCACCGTGGCGATAGGCGGACTGCCCGGTTCAGCACCGTTGTGGGCGAGGTGGCTTTTGCAGGAGCAGTCAAACCATAGGTCCCGCTCGACCGCCCATTTTTCGATGGCGGCTTCGAGCGATTGGATGCGTAGCTCAAGCGCTTCGTCGGCCCATTGCTTCGGTGACGGCCTCATCGCGCTCAGATCACTCGAATCTCTGCGGCATGCCCGTCGACATCGAGATGCGCCTTCAGAGCGGCGGCCCGACTCTTCGGTGCCGCGATGGCCAAAAGCCGTTCGGCGCGGGATGCGGCAACATAGATTTTTCGAGCCTCTTCGACGACGTTCGGATCGGTCGACTCTCCGCTCAAGACATCAAGGATGCCGCCAGCGGTTCGCGCCGTCAGCACCACACACACCGCCGGGAACTCCAAACCCTTCACGGCGTGGATGGCCTTTGCGGGCAAAGCTGTCGGAGACACTTCGACCAAGACAGCGTCCAACTTCCCGTTCGATCGCAGACGCTGACCGATCGTCGACGATCCAACGAGGGTCGTTCCGATGAGATCGCGCGCGCGCTTCAACCAAGCATCAGCGTTTTCTCCCGGTCTGACCCGCAGTGCCTGGCCAACGGCGATGATCTCGGGCCGCCATTTGCCGTCATCGGGACCATTTGATGTTACATGGGAGGTGTAGTCCCCGGCGTTGGCGATGACGCCGCGAATCTGGAGAACGACCCTGTGTAGTCGGGTTAGCGCTTCGCGGCGGTTGCCTGCCGCGAAGGCGAAGTGGAAGCCCATGACGGCTTCGGCGAGGAGTAACGTCTTGTCGTTACCTGCGTCAGGTACAGCCCGACCAACAGCGTTCCCGGCGCTGGCCCAAGTCGCGGCGAGTACCGGCGCCTGCGCCGGTGAAATATCCATATTAGCGGCCAAGGTCTGAAAGCAGGAGCCGATCGAGGAAGGCACGCCAGTGCCGCTATAGGACAGGATGTAAATTGGCGTGGTTTCAGTTCTGAACCTACCCACTGCCTGGTCGCGAACAGTGCGGGTCGCCGGGGGACGCAATTGTGAGATGGCTGCGCAGATTGCCGGCGACGAGCGAAAGTTGCCGCTCATCGGAAGCCGATCGTCACCGCTGAAGGTCCTCTCGAACTTGAGCAGCTCATCGGTCAGACCGCCTCGGAAAGCGTAGATCGCCTGGTTCGGATCGCATACGACCTTGACCCTTATGCCTGCCTTCCGAAGCCAGTCGATGATCTCAAGGTCGGCCGGATTGCAGTCCTGAGCCTCATCAACGACGATCTCCCGGAACCGGCCATTCAGCGCAGCGCCCAAGCGCGCGGCAAAGGTCGGGTCTCCGAGGCGGTTGGCGACGCAGTCCCTGACGTCCTCGAAATCCAGATCCCCCCGATCGCGGGCTCGGGCGATCGTGTTGCGCGCCACCGTCTCCCAAGCGCCTGGACCAGTCTTCGAATAGAAGCCGGTGTCCGCCGCCTTGGCGGGCACAAAGGTGCCGGTCGACCGATCGAAGTGCTTCAGCTTCAGGGCCTGAGCGGTGTCAAAGGGCTTAATCTCCCACTCCGACTTGTCCGGAACCAGCCGGGGTGGATGGCTGCATCCGTCGACCCCGAACGGTGTGATGAAAAACTGCCAGAGGAATCGATCGAAAGTACCGATGAAGCTCGGGAAGATTGGCGAAGGCAGCACGCCGAAGGTGTGAAGCCTTCCCTCCAGTTCCTCGACGGCCGCATTCGTGAAGGACAGGAACGCCACTCCGCGCCGATCGGTCGTCGCGCTGAGCATGTGGCGCGCGCGCTCGACCATGGTGCGGGTTTTTCCGGCGCCGGGGCAGGCGCGCACGAACGCATTTCCATCGTGCTCGATAATCGCTTCCTGCTCCTTCGTCGGCGCATAGGCGTTCGTCACGCCACGACCTCGCGGATTGTGTCGGCGATGTACTTGGGCACGACAAAGGTATGGCTGTTCTCGGGGATATTCTCGATCAGGTCGGCCAGTGTCTGGGCGAAGTCACCCTTCCGCGCATTTTTAAACAGCTTCTGTATGGCGTTGGCTCGTGCATCGCCTTCGAGCGCCGCAGCCCGGTCCCATTTCTTGCCGGATCGCTTGTGGAGGCTGACGTAAGCGGCGCGCAGGATCGCCCCGTTGCCTGCTTCCAAGAGTTCGCTCTCCAGAGAGTAACGGGACGTAACTGCTGACAGCACGCCTTCGGCGCCATTGGCTTTGGCCAAGGCTTCCAATGCGCGCTTGCGACGTTCGCCAGGGATCAGCGGCTCGGCATCGGCGCTAGATGCATTCTCCTCGCCGTCGTCCTCCTCGTCAGCGGCGCCGGCGTCGTCTTCGTCATCTTCGCCCAGGCCCACGCCATGATCGCCGTCCGTCATGACCACGACCCTTTCCGCGATCCGCGCCTCATTGATCTGCCGGGTCAGCAGGTTGGCGTAAGGCATGAAATCCACGCCATCGATCGGGACGAAAACGGCCGAGCGAAATAGCCGGAGCTTCTCCGGCTGTTCCTTCAAGGTGAAATGCTCCGCGATGACGGGCAGCAGAAGGGCTTCGGCGATGCCCTCGGCGAGCAAGACGCGCCCACCGAAAAGTAGAGCCGCTTTGGTGACGTCGAGGTATCGGTCGATCTTGCGGCGCTGCAGGTCGCCCAGATCGATCTGCGACAACGGGATGCAACGGGTCGATCGCCGAATGAAGGCGGCGGTCGCCGTCGCGGCAAGCGCTTCGACCGCATCAGTAGCATCGTCCGCTCCCTCGGCGATGCCCCCTTCGATCGCGGCGGCGTCCGCCTCTGCTGGAGACTCCGGCTCGTGGGGAGCGTCCGAGTGCGCTGTCGAAGTGGGAACCATCGACTTAAACACGACCAACTGCTTACTGCTGACCCACGCCGAAAGGTTGGGCGAGTGACTGGCCACGACCACCTGAATTTGGCCGGCCGGACTATCCTCGGATTTGACTGAGCGCGACAGGGTCGCTTGGTCCTTGAGGAAGGACAAAACGGCCGCCTGCAGCTGGGGATGTAGGTGCGCCTCCGGCTCCTCCACCAGAAACAAGGTCAGGTCCGCATTCCGGACCTTTTCAAGTTCAACGGCGATCGTCGCCATAAACAGGAGGTTGGCGTAGCCATGGCCGGAGTAGCGTAGGTCTTCGGGATGGACGCCGTGGTCAGCGAGCTTGAACCGAAGGTCGCGAGCTATATCGACCAGTGCCTCTTGCGGGGCAAAGCCCAGCGCGGCGGCTTGGGGGCGCACGCCTCCAGTAAGGGCGGCAAGGCCTTTTCCGACTGCCTCATCGACCTTGGCCAACACATCGTGTTTTGCCTGCCGCGCCAGTTCGCGGGCGAGGTCTTCGGATTTGGTGTCGCCGAGGAAGTGATTGAGGAGGGCCATAATCCGCGTGGGATTGCCGGAGGCCAAGGCGCGCTTGGCGTCGCGCAACGGCTGCAAATAGACATGACGGATCATATCGTGACAACCCGGTTCTGGCAGGTTGCCAGGCTTGCCCGCCCAAAGGCTTGGGCGATCCCCGAGGCCGCCAGCGTAGCGAATTCCGAAGCGTGCTTCCGATAGCGAGGAATCACTGCTGGCAGTGATGAGGCGTCCTTGTTGGCCGACGCTCAGATCGCTGAAGGTCGCTTCAAGCTCGAAACCTTTGTTCGCGCTCTGGAACCGAACATCCGTAGGCTCGCAATAAATTTCTCGGCGACCGCCCAGCGGCTGAGTTACTAGCCGGATCGCATCGATCGCGTTGCTCTTGCCGCCGTTGTTCTCGCCCACAAAAACCGTGAGGTCCTTTTGCAGTTCGACTTCGCCCGCATCGAACGAGCGAAAATTCCGCAGTGCAACCGTCTTCAAATACATGGGATCCCCTCAAGCGCAGGGACTGTCCGTCGGGACGGGTCGTATTGCAACTTAGCAGCGATAGATGGTCTGCCTTTTCAAGCGTTCGTGGTCGTTCCAGGACCGATATGACTGATCTAGAGCGGACCTTCCCATAGCCGCGACAAGTCAGCGTCGGCGCACTTGCGTTAGGTTCGGTGTTCGCCCGAAAGCGGACCTCACCGAGGTCGTTTAAGAGTCAGAAGAAGACCTACGCTCCGGGTTTAGCAAGCTTGGCCTGACGTGGCCCGAGCAGCATGAACGGAAGGTCCTGAGGCGGGGCTGGCGATATCAGACAGGCAGTCAGGTTGCTTCTAAACCAAGCGTACCGATCCGCTTCTTTCTTGAAGCGGTTGGATAAGAATGTTCCAGAAGAGCTCGGCCGCGCCTTCCTGAGATAGCTTGTCGTTCCGCGAATTCACCATCCTCGCCATGCCCATGCTCGTGAGAAATAGAGCTTGATCGTCGGTATGAACGCTCAGTTGCTCGCTCATGGTGTTGCTCTCTGTCGTCTCACGATCGATGTAGCAGATGCCTTTGTGACCCCACAGGCTGCCTCCCATGTAGACGGTGGCGCGAGCGACGTCCTTACCGTCCCGGTAGACGGTCGCGAAGAACCGGTTGGCGTCCATGCGTCGGAAGACGCCTTCAATTCCTTCATTGCGGGCGCTCAGTTCGCCGAGTGAATTTTCGAAAAAGCGTGCGAGGTATTCGAACGTCTCCGTCTGGAACCGATCCATGTCGCGCTGGGTAAAGGTCTTGGCCAGACGGAGATTGCTTGAACGCGGCCCGACGGGCGTCGATGTCGGTGCCGACATCGGTGCCGTCACTGGAAGCGTTACCGCGCCAGGCGTCGCCCCGTCCGTGTCGGCCCCGCCAGCGACACGGCCTGCGGCCTCGCGGACGGCCCGGGCGACCTGGAGGAACGCCTCGTCGGTGTTGGGCCAGGTCGTGATCGGTTTGCCGTCGGCCGGCGTGGCGTTGAGTTTGCCGAACGGTGCCGGATGCCAGTCGCATGGTCGCAAGATCACCGGAATGACGATCGCCTCGCCGGCTTCGTGCCGCGCCATCGCTCGGGCCATCTCGCGGTCGTAGCAGTATTCCGACGCGATGAAGTCGGGGGTCACCAACAGCAGAATGACGTCAGCCTTGTCGATGATGTCATCAATGGCGTGATCGATGTTTTGTCCCGCACCGATGCGACGGTCATGCCAGGTGTCGATGACGCCCTGGCGCTTGAGCATGGAGAGCTGGATTTCCAGTTGATCTCGCAGCCCTTCATCGATGTGAGAATAGGAGAAAAAGACGGTTGGCACGATCACCTCAGGGGGGGTGCGGTCAGTTCGATATTGGTTTGGCGCAAACAGATTGGCCGCCTGACCCCACACCGATCAGTGGAGGATTCTCACTCTATAGCCCACGGTTGGTAATCCAAGGCACCGCTCCACACCGCGTCGAGCCTAGGCGTCTGGCGCCGTCTGCGCCGAACTCCGCAGCGCTTCGATCACCCACCACCGCCAGGCCTCGACGAGGCGCTCGCTGATCGCCGTGGCAGTGTCCGCCGCCTCCGGCGTCTCGATGAACCACTTGCGCCAGTCCGCAGCGACATCGCGCTTGTATCCAGCGCCTCGCCCGTAGCGATCCGCTGTGAGCGCCCAGATCTCGCTCTGTCCGGACAGGAGGTCCGCATAGGCTTCCCGGCCAATCGTGCGTGCTGATGTCAGGAAGCCCTGGCGGCTGTCCGCCAGTTTCGTGCGCAGGCTCTCCAGGGTCTGGCGCACAGAGATGACGTTGGACCACCGGTTTTCGAGCTCCTCGATCTTCAGCTCCAGCCGCATGGCCTCGCGCTGAGTGCGGGCGTTCGCATCGATCCGGACGCCCTGGCCGAGGATTTCGGCGAAATCGAAAGCGCTCCACTCGCCCCGGCGGGCGATCGAGGCGGCGATCGAACTGTGATGGCCGATGGCCATCTGATCGACCAGGTTCTGATAGGCCGGACGGAGGCTGTCGCCCAGGCGATCGGCCATATTCAAGACCGCGTCGAGTTCGACGGACACGTCGCGGCGGGCCTGTTCGGCCAGGACATCGTGCGGGTTTTCGCGCAGATGGGCGACGCCGGCCGCGGCCCGGGTTGCGCGCTCGCCATAGACCGCGCGCATCTGGGTGATCTGGCCGCGTAGGGTCGCCCAGATCTTGTCCGGGTCGTCGTTGCGGGCATCGAAGAAATAGGCCGGGGTGGTCGGCAGGCCGGCCTTGACCAGGGCCTGCTCGATATCCTTTCGTCGAATTGCATAACCCAGCAGTCGGGTGGCGACGTCGGCGTCCATCCCGGGCACGTCGAGCGCTTCATCGCCCCTCGGCAGGACGAGTATGCATTTGCGGCGACGCTCGACGGCGCCGGAGTAGGCGTCGACGGAGTCCTGCAAAAGACGTTGTACGGTAGGTGCCGGGGCGTCGGCGAACTTGGTGCACAGGACCATCAGCGTCCGGCGTTCCTGGTCGTGATCGATCAGATCCTTCCGCTGGGTCAAACCCTCCACACCCCGGGTGTCGATGACCTGAAGCTGCTGGCCATCGGCGCTGAGACGACTGGACGGCATCAGGACCGTGATCCGCTTCGGGAGCGTGAACCGGGGGTCCGTGCCGTTATTGATGGCGGAGACGCGCTTGGACACCCACGACAGTCCATCCTCGCTACCCTCCGGCAGGATGACCTGGCGCTCCCGCCGCTCGGCCAGGTTCATGGCGGCGATCAGGCGATCGGTCGTCTCATCGACACCGAGACCGCTTTCCAGCAGATCCTTGATCGGATCCTGCATGACGGGCTCATCGTTGATGACGACGGGGACGTCCTTCATCCCGGACATGTTCCGGAGCACGCGGGCGACTTCCGCCGATGGGCCGAGCCCGCCGCTGTCCGGCTTCAGGCTGGCGACCATGTCCCGGGTCAGCCGGGCCACTTCGTCGTCATCTTCCGGATCGACCAGGACGCCGAAGGTTGGCGAGGCTTTCACGGCCGTCTCGCAAACGGTGACGCGACCGGATCCGACGGGGAAGGCGGGCTTGCGGCCGCTGCGGCCGTCGCCGACCAGAAGGCCGACGGCATGGGTGAGTGCGGTCGTCTTGCCGACGCCGATATCGCCGACCCAGGCGACGATGTGATCCTGTCGCTTGAGATAGGTCCACGTGGCTTGCAGGTCGTCACGCAAAAGCCCGATCGGGCTGCGGAGCACGGGCTCGGGATTGTCCGTCTCGAACGCCTCGAGAGACGCAAGGGCTTCGTCGATGGTCCAGAGGGTTTCGGCGTCCGGGTGCAGGAAGGACGGCGGCTCCTGGGTCCAGGGTCGCGCATAGTAGGCGAGGATGTCCGCAGCGAGGGGCGTGCCCACCGCCGACAGATAGCGTTCCGCCATCTCAGGATCGGTTTCGACGGCGCGCTCCTGTTTGGACAGGACACTGGCGACCGTCTTCATCGTATCGGCCAGTTTGGCCAGACTCTGCTTGTCAGCCTCGCGGGCGTGTTTCAGAACCTCGGAGGGGACGGGATAGCGCATGGAAATTGCCTTTCGCCGAGAACCATCGTTCAACTAGCGAATATTCGCAACATGTTATCGTTATATCTCGTGAATTATCATCATAAAGGCGGTGTTTGATGCCTTTAGAGCGTTTCCGCTTGGCTTTCGCCCCTTAGGGTTCCTAACTTTGACGCATCTTAAATGCGGGAAAGTTAGAGATGCTGCATCTCGTCGGAGAAACCATCGACAAGCACCGTGCCCACGCGGGTGCCCAGACGGGCGACTTAATCAGTGTCTACAAGGGCGTTTATGTGGACGCCTCCCACAATGTGGATCAGGTCGTTCTGGACAACGCCGTGCGTATCGCGGCTTTTCTCTACCCCAGAGCCTACCTCGCCGGCGCGAGCGCGGCCACCCTCGGCCCGGACGCGAACTATCGCCTGTTCCTCAGCGACCGGCGCAACGACCGAACCCGTATTCGCAGCCTGGAGATCATTCGCAATCAGGCCCCCCCCCATCCCTCGACCGTCCCCGTCATCGTTGGCGACGATCTCGGCGAACTGACGCTGACCGCCTCGTCGCCGCGCCAACAATTCCTTGAAGCCTTTCGCCGGCGCAGCGAGCACGCCAACGCGATCGGACCTGATCTGAAGCGGCGGATGGCTGAACGACTGCTGGGAGAGTTCGGCAGCGTCGGAGCCACCGCCGACGCCCTGTTCGCCCTCGCCGAACAGAACAAGTGGACCCACGAGGCCGACGCCGCCCAGCGCTATCTCCGCACCGATCTTCAGGGCCTGCGGGCCGCCCCGAACCGGGCCGCCGCCACCTTCACTGTCGCCTGGCATGGCGAGGAGATCGGTCAGCTGGCCCACGACGGGGTCGAGTGGCGCTGGGTCCCGGCCGAGGGTCTCCGCCCGCCGCTGGTGCGCGAGACGCGCCCCGGAAGCCTTCCACCCTTCATCGAATCTCTCCTGCCGGAAGGCTGGCTGGCCCAGGTCCTGGGGGACCGGGACGAACGCGAGGCGCTCCGCGGCGGCCGGCGCTACCTGTCCAACATCACCATCGCCGAGGATCCCGACGATCTCGCCGCCGTGCCGGCCGACGTCCTGGCCGGTCGCCTCGCCGCCTTCCAGGTCGAGGGACGGTTCACGGGCCGATACCTCGGCCCCTCACAGACCACCTTCGACGACACCTTCCAGCAAAATCTCGCGCGTCTCTACAAGAATGACGCCACGCCGCGCCTGTCCGGAGTCCAGATCAAGGCGCCGATGACCCTCCTGCCGGACGGCGATCTCATCTCGGCGACGGACACGCCCTTCACCCACATCCTGAAGCCGGCCGGAACCGCCGGGTTCGAGGCCTTGCCGATCGTGGAGTGGACGGGCCTGTCCCTGGCGCGGGCGGTGGGGTTCGAGGTGCCCGAGGTGGCCCTCGTCGAGATGCCGGACGGTCTGCCGCCGGCCCTCCTGGTCGAGCGGTTCGATATCCGCCGCACCGACAATGACGGACGCCGCATCGCGATGGAGGACTTCTGTTCGGTCCTGGATGTTCCGGCCGAGCGTAAATATTACGGCACCATCGAGCAGATGGCCCGCGGCATGCGCCCGCTGTCGACCGATATCGTCGCCGACCTGGAGGTCCTCTTTCGTCGGGCCCTGTTCGCCTGGCTGATCGCCGACGGCGACATGCACCTGAAGAACCTCGCCCTGCTCAAGGTCGCCGATCCGGATGAGGATCATTTCGGATCCGTGCGGTTCGCACCGGTCTACGACACCGTCACCACCCAGGTGTTTCCAAACCTCCGGAACGACGGCATGGCGCTCAAGCTCAACGGCAAGGATGACCGGCTCAGGCCTGCAGACTTCCACGCCCTGGCGCGAACGATCGAGTTGCCTCAGGCCCGGGCGAACATCCTGATGGGGGACATCGCCCGCCGGCTGGTGGACGCCTTGCCCGGACTGGCGCTCCCGGAGCCTTTCGCCCTGGCCCATGGTCCCATGCTCGACCGGGTCCGAGGTATCGTGGCTCGGAGGGCTGAGGAGTTCGTCTAACGACACCTATACGGGACGGCTCAGCGCCTCGCTCCTTGCGGCGTCCGGTGCCGATATCGCTTCGCTGGACAAGTGACGCCGCCCCCACGATCAACAGGCGAGGGAGTCAGCGTCTTTCAGGCTATTCGCAGCCCACGCCGTCTCCGTCGCGGTCGAGATGGGAACCATAGCCCGGTTGTCCACGCCGGACCGGGGCCGCGCCCGCCGCCCGCGCCGCTGAGCAGTTCGCGAAAGCCCCGCCCGACCGAGGGGCAGCGTTCAACAACCCCTGAGGGGCTCTCGGCACCTGAGCGCGATGGCAGTGGTACCCGCCGTTGCGTCGGTCGTTGTGGCAACCCTGGGCGTTCAGCCCGCCAGGGTGCGGTGCCGGCGCAGGGAAAAGCGCGATGACGATGGCTGCGATCATTTGAGCGTTCCCCTGCCGAAGAATGGGCCGCCCGCGTAGCGGGAGTCTAGTTGGACCTCAGAACCACCCGCTCAGGGAGCGAGGCGGTAACTAGGCCTTGGGCTGGAACGCACGGCCGCGATTGCCGATCAGGACCCAGCCTGCGTTCGTCGGCTGATAGCCACCCTTGGCTTTGGCCAAAGCCAGACCGAGGACGGCGAGCTCCGCGCCTCGGCTGACGTTCGGCATTCGCTCGGGATCAACCATGTCGAGCAGAGCATCGATGCGTTCGGCGTCGGTCATCATCGGAAGTCTCGGCGAAAGATATGGAGGCGAAAGAGGCCTATCACGGCGGTCGACCCCCGGTCTAATTCTCGCTTCATGGAGACTGCAGCCGCCCGGTGAACGTCAGCTGGAAAGGCCGGGCTCAAAGGCTGGGCGCTCGAAGGTCGGGACCGTCTCGATCGCATTCACAGGTCGACGCGCCCGCCCGCTTGCAAACCGGGCGGGCATGATTCAAGCTTGGGATGCGTCGCCCCCGGGCGGCGTCGAGGCGTGAGAACCTCGCTTGAGACGATCCCATCTTCATCGCTCCGCGGCAGCGGCGTGGTCGGCGCGTATGTCCAGGTCCTTCGGGACTAAAGGCGTCGGCGCATGCCTCAAGCATGGTCTCAACACCCGGTGCTTCGGCCGGGCTCGCCTCGCCACCTGGAGGCGAGCCCGTGTCGGATCGATCTGGAGGCGTGAGGGACAAGGAGGCCGATCTTGGCCTTCACGATCTATATCGCACCTACTCCGGCTGGCTGACCGCCCGATTGCGACGTCGTTTCGGCGACCAGACCGAAGATCTTGCGCAGGAAGCCTGGATCCGCGCGGTGCCCTACAGCCGGCGCGGCGTCATCGCCCATCCCAAGGCTCTGCTTCTACGGATCGTCGACAACCTTGTCATCGATCATGCGCGAAGACGCGCTCCCCGCTCCCTGGCGATCACCGACACCGTCGACCCGCAGTCCGCCGTCGATCCGGCGTCGCAGATCGACGTGGTCCTGCTCAAGCAACTCATCGTGTCGATGCCGCCGCGCCTGCGCGACGTCTTCGTCTTGAGCCGCTTCGCGCATCTGGAGTATCAGGAGATAGGCGAACGCCTGAACATCCCGGTCTCTACCGTTCAATGGCGGATGCAGAAGGCGATGGAATACTGCGCAGCCCAGTTGCGGCTGTAGCCAATGGGGAACGCGATGAGCGACCCGGACACGACGGGCGAGGCTGCGGCCCGGGAAGCGGCGGAGTGGCACGCGCGCCTCGGCGTGCGACCCGTGTCCGCCGCGACGCTGGAAGCCTTCAGGCTTTGGCGGCGGTCGCCCGCCAACGCCGAGGCCTATCGCGGGGTCGAGGCGGTCTGGCGGACGAGCGGCCGTCTCTCGGCCGACGCCGAGGTCCAGGCGCTGACGCAGGCCACGCTCGAGAGGACCCGGGGACGGTCAAACCCCCGATGGACGCCACGGGCAGCGGTGCTCGTCGCCGTCTCGGTATTGGCGGCGGCCGGTTTCGTCTTCATGCAGCTTTCCCCACGCGGTGTTTACGAGACGGAGATCGGCGGCCGTCGCGTCGTGGCGCTCGAGGACGGCACCCGCGTGCAGCTCGACACGGACACCCGGCTGAAGGTCCGGTTCAACGGGACGGAGCGCCGCGTGATGCTGGAGCAGGGGCAGGCCCTGTTCACCGTCGCGCACGACGCCGGGCGTCCGTTCACGGTGGCCGCCGGAGGGACGGAAGTCACGGCGCTCGGCACGGTGTTCGACGTTCGCCGGGAGCGCGCCGGGGCCCGGGTGACCCTGGTGCAGGGCTCTGTCGCGGTGAGCGACGCCGGACCCCGCGAACCCCGGCGATGGCGGCTGGCCCCCGGCCAGCAGCTCAGGACCGCCGCCGTCGATCCAAAGCCCGTGGCGATCGATCCGGCCGTGGAGACGAGCTGGGCGCAAGGCCGTCTCGTGTTCCGGAACGCACCGCTTCGCGACGCCGTCGCCGAGGTCAATCGTTACCTTCCCGAAGAGATCGTGCTCGCGCCAGGTCCGGTCGCGGACGTCCAGGTCAACGGGGTCTTCGCCACCGGAGACCGCGACGCCTTTGTCGCCGCCGTCTCCGACCTCTTCGGTCTGTCCGTGGAGCGACAGGCCGACGGCCGCGTTCGTCTGGGCGCGTCGTCCGCCGGCGGATAAAAATTTCTTCTCATTACTCAGATGACGGGGTCGCGCTGCGTCTCCTGTTCGACGCGATCCCGCGTCGGAGGGGGAAACGTCCATGATCCAACGCACCTGCAGCCTCTGGGGCGGCGTCGCGCTCGCGCCCGTCGCCGTCGTCGCTCTCGCCACGGCCGCACATGCCCAGACCCAGCGGGAGTTCAACATCCCTGGCGGTCCCCTGGGCGGCGCGCTCGTCGCCTATGCCGAACAGGCGAATGTTCAGCTGCTCTACACGGCCGACCTGGTGGCCGGGGTCCGGACCGAGGGCGTGGCGGGCCGACATCCCCCCCGGATGGCGCTCGATCGGCTGCTGGCCGGCAGCGGGATCACCTGGTCGCAGAGCCGCCCCGGCGTGCTCGTGCTCCGCCGGGGCGCGGCCCGGCAGGCCGCCCTGGACGAGGCCACCGTGGTCGATGAAATCCTGGTCACCGGCACGCTCCTGCGAGGCCCGGGCGTATCCCCGTCTCCGGTGACCGTCATCTCCCGAGCCGACATCGATGCACGGGGCGCCGCCAGCGTCGCAGAGGTTCTGACCGCCCTGCCCCAGAGCTACGCCGGTTCCGCGACCCCGGGGACCCTGCTGACCCTGAACGACACCCAGGGCAGCAACAGTTCGCTGTCCACGGGGGTCAACCTTCGGGGCCTCGGGGAGGATTCCACCCTCGTGCTCGTCAACGGGCGACGTATCGCCGGCACCGGCTCACGCGGCGAGTTCGCCGATCTCTCCGCCATTCCCGGCGCGGCTTTGGAGCGGGTCGATGTCCTGCTCGACGGCGCTTCGGCTCTTTATGGATCCGACGCGGTCGGCGGGGTTGTGAACGTCATCCTCAGGCGCGCGTACGAGGGCCAGGAGAGCCGGCTGCGGGTCGGCGCTGCGCGCGGCGGGGCCGAGGATCTTCTGGTCTCGCATCTTGCGGGAACGACATGGTCGTCGGGCTCTGCCCTGGTGAGCTACGAATACCAGGACTCCAGCGCCCTGAACGCCGCCGACCGCGCCTATACGGCGACGAGCGATCTAAGGCCCTGGGGCGGATCGGACTACCGCAACATCTACGGGGCCCCGGCCAATATCGTGCGCTTCGACGCTGGCCTCGGCGCCTATGTCTCCGCCTTCGCCATCCGGCCGGGCGCCGACGGCGTCGCGCGCAGCCCGTCCGATTTCGCGCCGGGACAGGCCAACCTCTCCAATCGGCGGGCCGGCGTCGACCTCCTGCCCAACCAGGAGCGCCACACCGCCTATGCCCGGTTCCGCCAGGACGTCGGGTCCCGCGTCGAGGTGTCCGGGGATCTGCGGTTCAGCCGGCGCGCCTATGAGTACGCCAGCATCTCGGGCGGCGGTCTCTACACGGTGACGGCCGCCAATCCCTCATTCGTGTCGCCCAACGGCTCGACGTCCCATCTGATCGCCTACGATTTTGGTCGCGAGCTCGGCCCGACGGCGCGGCTGGGCCAGTCGCGAAGCCTCGCTGCGACCCTCGGCGCCGACGTCGACATCGTCGGCGACTGGAAGCTCGACCTCTACGGATCATGGGCGGAGGAGAAGAACCGGGGCGCCCAGGAAAACCAGATCAACACGACCTTCCTGAACGAGGCTCTGGGGTCGATCGCGGACAATCCCGCGACGTCGTTCGGTGCGGGCCGCGACGGCTTTCTGAACCTGTTCGGGTCCGGCTCGGCCAACACGCCCGCGGTGCTCGCCTTCATCAGCCAGGGCTATGACCGGGACTGGGCGCGCAGCCGGGTCGAAACGGTCAACGGCCTGGTGGACGGCACGGTGATGACCCTTCCGGCGGGCCCATTGAAGCTCGCGGCGGGCGTCAACTATCGCCGCGAGACGCTGAGAACCCGAAGCGCGTCGTTTCGCTCCGGGGTGACGCCGACGGAAGGCGCGCTTGCCTTTCGGAGCCGCGAAATCAAGGCGGCCTTTCTGGAGATCCGGGCCCCTCTGGTCGGCGGCGACGTGACCTTCCCCGGTGTCCGGCGCCTCGAACTGAGCCTCGCGGCGCGGACGGAGGACTACAGCGACTTCGGCACGACGACCAATCCCAAGGTCGGGGTGATCTGGGAGCCGGTGGACGGGCTCACGACCCGGGCGAGCTGGGGAACCTCCTTCCGGGCTCCGGCGCTGACGGAGCTGTACGAGCGGGTTCTGATCGGGGCCGCCAACCTGGCGTCGCCCGGCGGCAGCCAGCTGACCCTGATCAATCTCGGCGGCAACACCGACCTTCAGCCCGAGAAGGCCGAGAGTCTGACCGCGGGCTTCGAGATCCGGCGGCCGAATGGTCTGACCTTCGCCGCCAACTATTTCGACATCCTGTTCGACGACCGCATCGGCCGACCCGCCTCGACCAATCTCACGACGGTGCTGAGCAATCCTTCGCTCACGCCCTTCCTCACCTTCGTGAACCCGTCGACCAGCGCCGCCGATCTCGCCCTCGTGCAGAGCTACCTCTCGAGCCCGGCCTACCTCCAACCCGGTCAGTTTCCGGCGACGTCCTTCAGGGTCATCCTGGACGGGCGCTGGGCCAATACCGGCGAACTGCGGACCCGGGGCGTCGACTTCACCGCCAGCTACGGGATCGACCTTGGATCCCACCGCGTCGATTTCGACGCCGGCGGCAGCTATGTTCTCGAATACAGCCGCCGCCTGACGCCCGTCGCGCCGCGCGAACAGCTCGTCGACCTCGTGGGCTTCCCGTCCGACCTGCGTCTTCAGGCCGCCGCACGATGGTCGTTCGCGGACTGGTCCGGGCGGCTCGGCCTGAACTATGTCGACGACTACCGCACCCTGACCAGCGCTGAGGTGGCGTCCTGGACGACGGTCGACGCCCAGCTGCGGTGGTCGCCTTCGGGGCGGTTCGGCCTCGACGGCGTGGACGTCGCCCTGAGCGCCCAGAACGTCTTCGACGAGGATCCACCCTTCTACAACAATCCCCAGGGGATCGGCTTCGACCCGGCCAACGCCACGGTGCTCGGGCGTGTCGTCTCGCTTCAGTTCACGAAGCGCTGGTGAGCGACGCGCATGGCTTCGATCCTGCGGCGCGCGCCGCGGACGCTGGCGGCCGCGCTCGCGGTCGCGCTGGCGTCCCTGATGGCCCCGGCGTCCCACGCCGCCGCCCATTCCCCAGCCGACCCGTTCACGGTCGACGACCTCCTGCGGAACGAGAATTTCGGCGCGATCCGCGTCTCGCCCGATGAGCGATACGTCCTGTTCGAACGGCAGGGGCCCTACGACACCGCCGAGCGGTTCGATCTGGCTTACTTCGCGCGCTGGACGACCAGCGAACTCTGGGTCGCCGACCTGACGCAACCCCGCCGCGTCAGGCCTCTCCTCGGCCAAGCGGATCGGCGAGGCGTCGTCATGGGGGAGTTTTCTCCCAATGGACGGCGTCTTGTCGTCCATCGCCTCCAGCACGATCGATGGGAGACAGGGGTCGTGGAGCTTGTGTCCGGCACCGTCGATTGGCTCGGTCTCGGCGCCGAGCCGCCTTTCAAGGGGGAGACGACGCTCTGGCGGACGGACGACGAGCTCATCCTGGTGGCACGGTCGGACGGTGATCTGCCCTATGAGATCGGCGCGCTATCCGCCGCCGCCCGGCATAGTCGAGACTGGCGTGACGCGGCCGCCCTCGGCGGTGTCGCGACAACCGTCTGGGGCGCCGGGGCGCACGCGCAGGCGACAGGATCCGGGGCGCAGCTCACGACCTGGCGGATCGACCTGGCGTCTGGAGCCCGGACGCGCCTGGCGGCAGGGCAAACCCTCGACCTCGCCCTGTCGGTCACCGGCCGCTGGCTGGCGATCGTGGACCGCGGCGCGCCCGAGCCTGTCGCTCCCGAGGAGCCCTTGCGGCCCGCCGACCAGGCGGAAGCGCGTCGGCTGAAGGTGCTGGACCTGACAACGGATCAGACCTGGCTCCCCTGCGGGACCTGCGATGTCGCGAGCGGACTGCTCGGATGGTCTGCGGACGACCGACTGCTCGTGTGGGAGCGGGGGGGCTCGGGCCAGCCCACGCAGGGCCGCCTTCTGGCGATCGCGCCGGGGTCACGATCCGTCGCGCCGATCAGCCTTGAGCGTGTCGAGCCCGATGTCGGCCAGACCCGGGACACGCGGTTCCAGACCGTGCGCGCAGCCTGGCTGGGCGCGCAGGTGATCCTCCTGGGCCGAAGCGCCGGAAACACCCGGCTGGACTGGCATCTGGCCGGGGCGAGGCCGCTCAATCTCACCCGCGGTCTTCCAGCGCCACCGGGCGGCCTTGAGGCCATCTCCACGGATGCCTTTCTCACCTTCGCCGATGGGTCGCTCTGGTCCGTTGACCGGAACGGCAGAAGCGTTCGACTGCCCGCACCCGGGACTGTGACCGCTGTAACCACCCTGACGCATTGGGCCTCTCCGCGTCGACGGCTCAACTCTCCGCTCCTGCGCGACTGGACCCTCGGCCGAGCGTCCGACGGCTCCCTGTGGCGGCTGGGCGCTGACGGGTCTTCGCACAGGATTTCCGCCCAGGCCTCGCCGGATCTGCGGGCGACCGGCCGGGGTCTTGCGATCGACGTGTCGCTCGAGAACGGCGTCGAAACCCTGCGGCTGCTGGGCCCCGATCAGACGCCGACGCCGCTCGTCGCCGTGAACCAGGCCTATGGACGGATCGCGTTCGCCGAAGCACTGCCCGTCACCACACCTGGGGCCGGCGATGGTGTGGGACAGAGCTGGCTCTACGCCCCGCCGGGCGGGCTTGTCCCCGGCACACCGCTGATCATCGTCGCCTACCCTGGAGCCAGCGTGCGACCGTCGGCCAACCCTGCGGAGTTCTCGACCATGGCCAATGTCCAGCTTCTTGCCGGACTGGGCTATGCCGTCCTCACTCCGGCACTGCCGGGCACGAGCGCCGACGGCCCGGCGGCGCATCTGACGGACCGGATCGTCTCGGCGCTGGACGCGGCTCTGGCGCAATACCCGGATCTCGACGGGGACCGCGTCGGCTATGTGGGGCACAGCTTCGGCGGCTACACCGGTCTGGTACTGGCGACGCAGACAAGCAGGATCCGCAGCTTCGTCATCATGTCGGCGCCATCCAACCTCGCCTCGGGCTGGGGCGGCTTTGGTGGACTCCTGCGGCAGAACCCGGAGTTCGGGCACGCGATGATGCGGCGCCTCGCCGGCTGGAGCGAGGCCGGCCAGGGCGCCATCGGCGGGCCGCCCTGGCAAGCCCCGGAGGCCTATGTCGCCAACACGCCGCTCTTCGATGCGGATCGGATCGACGCGCCGGTTCTTCTGATCCACGGCGATCTCGACTTCGTCGGCGTCGGTGAGGCGGAGAGCCTGTTCACGGCCCTGTGGCGACAGAACAAGGACGTGCAGCTCGTCACCTACTGGGGTGAGCAGCACCTGTTCTACAGCCCCGGAACGGTGCGGGATCTCTGGCACCGCCTCGAAGCGTGGTTGAAGCTCACCCTCGGGCCGCCGGCGCGGGCGTCCTTGCCGACCGCCGCGCTTCCCAGCGACGAATCCAGGCCTCCACCGACACGGCCGCCAGGATTTCCGGTGCACCCCCCTGCCAGCGGAGACGGTCTTCATCCAGGCGCGCTTCCATGAGGGAGCGGTCGATCGCATTTTGGGCGACCAGCCGCCCATCGAGCAGATAGGCTTTCAGGAAGGGAAGGTTCTGCGCGACCTGCTGATTGAAATAGGCCGCATAATCTCCCTTGCCCTTACGGTTTGCGATCGAGGCGGGCAGGCGGTCCGCAAACGCATCGCGCGCCAGGCCGCGCTCGCGACCATCCGGAACGAGATGCGGTACCGGCGTCTGCAGCGCCCATTCGACGAGCGGCTGGGCCATGAGGGGATGGATCATGTCCGTCACTTCGGATCGGCGACACGTCGACGCGTAGGCATGACCGCTCGCGATCGCGGCGATCTGCATCCGCTTGCCCGGGGGCAGTGCGCTGGGATCGGCTGATCGGCTTTCCCGCGCGGCCCGGATCAGCGACCATGTGGAGCTTCGGGTCCAACGCGCGACACCCGGCAGATGGCCGGAGACGAGCGACCGGAGGGGACGGCGCCACCAGAGATCCACGAACGCCAGCGGTGTGTGCATCTGAAAGAACAGAGCGTCTCCCCCCTTGCCGGTGAGCAGCGTCTGGACGCCCGCGTCTCGGCAGGCCGTCGCCACCGTCATGTCATTGCTGAGATCACGGCCGTTCTGGCTGGGCCAGGGATCGCCGGCTGTCGCCTCGAAAAGTTCGGCCGAGTAGACGACCTCATCGCGCGCGCGACAGGCCAGAACCGTTCCAGCGGCCGCAGCGACGTCCTGCGCATAGTGCCGCTCATCCGTCTCAGCATGCGGGCCCCGGGTGTTGAGGGCGAAGGCGATGGGTTTGCCCAGCGCCGTCAACGAGAAGGCCACGATGGCGGAATCGAGCCCGCCAGAGATCTCGATGCCGACCGCCCGGTGGCCAGACAGCGCGGAGACGCAAAGATCGAGGCTGCGGCGCAGGTCCTCGCGGGCATCGGCCATTCGGCGCGTGGGGGGCGCCGCTATGACTTCGGGCTGCCATAGCCGCGCCGAAGGGCCATCGAGCCTGAAAAACTCTCCGGGCTGGATGGTCGCGATCCCTGTCAGGGGCGAGGCTCCGTCGAGATCGAACGGACGCTCTGCCAGAGCCCGGACACGATCCCAGTCGAAGTCGATGGGAGGAGGCACCGCGGCGATCAGCCCCTCGAACAGCACCGAGGTCAGGATTTGAACCCCGGCCGCGCGCCATTCATGGATCGGCAAGCCCCCCGATGGATCCCTGAACACGCTCTGAAATGCGCCGTCCGGGCTGCGAAAGAGGATGACATAACGACCCCAGCGATTTCGGCAGTACCAGGTCGCGAAACTCAGGTCTGTCGCGCCGTCCGCCGCTCCGGTTTCGGCGTCGGGATGGGTGAACACCTCGCCGATGATCAGCGTGCCGGGACGGGGGCTATAGGCTTTCGGCGCGTTGGGGCCTCTGACGCCCACCCAGGATCCCTCTTGTGTCTCGATCGCGGTCCAGCCGTCGGCGATCGCAAGGGTCTGAAGCCTGGCGACGGTGCGGGCGGCGACGGCGTCCGCAGGGGACCAGTTCAAGGCCAGGAAGCCCCGCATTCAGACCTCCATGATCGGCGTGTAGTGAGAGACCCGCTCAGGGTCGTCGTCGAGAACGGCATCCCCGATCCGTAGCCAGCAGTGCGCGCTGAACGGCCATGTGCGGACGCCGAACACCCAGACCGCGTTCTGGCCGGCCCGTCGCAGCATGGAGAGAAGCACGAACGCTCGGTAGAGGCAGGCCCCTTGGTCGGGAACCCAGGGCAAAAGTCGGGTGAAGGCGGCGACCACGGCCGCCACCCTCGCTGTATCGGCGTGACCGACCGGCGGGGAGGGAAGGGCGCTGATCAGGGTACGGATGGGCGCCAGCGGGCCGAGACGTCGCGCCGTCGCGGCCGCGACAACGAGGCTCGCGGCTGCCGGGATCGACCACAGCGACGGTCGGGCAGGGAAGCCCCGTACGGGCGGATCCAGCGCTATACCCGGAGACGATCGTGAGGCGTCTCCGAGAAGACCGGCATCCGCCAGCAGTCCCAGCAGACCGAGCTCGGCTTCGACGGACGGCCCCAGAATACTGAGGTCGTCACGGGCGTGGGGGAGGCAGGCATAGGTGTCGGTCGCGAGGTCGAGAACGATAACGTCGGGCTCGATCGCCGCCATGAAGACGCCGGCGGCCAGAGGCCGCGTCTCTGTGGGCAACGGCGGTGCCGACCCGCGGTCCCAGCCCGTCATCTGCTGACCTCGTCAGAGGTACGTAGCGGCCGCCCGGAGCCGTCCGATACCGCGCAAACCGGACCAGACGTCGAACCCAGGGACCGTCCGAGAGCGCTGGAGCCGTGCATGTATACTCCGAGGCGTTCCGCCGAAGAGGCGGCCATAGGGGGAAGATGGAGCGGCGATCGTTTGGTGATCGCTGCTCCAGACCGTGGTTCAGGCGAGCGGCCGCCACACGCCGAAGTCTGTCTCCGGCAGAGTGCCCATGTCGCTTCCGCGGGTCAGCGCGGCGGCGGCGCCGAAGGCAAGCAGGCGAGGCTTCAACTGCGTCATCTTGGTCTCCTGTTTGTTGCGCATGTGCGCTTTGACGAGGTGTCGTCAGGATCCCCACCCCCGGCAGCGCGCAGACTTGACCTGCGACATACCGGAAGCGGGGCCGGAGGCGGACACGACGGATCGCATCCGCCCTGGCGTTTCAGGCCTGCGGCTTGAAGACGCCGTAGTCCGGCTCCGGAATGAGGCCCACTTCGGCCCCACGCGTCAGGACCGAGGCCGCGCCGAAGGCGATCAGCCGAAGATTGGAACGGGTCGTCATGGTCTGTCTCCCTTTCTGAATGTCGCAAATTCGCGACGCTTCATCAGGGGGCCGGCGGCTTGGCGCGGCAATCTATATCCGTCGTATATTTCAACCGTGGCGGGTCACTCGCCATCCTCGGGCGGTTTGCCCGCCAGCCGGTCGCGTCCGGCGTCCAACCAGCTCTCCGTCTCCGCTTCGCGGGCCCGGCTTTCCGCCTCCACCCTGCGAAACGCCTCGGTGAAGGCCTCGATCAACGCACGCGGATCGAGCGTGGTCATCCGATCTCCCATGCGGCTTTCGAACTCGCTGAGGGCGATCAGGAAGATCAGGATCATCTTGGTGTCGGCGGTCCGCCTGGCGAACTCGGTGGATCCAAGGCCCGGTCCCAGGACGAGCGCGTAGGGGTCGCAGTTGGTCGCGGCGGCGAACCGGTGAATGTAGTCCAGGTTGACCCGGCCCTGACCCGCCTCAAAATACTCGTAGGTTCGTAAAGGCAGGTTCATGGCGTCCGCCGCCTGCAGCGCCGTCATGCCGCGGGCGCGCCGGACAGCCCGTGCCCCAAGTCCGATCAGGCGCGCTTCGCTGGGCTTTTCGGGCGGATCGGGCGGCATCGGAAATCGACCTTTCGCCCCCTAAGTTGCGTCGTGTCAGGCTTCGGATCAATGCAGACGGGTGGCCTATTTTACAGTCGGAGCGGCACCTGGCGGAGCGCCCGCAAGAATCCTGCGGGACGACGGCGAGGGCGTGGCGGTCTGACCGACGTTGTTTTTCGCAGACGGATTCGCACTTTTGATTAACGATGCGGGAGCTGACGATCGGGCGCGAAGGGCCCATGGGCCCGCTCGGGATTCACATCATGGCGCGTAACCGGGACCCGTTCACCCAGGCGCTTTCGTCCCTGCGCGACCGCATCCAGTCCGGCGCCTTGTCGGGCGGGAGGCCGGTCATTGTCCAGGACGAGGCGCAGAGGCTGCGGCTATCGACCACGCCGGTCCGCGAAGCCCTCGCGCACCTCAGCGGCGAGGGGCTCGTCGAGCGCGCGGCCTCGGGCGGCTATGTCACCCTGCGTCTCGACGCGACGACCGCGCGCGAGCGCTACGCGATGCGCGGCGAATACATCCGCATGGCGCTTGAGCTGAACCGCGCGGCGCTCGGTCCGCTCCGGCCTCCGGCTCCGGCGTTTGACCCGGCAGCGCCCGGCCCCGCCGTGGGCAGGCTCTTCTCCATGATCGTCTGCAGCGCCGGCAACCAGGTGTTGTGGAGCGGCTTCGAGCGGATCTCGGGTCAGCTGGCGCGCCTCGGCCGGCTAGAGCCCTTTCTGTTCGATGATGTCGAGGCCGAGGCTCTGGCTCTCCAAGAAGCCTACGTCAGCGCGGCGGCCGAGACCTTCATCGAAGCGACCCGGCGGTTTCACGCACGCCGGATCTCGGCGGCCGCCGCCCTGGCGGCCCTGGCGTTTGCGGAGCGAGACGAGAAGACCGAGGCGCAGCCCGGGCGACGGGGGACCAACGGCTTCCTCGCTTAGCGGACGGCCTGAGTAAGAAGGGCCGCGACGCGCGCGCAGCGTTGATCGTGATACGCCGCAAGCTCTTGCAGAAGATCTGGAAGGCGACCTTGGATGAGCGCGTCGATCATCCTCCGCACCGTGTCCCCCGAGGTGTCTTCCCCGGTCCGCTCGGCGCGGAGGACGGGTCCGAGCCGGCGCGCGACCCGTCGGTGCGCGGAGAGAAGGGCGGCGTTGGCCGACTGGGCGACGACGGCGTCGAACAGAGCCTGGGCACCCTCGAGGGGATCCACGCCGGACACGGCCTTCCTCAAGGACCCCAGGCCTCTCGGATGGAGGGTCAGGGCGGCGTGCAGAAAGGCGAGCTGAAGCTCGAATAGGTCGATGACGTCGGCTGTCGTCAACTCGGGATAGAAATAGCCTCGACCGCGCCGACGCTCGATCAGTCCTTCCCCGGCAAGGCAGGCGAGGGCTTCGCGGACCGGCGTGGGGCTCAGCCCGACTTCGGCGGCGAGTTCGGTGATGACAAGGGCTTCGCCCGGAACGAAGCGGCCCGCTTCAGCAAACTGGCGAACCGCGCCCAAGGCGGCTCCATAGGGGTCGCGGGATTGCGCGGTGTGCATCACGCCCTCGAAGGAACAGGTGGCGACCGGGCGACGGGGCGACCGGTCCGATACAGTCGGCTCGTGCAAATATATTTGGTCCGATGAAGGGTTATATTTCCACCCCCAATAGTCGGCGGGATGTCCGCCAGAAAGTTGCGGTCTGTTCTCGACTCATGGCGTCGGGCCGGATCGCGCCCTTGAGACATCAGCGCGATGCCCCTCTCATGCAGGTTCGAAGGCGCGATTCCTGGTTGCACGGTGCGGCCACTGCAGTCACGACAAGGACGTCCGGACCCTCACCGTGTGGCGCACTGACTAGGCCTGCAGGCTCACGTCACAGCGTCCCCCATGGCCTTGCACGCTAAGTGAGCCTGCACCAGTGTGGCCAGCAGGGCTCGATAGCGGCCAGATCATAACGTCTATGCCGGCCTCGGCCGACCTCGATTTTTGCACTCGCGATTTCGCATGTGCCTGGAGGCGGTCCGATGATCGCAAAAACTGCAGTACGATCACGTAGGTTTTCCCACCAAGAGAACCTCTTCGTAGTGAACAAGAGTTTAAGTTTGCGTATCTTCTAATACGTCCGAATATTTAAGGTTCGCCGTTATTCCGCTTGGCACCAAAATCCGACAGTGTCAGCGTGTGCTTTCTTTAGCCGCTCATAAGAGTTCGACCGTGCCGTGGCCGCGGATAAGGGAAAGTGCGTCGGAGCTTTCATGGCTCTGGATTTCACTCATCCTTACTCCGCCTGACAATGCGGTCAGAGCAAGCAGAGATTCAGCCTGTCGGAACACTCCGGACATCGACCCGCCATCGCGACCATCTCCGAAAAGTGCTCGGTTTCGTCCAGGGCTGCTCACCTACGAGTTGCCCGCCATTATGGATGTAGCCCCAAATGCCGTCGAAAGTTCGCTTTGGTCAGGCTGCCAAAGACCGAGTTCGCCCCTAGCGGGCCTTCGGCAAATCTGGCTCACGGCGTCGCCTGCAATGCCTGCTTTGCGGATAGAGCTCGATGTCGCAAACCGACCCAAAGCAGACCCGACTTTGCGTCAATCCAGGCGACGTGATTTGCTCGTTCCGATCCTAGGGGAGCTCTGATGTCACGTGCAGCTTTAATATCACTGGCCTGCGCTGCCCTGTTGGCGTCCTGCGCCACGGGGGTCTCGATCTCCGAGAACGCAACGGGCCTCAAGGACGGGCGATTTTACACTTTCTGGCGCGATACGGGCTCGGGCGAAATGCGGGTGGGCCGCAACGGGTCCTATTCTGTCGTCTGGCGGCTCGGTGACACCGGCAATCTTGTGGCCGGCACAGGCTGGGCGACCGGGTCCTTAGATCGCGTCGTCCGTTATTCAGCCCGCGCCTTCGATCCCGGGGAAAACGGCTACCTGACTTTCTACGGATGGTCTAAGGACCCGCTGGTCGAATATTACATCGTCGAGAGTTGGGGCGACTTCGTCCCGCCGGGAGAACGCGCCACATTCTTGGGCACGGTCGACAGCGACGGCGGGACATACCGCATCTATCGAACTCAGCGGGTCAACCAGCCCTCAATTGCCGGGACCGCTACCTTCGACCAGTACTGGAGCGTTCGCACGTCGAGGCGTCCGCTGGGGCAGGAAGGTGTCATTACATTCGCCAATCACGTCGCCGCTTGGTCGCGGTTCGGGCTAACCCTTGGCACGCTCGACTACCAGGTGCTGGCGACTGAGGGCTTTGGGAGCGACGGCCGATCGGACGTGCTCGTATCTGAATAGCGGGTGACCGAGCGAGACGTCTCCCTTCCACCCATAGCAGCCAGCGGGCGCGTCCGCTTCTCGACACGTAGCCCGCGGCATGATGCAGTCGCCTGATGTGCAACCTATACAGCTATCGCAGGGGCCCGGCCGCCATCCTCGACCTGGCGCGCGCCATGAATAGCGGCGTCGGGAACCTAGAGCCGCGCGACATCTACCCCGATTATCCGGCTCCGATCGTTCGAAACGGCGCTGACGGCCAACGCGAACTGGTCATGTCGCGCTGGGGCCTGCCGTCGTCCAAGAAGGCCCTGTTCGACGCCGCCACGAAGCGCGCCGACAAGCTGAGAGCCAAGGGCAAGGAGGTCAACTTCCCCCGGCTCCCGGAGCTCGAGCCGGACAGCGGGACGACGAACGTCCGCAACACCGCGTCGTCCCACTGGAAGCCGTGGCTCTCCCCGGCCAACCGATGCCTGGTGCCATCCACAGCGTTCAGCGAGCCCGGCCGGGACGCGGAGAGGCGCTACAAGCCGATCTGGTTCCTGTTGGCCGGCGAGGATCCAGAACAGGTGGCCTTCTTCGCCGGCGTCCACGTCCTGGCGCACACCTGCGTCCGAAAGAACAAGACTGGCGTCGAGACTTGCGACCTGTTCGCCTTCCTGACGCCGAGCCCAGTGAGCCTGTGCGGTCATTTCACCTCAAGGCAATGCCCGTTATCCTGACTACGGAGGAGGAGCGCGATGTCTGGATGCGCGCCCCGTGGCCTGAGCCCAAGGTGATGCAGCGAGCGCTGACCGACGGAACCCTGCAACAGATCGACCGCACATGATTTGGCTCAGCCTCACCCTGTTCCTATCCATGCAGGCTCTATCTATCCCGCCCGCATTGCCCGACGACCCCGGTCCGGAGCGTCGCGCCGCAGCTCAGGACCTGTTCGGCCGCGAACCCTATGTCAGCGAAAACTCCTATGGCATCAGCATCGCGGCTGCTCGTCTGGCCGGCGAAGTGCTGACGGCACGCGATGCCCAGGCCTATGACCGCGATTACCGCTTGTCTGAACGCTTGGGCGAGCGGGCAAAGGTTGGGTCGGAGATCATTATTGATCAGGCGATCGCATGCCTGGCCGAACCGATTGCGCAGAGGTTCACACTGCCTGAGCTTGTCGCGCTGAAGACCTTCATCTCCACCCGCGAGGGCCAGAGCTTCTGGATGTACCACGTCAGGTTTCAGCCGTGGGTGGAGTGCTTTTCCGAGCCGGTTCGTTCCTATTTGGGACCTTATGTCGACCAGGACTTTGAAGCCGTCATCGCCGAGACGCCGATCCGGTGAATGCGGTTCAGCCGCCCCTATCTGACGCATTTTTGAGGCTTGGCGAACGCAGTAGTGGAAGTCAGATTGAGGGACCGGTGCACGCCCCCCGTGCGACGGACGGCAGCCTCGGCTCACACGGAACCGCAAACTTCCTAAGGGTCAGGCTGCCGAGGCCGTAGCACGCCGGGACCTTGCTCTTCCAAGACCTGCGTTTCACGGTCCCAGGTTTGTAGAACCGGAGCTTTCCGATGCTTGCGTCAGCCCTCCTGCTTGCAGCTTTGCTCCAATCAGTTCCGGCCCAGTTAGCGCCTGCTACTGCCCAAGCCCCGGCGGGCCAGGCCACGGATCGGGCCAATGCCCAGGCTGCGGTCGAGGGCACGGCCCATATCATGACTACAGTCGGCCCCTGCGAGCGTCATCTGTCGCTGGCGCAGATCCGCGGCGTGCGCCAGACCTTCGAGCCAGAACCCTGTCAGACTCCGGACGCGCTGTTGGCCTACCTAAAAGCCGCCTACCAGCGAGGTCGCGCCGATCAGAGCCGGTCTGCTAACTTCTGCCAAGAGTTGATGAGGGCGTTCTCGGAAAGCAAAGCGCTGGGCTGACCGTCGTGTCTAAGACCGCGACCGTCGAAGACCTAGAGGCGTTCTGGGAGATCCTGCAAGGGCAGATGGGCAGGCTGCTTGGTCTGGCCGGCGTGGTCATGGCTCGACTTATGAGCGAGCGCAAGGGCGAGTGGTCTGACCTCAGCGACCAACAGGTCATGGACCTCTTCCATTCCGCCTTCATACAAGTCGCACCGTCTGCATACCCGGAACTTCCCCCGGAAGAGGTCGAAGAACTGGTTCGGACGACGTTCGCAGACATAGCCATGCAGCTGAGGGCCAACGGTGATGCGAGCGAGAGCCTGCACTAGGACACGCGGCTAGGTCGGCCGGACGAGGTGTCCATCTCCAACCGGCATTCCTCAGCTAGACCGTCGCGATGCCGGCTTCCCGACAACGCAGCGAATGTCCGCTTTCCGCCCGCTTGGCCATGACCGATCTCGACCCAAAGCAGACCTTCCGGGTGTTGGTCTCGAGACCCGATCCTGACTCAGGGCGGCGGTTAGCAAAGTCCGCTTTCGGGCAGGGGGCCGATCAGCCAAGGGGTGCGCAGGTCTGACTCATCTCGGCGGTCGGCAAGGCCTGCACTTGGGCGGGGAGCCTGCAACCCTTGCAGCGGTCGTGTTGGCGTCGTCGTTGATCTGCCTCAACAAGCCTCGAGCGTCGGGGCGATAGACACCCAGCATGAAAATCCAAGCTCCCCACGAAGAAGGATGGCCGGCGCGGCCCGGACGGTCGCTGGCGCGGGCACTCTGGAACTAACCGTCGCGATCCTGGACGTTGACGGGGTGCTGCTGGCCTCCCCCGCACGATCAGGCCTGGCGTGAAGGGCTCCAGGGGTTCAGCGATCTCGCCGGGGCCCTGGCCATCGTCTATCTGTGGAAGAGCAAACTCAGCGCCGTCGTCATCATGGCTCTGGCCCGACTGGCCGGGGGGCTGGCCTTCCGCTGACCCTCTGGCCGGGAGGCCCTGCGCCGCACGCCTCATCAGCCATCAGAGGCCTGAACCGCGAAGTTTGCGCCGCCACTTGTGCGATGCAACATTCCGTGTAACCAATGGTGGGTGGCGCGTCACAATGCGGCGCTCAAAGGTCCGTCCCCAACGGTGGGAGACGCTCCGCAGTTTCAGCAGATATCGGCAATGTGGCCGCCTGGGGTGCTCTGACACGAGCCGCGCCGAGGCGGATTTTCTGCGTCCGCGATCTGCCCGCCTTGGTGCCCTGTTTCTGACCGCCAGATTTTGAACGACTGGGGACGACGATGATCGACAAACGCAAGTTTCTGATGGCCGGCGGTTCGTTGCTGATCGCCTCGGGCGCGACGGCCATTCTCGCGGGCTGCGGGGACAGAAAGCCGGCGGCCGGGGCCGCGCCCGTCGCCTTGGGGGCTGTCGAGAAGGCCAGCCTCAAGCTGGGGTTCGTCAAACTGACCGACATGGCCCCCCTGGCCGTGGCCAAGGAGAAGGGTTTCTTCGCGGAAGAGGGCCTCAACGTCGCCCTGGAGCCCCAGGCCAACTGGAAGGTGCTGCTGGACGGGGTCATCGGGGGGCAGCTGGACGCGGCGCATATGCTGGCCGGCCAACCCATCGCGGCGACCGTCGGCCTGGGAACGAAGGCGGAGCTGATCGCGCCGCTGTCGCTGGACCTCAACGGCAACGCCATCACCGTTTCGAACCGTATCTGGGCGCAGATCGAACCGTCCTTGCCCAAGGGGACGGATGGCACGCCGGCGCATCCGATCTCGGCCTCGGTTCTGCGGCCCGTGGTCGATCGTTTCAGATCCGAAGGCAAGCCGCTGAAGTTCGGCATGGTTTTCCCGGTCTCGACCCACAACTACGAGCTTCGCTACTGGCTGGCGGCGGGGGGAATACATCCGGGATTCTACCTGCCGGGCGATGTCGGAGGCACGACGGGGGCGGACATCCAGCTGTCGGTGACGCCGCCGCCGCAGATGCCCGCGACGCTGGAGGCCGGAACCATCGAGGGCTATTGCGTCGGCGAGCCGTGGAACCAGGCAGCCGTCAAGAAGAAGATCGGCGTGCCGATCATTACCGATCACGACATCTGGGCGCGGAACCCGGAGAAGGTGCTGGGCATGACCAGGGCGTTCGCCGCGCAATATCCGGCGACCACCACCGCCCTGATCCGGGCCATAATCAAGGCGCAGCAGTGGCTCGATGCCGATGACGGCGCCAACCGGGCCGAGGCGGTGCAGATTCTGGCGCGGCCCAACTATGTCGGTGCCGATGCCGATGTGATCGCGGCCTCCATGACCGGCCAGTTCACCTATGCCCCCGGAGACACCCGGCCGGCCCCCGATTTCAACATCTTCTTCCGCGATTTCGCGGGCTATCCCTATGCGTCCGATGCGGTCTGGACCCTCACCCAGATGCGGCGATGGGGACAGATCGCCGAAGATCACCCCGACCAGTGGTATATCGATACGGCCAGGGCCGTGTACCGGGCCGACCTCTATACCGCGGCGGCGAATTCACTGGTGGAGCAGGGCACCATCCCGGCGGCGTCGGTGCCGACGACCGATGGCTTCAAGGGCGTGCAGACGGGCTTCATCGACGGCGTCGCCTACGACGGTCGGGCGCCCAACGCCTATCTGGCGCGGTTCGCGATCGGCCTGAAGTCGGGCCAGGCGGTCACCGCCGCCGGCGTTTCGGCAGCCTGACCGGTTGCCAGGGCAAGGGGAGATGACGATGAATCAGATCAAGTCCGCAGACGGATCGATCGGGATCGAACGCAGCCCGCCGTTCAGACTTGAGGGGCGGGGCGGCGAGGGGCGATCCCCGGGATCGGCGAGGACGTCCCCGCGATCCGAAGACGACCCGTCGGCAGGCCCCGGCCTGGTTTCGGGCTTCGCGGCGGTCGGGCCTAGGGTCCGGGCCGTGATCCTGCCGATGGTGGGGATCGTGGTCTTCATCCTGGTGTGGGCGCTGACCGCGCCGATGGCCAAAACGTCGCTCGGAGCCCTGCCGGGACCGGTCGCGGTGGCCGCCCAGGGGGTGTCCTTGGCGGAGGAATGGCAGGCGGCACAGTCCGAAAAAGCCGCCTTCTATGCCGCCCAGGCGGCGCGCAATGCCGCGCTGGAGACGGCCGGGCGGGGGGGCGAAGCGCAGGATTTCCGATATTCGGGCTCGCCCAGCTTCATCGATCAGATCTTCACCTCATTGTTCACCGTCGCCTTCGGCTTCGGCCTGGCCTCTCTGGTGGCCGTGCCGCTGGGGCTGGTCTGTGGTTTGTCGAAAGGGTTCAACGCTGCCTTCAATCCCCTGGTGCAGATCTTCAAGCCGATCAGTCCGTTGGCCTGGCTGCCGATCGTGACCATGGTGGTGTCGGCGACGATGACCAGCCCCGACCCGATGCTGCCCAAGAGCTTCGTCATCTCGGCCGTTGTGGTGATGCTGTGCTCCCTGTGGCCGACGCTGATCAATACGGCGGTGGGCGCGGCCTCGATCGACAAGGACCTGCTGAATGTCGGCCGGGTGCTGAGGCTCACGCCGTTCGCGCGGCTGCGGCGACTGATCCTGCCCTCGGCCCTGCCCTATATCTTCACCGGGATGCGGCTGTCCCTGGGTGTGGGCTGGATGGTGCTGATCGCGGCCGAGATGCTGGCCCAGAACCCGGGTCTGGGAAAGTTCGTCTGGGACGAGTTCCAGAACGGCAGTGAACAGTCCCTGGCGCGGATCATGTTCGCGGTCATCGTCATCGGCGTGATCGGCTTTCTGCTGGACCGTCTGATGATGGCGCTGCAGTCCCTGGCCTCGCGGAACCACGAGACATGAGTCCCGTGACCTCGGTGCCCCCGATCCTGTCCTTGAGGGGCCTGACCAAGTCCTATGACGGTGCGAACGGCGAACGGACAACGGTGCTGGCCGGCGTCGATCTGGAGGTCGAGGAGGGCGAGTTCGTCGCGGTCCTGGGCTTCTCGGGCGCGGGAAAGACCACCCTGGTCTCGACCATTGCCGGGCTGATTCAGCCGGACCAGGGCGAGGTTCTGATCAAGGGTCGGCCATGCACTGGCCCCGGGCCGGACCGGGGCGTGGTGTTCCAGAGCTATTCGCTTCTCCCCTGGCTGACGGTCGAACAGAACGTGCGCCTGGCGGTGGACGCGGTCCATCTGACGATGTCGAAGGCCGAGCGGGCGGCGCTGGTGCGGTCGACCGTGACCCTGGTCGGTTTGGGTCATGCGCTGGACCGCAAACCCGGCCAGCTGTCGGGCGGAATGCGCCAGCGGGTGGCCGTGGCGCGGGCGCTGGCGACGAAGCCCGAGATCCTGTTGCTGGACGAGCCCCTGTCGGCGCTGGACGCCCTGACGCGGGCCAAGCTCCAGGACGAGATCGAGCGTATCCGAAGCCAGGAAAAACGCACCATCTTCCTGGTCACCAACGACGTCGATGAGGCCCTGCTGCTGGCCGACCGGATCGCGGTCCTGACCCCTGCCCCGGGGGCCCATATCGGCCGGATCTTCGATGTCGCCATCGCCCGGCCGCGCATCCGCACGGACTTGAACCACGACGACGGCTACAAGACGCTGCGCAACGAGATCGTCGGCTACCTGGGCCGGCTCGCGGGCGGGGTGAAGGAGGCCGCGCCGTCGAACGTGATCGACCTGCCGAGCGTGGTGCCGCTGGACCTGCTGGCCCCGCCCAAGGCCTATCAGGACGTGGCCTACAGCCCGATCAACCGGCGTTATCTCGAGTTCTATAACCTGTCCAAGGTCTATCCGACGCCCAAGGGGCCGCTGACCGTCGTCGAGGACGTCAATCTGTTGATGGACCGGGGTGAGTTCATCTCGCTGATCGGACATTCGGGCTGCGGCAAGTCGACGGTGCTGACCATGGCGGCGGGGCTCAACCCCATCACCGACGGCGGCATCGTGCTGAACGGGCGCGAGATCGAGATCGCGGGCCCCGACAAGGCGGTGGTGTTCCAGTCGCCGTCGCTGATGCCGTGGCTGACCGCGCGCCAGAACGTCTCCCTGGGCGTCGAGCGGGTCTATCCGCACGCGACGCGCGCCGAACGGGCCGACATCGTCGCCTATTATCTGGAGCGGGTGGGGCTGGGCGACGCCATGAACAGGATGGCGGCCGACATGTCGAACGGCATGAGGCAGAGGGTCGGCATCGCCCGCGCCTTCGCCCTGTCGCCGCGCCTGCTGCTGCTGGACGAACCGTTCGGGATGCTGGACAGCCTGACGCGCTGGGACCTGCAGGACGTTCTGGTCGAGGTCTGGAACCGCACCAAGGTCACCACCGTCATGGTCACCCATGACGTCGACGAAGCCATTCTGCTGGCCGACCGGGTGGTGATGATGACCAACGGCCCCAACGCCACCATCGGCAAGATTCTGCAGGTCGATCTGCCGCGTCCGCGCGACAGGCGGTCCCTGCTGAGCCACCCGCAGTTCTATGCGTACCGCGAGGAGGTCCTGAAGTTCCTGTCGGACTACGAACACGGCGCGCACGCCGACGCTGCCTGATCGGCCTCTCCCGACCAAGGCGACTGACCGCTTTTTTCAGATCCATGGGGGATACCATGAAGACGATCGAACTCGTCCTCGGCGGAGCCATGCTCGCCGTTCTGTCAACGCCCGCTCTGGCCCAGACCGCGCCGCCCGCGCCGCCCGCGCCGGCCGGGGACGGGATCAAGCCGATCGCCGAGGCGCGGGTCCGTTACGAAGGCGTGGACCGTGACGCGCCGCTCACCGACGCGGACGCCGTCACCGCGCGGCTGCGGTTCGGGTTCGAGGCGAGGCAGGGTGTCTGGTCCATGCTGGCCGAGGCGGAGGGCGTGCTGGCGCTGGCCGACGACTATAACGACACCAACGCGGGCAATGGCATGGAGCCGTTCGCGACCATCGCCGACCCGGCGAACCTGGAGCTGAACCGGGTTCAGATCCAGTACAGGACCGCGCCCCTGACCGTCACCTTGGGCCGCCAGCGGATCAATCTGGACGACCAGAGGTTCGTCGGCTCGGTCGGCTGGCGTCAGAGCGAACAGACCTTTGACGCGGTCCGGGCCGAGGGCACCCTGGGGCGGGTCAAGCTGGACCTGGCCTACAGCAACAACCAACGCACGGTCTTCGGCGTCGACGCCGGGCCGCGCGAGCGCTTCGACGGCGACTTCGTCCTGCTCGGCGCCGGGGTGGTGGCGGGGCCGGTCACGCTGAAGGCCTTCGGCTATCTGCTGGACTTCGAAGAGACGATCCAGTTCGGCAATTCCAGCGACACCTTCGGTCTGCGGGCGACCGGAGCCATCCCCCTGTCCGGCCATGTCCCGATCACGGTGGCGGCCAGCTATGCGCGCCAGACGTACGCGGGGTCCAATCCCGGAAACTACGCCGCCGACTATCTGGCGCTCGACCTGGGCACGGCGGTCGCCGGGTTCACGGTCAATGCGGGCTATGAGCAGCTCGGGGCCGACAACGGTCACGGCTTCCAGACGCCGCTGGCGACCCTGCACAAGTTCAATGGCTGGGCGGACGTCTTCCTGACCACCCCGGCGCAGGGGCTGCGGGATGCCTACGTCGGCGTCGGCCGGCGGTTCCCGTCGGTAACCGGCCTGCCCGGGATGAGCGCCCAGATCAGCTACCATGACTTTTCCAGCGACGTCGGCGGCAGCGACTACGGAACCGAATGGGACGCCCAGATCGGCTTCAAACCCGGCAGGTTCGGCGTCGTCGCCAAATACGCCAGCTATCAGGCTGACGGCTATTCGGCCGACATCCGGAAAGTCTGGCTTCAGCTGGAATGGGCGCTGTGATGCGGCGGGTCGGCTGATGCGCGTCTTTCTCGCCGGCATCTCGCTGCAAGGCGCGCGGGTCGTAGTGATCGGCGGGGGTGAGGCGGCGCTGGCCAAGCTTCGGCTGTTCATCGGCTCGCCCGCTGATCTGGTCTGGTTCGCGCCGGGCGGTGCGCCGGACCCCGACCGCTGGTCGGCCGGGGGACCCGTTCCGGTCATACGGACCCCGACACCGGCCGACCTCACCGGCGCGCGGCTGATCTTCGTGGCTCTGGACGACGAGGCCGAGGCTGTGTCGGTCGCCGGGTTGGCGCGGGCGGCGGGTGCCCAGGTCAATGTGGTCGATCGACCGGCGCTGAGCGATTTCCAGACACCCGCCCTGATCGATCGGGACCACGTCGTGATCGGCATCGCGACCGGCGGCGCGGCGCCGATCCTGGCCCGCGATGTGCGCAGCCGGATCGAGGGTGTCCTGCCCGAGGCGCTGGGGCCTCTGGCCGCTCTCGCGGGACAGATCCGGGACCGGGTCAAGGCCAGCGTCCCGGACTTCCTGGCGCGGCGCCGGTTCTGGGAGCGGGCGTTTCGCGGGGCGGCGGCGGACATGGTCGCGCAGGGCCGGATGGACGCAGCCCATGACGAGATGATCCGTCTGCTGGATGCGGCGGCGCCGGAGCCCGGCGTGCTATATTTTCTGGGGTCGGGCCCGGGCGATCCCGAGCTACTGACGCTGAGGGCGCTGCGGATCATGCAGGACGCCGATGTGATCCTGCATGACGCCGAGGTTCCGGTGGGGGTCCTGGCGCGGGCGAGGCGCGACGCGACCCGGCGGGATGTGGACACGATGACCGCGTCGCAGGTCCGCGACCTGATCGCCGGACACCTGGCCCACGGCGAGCGGGTCGTGCGGCTCCATGCCGGCGATCCCGAGGCGTCCGGGCGGCCGGCGCGGGAGCGGGCCGCCCTGAATGACACAGGGGTCGAAGTCTTTGTCGTGCCCGTCGTCGCCGGAGCCCTGCGCGCCTAGACTCTTTGTGAAGGGCGCGGTTAAGTTTGTCCGGGGACCCTCACAATTGCGTATCGCGATCGTCGACGACAGTGGATTGCGTGCGGCCATCCTGAAAGAGGGACTGGCCGAGGCCGGCTATACCGACATCGAGGTCGTCGCTCCCCACGGCGGTTTCGTCGCCCGGCTGGAACGGATGGCGCCGGACATCGTGCTGATGGACCTGGGCGACCCCAGCCGCGACGCCCTCGAGGAAATGCTGACCGTCAGCCGCGCCCTGGCCCGCCCGATCGCCATGTTCGTCGACCGGTCCGACGATGCGATGATCGGGGCCGCCATCGACGCGGGCGTGTCGGCCTATGTCGTCGATGGACTGAGGAAGGAAAGGGTCAGGCCGATCCTGGAATTGGCGATCCGCCGGTTCAACGCCTTCAACGCCCTGAAGATCGAGCGGGACGAGGCCGTCACCGCCCTAGCCGATCGCAAGACGCTGGAGCGGGCCAAGGCCATACTGATGCAGGGCCGTGGACTGTCCGAGCCCGAGGCCCACGCGCTTTTGCGTTCCACCGCCATGAATCAGAGCCGTCGCATTGTGAAGGTGGCCGAGGCGTTGATTACGGCCCATGCCCTCCTGGACCCGCCCAAGGGAGGCCCCCGATGATCCCTATTTCCATCGCCTTCCTGCCCCTGACCGACAGCGCCGTCCTGGTCGCGGCCCGGGAACAGGGGTTCGCCGCCAAGGCCGGGCTGGACCTGACCCTGGTCCGGAGCACGTCGTGGGCGACCGTGCGAGACCGGCTGGTCTATGGCCAGGTTCAAGCCGCTCATATGCTGGCGCCCCTGGCCGTCGCCGTGACCCTGGGCCTAAGCCAGCAGCCCGCGCCTCTGGTGGCACCCTTCCGTTTGAATCTGAACGGCAACGCCCTGACCCTGTCGACCGCGTTCGCGGCCGCACTGGACCCGGTGCTGACCCATCGGGTCGAGGACCCCGTGGCGACCGCCCATGATTTCGCCTCGGCCATCGGCATGCACCACAGGAAGCCGATCATCGGCGTGGTGCACCGGTTCTCGACCCATGCCCTGATGCTGCGCTACTGGCTGGGGTTCGCGGGCGTCGATCCCGATCGGGACCTGACGCTGCGCGTGCTGCCGCCTTCCCTGATGGTGGAGGCTTTGCGGACGGGCGAGATCGACGGCTTCATGGCGGGCGAGCCGTGGAGCAGCGTGGCGGTGTCCGAAGGCCTGGGGCAGATCGTGGCCTTCGGATCGCGGCTTTGGCGGCGCGGCGTGGAGAAGGTGCTGGCGACCCGCGCCGACTGGGCCGAGACCCATCCCGAGACCCTGGACGCCCTGCTGGTCGCGCTGGACCGGTCTGCGGCCTGGTGCGACGCGCCGGAAAACCACACGGCGCTGGCGGAGATGCTGGCCGCGCCTGACTATGTGAACCAGCCGGTCGAGGTGATCGTACCATGCTTGTCCGGACGGCTCGCGCTGGGACGCGGCGAGCCGGCCGTGTCGGAGCCCGATTTTCTGATGCTGCACCGCGAGGCCGCGAACGCACCCTCCGGGGATCACGGTCTGTGGATCTATTCGCAGTTCGTCAGATGGGGGATGGTCGAGGCGTCCGACGCGGCCCAGGCCGCCGCGGCGGCGGTGTTCAGACCCGACCTGTATGGAAGGGCCCTGACCGGGACGGCGCGGGCGCGGCCGGTCGAGGGCTTCTTTGACGACAGACCCTTCGATCCGGCCGGGGTCGCGGCCTATGTGCAATCGTTCAAGGGCCCGCCGGCCTGAACGGGCTTTGCTGCGCTGCACGATAAGCGCTTGCCGCAGGGGATGAAACGAGTCACTTTCGAACTCCGGGGCAAGGATGCCCCGCAGTATTCTGGATGATCCATCGCTGGATCGTCCGACTTCGCACCGTCGGCTCTCGATCAGCGCCCCGGTGATCGGGATTGGCAAAGCCGCCATGCAGCCGCTGGGAAACCAGCGACTGCATGGCGGCTTTTTTCGTTTTGGGGCCTCGGAATGGACGGTTTTGCGAAGACCCTGGAGCGCCCGGCGCTCATCCCCCTGGAAGCCCGGGAGCATCTGGTCGTGATCGGCAACGGCATGGCCGGATGCCGGGCCGTGGAGGAGCTGCTGGCGCGCGACGCCGGACGGTATCGCGTCACGATCTTCGGGGCCGAGCCACATGTGAACTACAACCGGATCATGCTGTCGCCGGTCCTGGCGGGCGAAAAGACCTTTGACCAGATCGTCATCAACGACCGGCCCTGGTACGACGACAACGCCATCGACCTGATCGTCTCCGACCCCGTCGAAGCCATCGACCGGATCGCAAAGACCGTGACCGCCCGGTCCGGCCGGGTGGTGAGCTACGATCGATTGCTGATCGCGACGGGGTCGGACCCCTTCATCATCCCGGTGCCCGGCCACGCCCTGGAGGGCGTCATCAGCTTTCGCGACATGGCCGATGTCGATCGGATGATCGCGGCGGCCGACGGCGGCGGCGATGCGGTCGTCATCGGCGGGGGGCTGCTGGGGCTTGAAGCGGCCCACGGGCTCAGCCTGCGCGGCATGAAGGTCACGGTGCTCCACCTGATGCCGACCCTGATGGAGCGGCAGCTGGACGAGGCGGCGGGCTGGCTGCTGAAGTCGGCGCTGGAGGCGCGGGGCCAGACCATCCTGACGGCCGCCGACACCGCCGAGATCGTCGGCGAGACTTGGGTCGAAGGCGTGCGGCTGAAGGACGGGCGGCTGATCCCGGCGTCCCTGGTCGTCATGGCCGTCGGCATCCGGCCCAGCGTGCGGCTGGCGCGGGAGGCGGGTCTGGCGGTGGGGCGCGGCATCCATGTCGACGACCACATGGTCACGTCCGACCCGTCGGTGCTGGCGGTCGGGGAATGCGTCGAACACGACGGCCAGGTCTATGGCCTGGTCGCGCCGCTGTGGGACATGTGTCGGGCCCTGGCCGACGGCCTGACCGAGCGGCACACGGGCTATCGCGGCTCGGTGACCTCAACCAAGCTGAAGGTGTCCGGAATCGACGTCTTTTCCGCCGGGGATTTCTCGGGCGGGGAGGGGGCGGAGGACATCGTGCTGCGGGACGCCTCGCGTGGCGTCTACAAGCGGGTGATCGTCCGGGACGACCGGATCGTCGGCGCGGTCCTGTACGGCGATACCGGCGACGGCGGGTGGTATTTCGACCTGATGAAACGGGGCGAGGACATCTCGTCCCTCCGCGACCTGCTGATCTTTGGTCAGGCCTTCGCCCTCGGAGGGGGCCGGGGGACCCTAACGCGGCCGTTGCGGCCCTCTCGGACGAGGCCGAGATCTGCGGCTGTAACGGCGTTTCCAAAGGCGCGGTGGTCGCGGCGATCACGGGCGGAGCGGTGACGCTGGACGCCGTGCGCGCGGGCTGCAAGGCCTCGGCCAGCTGCGGATCCTGCACCGGCCTGGTCGAGAGTCTGCTGGCTGTGACCCTCGGCGACGACTACGGCGGCGAGCGGGCCGTCAAGACAGTCTGCAAATGCACCAGCTTCGGCCACGACGACGTGCGCCGCGAGATCATGGCCCAGGGCATGCGCTCGATCCCCGAGGTAATGCAGAGGCTGCACTGGTCCACCCCCGACGGCTGTTCCTCGTGCCGGCCGGCGCTGAACTACTATCTGCTGTGCGCCCTGCCGGGCGAGTATGTGGACGACCAGCAGAGCCGGTTCGTCAATGAGCGGATGCACGCCAACATCCAGAAGGACGGCACCTATTCGGTCGTGCCGCGAATGTGGGGCGGGGTCACCAATCCCCGCGAACTGCGCGCCATCGCCGATGTGGTCGAGAAATACGACGCCCCCCTGGTCAAGGTCACGGGCGGCCAGCGGCTGGATATCTTCGGCATCAGGAAGGAAGACCTGCCGGCCGTCTGGGCCGATCTGAACGCCGCCGGAATGGTCTCGGGCCACGCCTATGGCAAGTCTCTGAGGACGGTGAAGACCTGCGTCGGCTCGGACTGGTGCCGGTTCGGGACCCAGGACTCGACCGGTCTGGGGATCCAGACCGAGCGGATGACCTGGGGCAGCTGGATGCCGCACAAGTTCAAGATCGCGGTGTCGGGTTGCCCCCGCAACTGCGCCGAGGCGACGATCAAGGATTTCGGCGTCATCTGCGTCGACAGCGGCTACGAACTCCACGTCGGCGGCAACGGCGGCATCAAGGTCCGCGTCACGGACCTGTTGTGCAAGGTCACGACCGAGGCAGAGGCGATGCATTTCTGCGCCGCCTTCATCCAGCTGTACCGCGAGGAAGCCCGGTATCTGGAACGCACCGCGCCGTGGATCGAACGGGTCGGGCTGGAAAGGATCAAGACGCGGATCGTCGACGACGCCGAGGGCCGCGACGCCCTGGCCGCGCGCTTCCACCATTCCCAGAGCTTCAGCCAGGACGATCCGTGGGCGGCGCGGGCCAACGGCGCCGACAGCGAGCAGCACCAGCCACTCAGCCTGACGGAGACCGCGTGATGGCCGCCGATCGCTGGATCGACGTCGGCCGGGTCGAGGACATTCCCCAGCGCGGCGCCCGGACCGTCGTCATCGAAGGCGGTGAGGAGATCGCCGTCTTCCGCACGGGAGACGACGCGGTCTTCGCCCTAGTCAACCGCTGCCCGCACAGGGGCGGCCCGCTGAGCCAGGGGATCGTTCACGGCCACAGCGTCGCCTGTCCGCTGCACAACTGGACCATCGCCCTGGAGACCGGGCAGGCGCAGGGGCACGACAGCGGCTGCACCCCGACGATCCCGGTCCGGCTCGAGGATGGCCGCATCCTGATCGCGCCCCCGCTCCTGATCTCGGCCTGAGATGACCGCAGCCGTCTCCACCACCTGTCCCTATTGCGGCGTTGGCTGCGGCGTTCGGGCGACGGTGACCGGCGCGCGGACGGTGGAGATCGCGGGCGATCCCGGCCATCCGGCCAACGGGGGGCGACTGTGTTCCAAGGGCACGCATCTGGGCGAGACGGTAGGGCTGGAGGGCCGGCTGCTGCATCCGATGATCGGCGATCGCCGGGCGACATGGGACGAGGCGATGGATGTCATCGCGCGGAGATTTTCGCACGCCGCCGCCCGTGTCGGCCCCGACAGCGTCGCCTTCTACGTCTCGGGCCAGATTCTGACCGAGGACTACTATGTCGCCAACAAGCTGATGAAGGGGTTCATCGGTTCGGGCAACATCGACACCAACTCGCGCCTGTGCATGTCCAGCGCGGTGTCGGCGCATCTGCGGGCGTTCGGCGAGGACGTGGTGCCGGCCTGCTATGACGACCTGGACCAGGCCGATCTGATCGTTCTGGTCGGGTCCAACACCGCCTGGTGCCACCCGATCGTCTGGCAGCGGATCGAGGCCGCGCGGGCGGCAAGGGGCACCAGGCTGGTGGTCATCGATCCGCGTCGAACGGAAACGGCCGACCTGGCCGATCTGCATCTGGCGCTGAGGCCGGGCAGCGACGTGGCCCTGTTCAACGGTCTGCTGGCGGCTCTGTCTGCGCGCAATGCCCTGGACCCGGCCTATCTGGCCGCCCATGTCGCCGTGCCGGATGGATTCTGGCACCGGGTGATCGCCGACAGCGATCCCGCGCGAACCGCCGCCACCTGTGATCTGCCGCGCGCCGATCTGGAGACCTTCTTCGATCTGGTCGCCGCCTTTCCGCGCACCGTTACCCTGTTCAGCCAGGGCGTGAACCAGTCGACGCAGGGGACGGACAAGGCCAACGCCATCATCAATGTTCATCTGGCCACCGGCCGGATCGGCAAGCCCGGCGCCGCGCCCTTCTCGATCACCGGCCAGCCCAATGCCATGGGAGGCCGCGAGGTCGGGGGCCTGGCCTCGACCCTGGCCGCGCATATGGATTTCGCGGCGGAAAATGTGGATCGGGTCGGGCGCTTCTGGAACGCGCCGCATATGGCGACGGGACCGGGGCTCAAGGCCGTCGATCTGTTCCAGGCGGTCGGCGAGGGGCGGATCAAGGCGCTGTGGATCATGGCTACCAACCCGGCGGTCAGCATGCCCGACGCGGGCGCGGTGAGGGCGGCCCTGGCCACCTGTCCGTTCGTGGTCGTGTCCGACGTGATGGCCGACACCGATACGGGGCGGTTCGCCCATGTGCGTCTGCCCGCCACCGCCTGGGGCGAGAAGGACGGCACGGTCACGAACTCCGAGCGGATGATCAGCCGCCAGCGCCCCTTCTTTCCGCCGCCCGGAGAAGCGCGGCCCGACTGGCGAGCCCTGGCGGACGTCGCCGGCCGGATGGGGCACCGCGCCGCGTTCGGCTGGCGGTCTGTGGCCGAGGTGTTCGACGAACACAGCCGCCTGACCGCGTTCGAGAACGACGGCGCGCGGCAGCTGGATCTGTCGCCTCTGATCGGACTGGACGAGACCGGCTATGGCGCCCTGCAGCCGACGCGCTGGGGATCGGTCCGCGCCTTTGCTGACGGCCGGTTTTCCACCGCCGACGGTCGCGCACGCATGGTCGCGGTGACGCAGGCCCCCCTGGCCGCGAACGCCATGACCCTGAACACCGGCCGCTATCGCGACCAGTGGCACACGATGAGCCGCACCGGTCTGTCGCCGCGTCTGTCGCAGCACCGGCGCGAACCCTTGGTCGAGATCCACCCCGACGATGCGGTTCGGCTGGGGCTGGTCGAAAATCATCTCGCGACCGCGACGACGGCGCAGGGGTGCAGCGTGTTCCGCGTCTCGGTCACCGACGCCCAGCGCCGCGGCGAGGCCTTCGTGCCGATTCACTGGACCGATCGCACCGGCTCCGGCGGCCGCGCCGGATTGCTTCCGGACGCCTCGGTCGATCCGGTCTCGGGCCAGCCGGGGTTCAAGCTCACGGCGATGACCCTGTCCCGGCTGGAGACCGAATGGCGGGCCTTTCTGATCGTGCGCGGGACACGGGCCATCGCGCCCGACTGTGTCTGGTGGGCAGCCGCCGCCGTGGCAGGCGGGCGACTGGTCGAACTGGCCGGCGACGGAGACCCCGCCGTCCTGGAAGCCCTGTTGCCCAACGGCGAGCGAATGACGGCCGTCGATCGGGCGCGGGGCTCCCTGCGGACGGCGGTGCTGAACGAGGGCCGTTTGCAGGGCGCGCTGTTCGTGGCCCGGGGCGGGTCGCTGCCGGGCCGGGACTGGCTGATCGCGCAGTTGTCCGAGGCTGCGGCACCGGCCGGCCTGCTGGCCGGGCGCGCGCCCGGCCAGACCGTGGATCGCGGTCCCATCGTGTGCGCCTGTTTCGATGTCGGGGCCCGAACCATCCTGGCCGCCATCGCGGCCCAGAGCCTGACCACGGTGACCGAGGTCGGCACCGCACTGTCGGCCGGGACCAACTGTGGATCGTGCCGGCCCGCCATCGCCAAACTGATCGCCGCCTGAAAGGACCGCCCATGTCTCGCCATGCCGCAGCCTGTGATACCGGCCCGATCGCCCCCGGCGAGGTCTGGCTGGTCGGTGCCGGTCCTGGGGATCCCGACCTGCTGACGCGTCAGGCCGAGCGGTTGATCCGCGCCGCCGACATCGTCTTCCACGACGCGCTGGTGGGCCCCGGCGTCCTCGCCCTGATCCCCGCCGGTGTCGATCGGGTGACTGTCGGCAAGCGGGCCCGGGCGCATTCAAAGGATCAGAAAGGGATCAACGATCTGCTGCTGGCGGCAGCGCTGTCCGGGCGGCGGGTGGTGCGGCTCAAGGGGGGCGACCCCTCGATGTTCGGGCGGTCGGCTGAGGAACTACGCCATCTCGGGGCCTGCGGCGTCCGGGTCCGGGTCGCTCCCGGGATCACCACGGCCAGCGCGGCCGCCGCCCGCGCCGGGGTCTCCCTCACCCTGCGAGGCCTGGCGCGGCGGATCCAGTTCGTGACCGCCCACGCCCGCGCCGACGAACCGTTGGATCTCGACTGGGACGCCCTGGCCGATCCGGCGGCGACCCTGGGGGTCTATATGGGACGGTCGGCCGCGCCGGAACTCACGCGTCAGTTGTTGTCGCGCGGCCTGTCCGGCGACACACCGGTGCTGGTGGCGGTCAATGTCACCCTGGAGGAGGAGCGGCTGCTGTTCACGCGGCTGGATCTGTTGCCGTTCAGCGTCGCCGCCCTGGCGGAAGATGCGCCGACCCTGCTGCTGATCGGCCATGCCGTGGCGCGACCGGATCATGTCGCGGCCTTCAGCCACGCGAACGCGATGGCCCATGACACGGACGCGGCGGCATGACCCGGCGACTTCTCGGCGCCATCCTCGCGGGCGGCCGGGCCAGCCGGTTCGGGTCCGACAAGGCGCTTGCCCTGTTCGAGCACCGCCCGTTGCTGGACCATGCGATCGACGCCCTGTCGGGTCAGGTCGATGCGGTCGTCGTCTGCGGGCGCGGCCGGGCCAACCGGACTTGCCTGCCGGATCGTCCCGGTCCCGACCTCGGTCCGCTCGGCGGGCTGGCGGCGGCCCTGCGCCATGCGCTGGACCACGACTACGAGGCGGTGGTGAGCGCGGGCTGCGACACCCCGCTGCTGCCCCCCGATCTGGTGTTGCGGCTCCAGTGCGCCGGACCCGTTAGCTATCTGCGCGATCTGCCGATCACGGGGCTGTGGCCGGCGGCGCTGTCGCCAGAGCTGGATCGGTTCATTGCCAACAGCCCGAGCCGGTCGGTGCGCGCCTGGGCCGCCTCGACCCGGGCGGTCGCGATCGATCTGCCGCGGCCGATCGCCAACATCAACACGACGCAGGATCTGTGGCGTCTTGAACGGGCGGGTTGAGGGCCGATGCCTGTGCTGAGGATCAGGAAGGCGACGCCGCCGAACGATCATAGCGGACGCGCGATGACGAAAAGCTCGATGGCAACGACCGGCTCGGATGGGCCGGTTGATGCGGAAGGCCCATGGCCAGCGCCGCCTCTGGCCGATCCCTTCGGGCGTGTGATCGACTATGTGCGGATATCGGAGACGGATCGCTGCGACCTGCGCTGTACCTATTGCATGACCGAACGGCAGAGCTTTCTGCCGCGCCAGGAACTGCTGACGATCGAGGAACTGGGCCGGCTGTGTTCGACCTTCATCGACCTCGGCGCGAAGCGGTTGCGGCTGACAGGGGGCGAGCCGCTGATCCGCAAGGGCTTCATGGACCTGGTCTCCGACCTGTCTCGCCATCTCCAGAGCGGACGGTTGAAGGAGCTGACCCTCACGACCAACGGCACGCAGCTGGCCCGCCATGCCGAGGCCTTAGCGCGCTACGGGGTGAAGCGGATCAATGTGTCGGTCGACACGCTCGACGCCGACGCCTACCGCCGGATCACGCGCGGCGGCGATCTGGCCGGCGTACTGGAAGGCCTGGACGCGGCGCAGGCGGCGGGACTGAAGGTCATGATCAACACCGTGGCGTTGAAGGGCGACAACGCCGAAGCCCTGCCTGCGATGATCGCATGGGCGCATGGACGGGACATGGACATCACCCTGATCGAGACCATGCCGCTGGGGCAGATCGAGGCGGACCGGATGGACCAGTACCTGCCCCTGTCCAGGGTCCGGGCCGAGCTGGAACGCGGCTGGACACTGACGCCGCTCGGCCGGAGGACCGGCGGGCCGGCGCGCTATGTCCGCGTCGGGGAAACGGGAGGAATCCTGGGCTTCATAGCGCCGATGACCCACAGCTTCTGCGAGACGTGCAACCGGGTGCGGGTGACCTGCACGGGGACGTTGTTCCTCTGTCTGGGTCAGGACGACCACGCCGACCTGAAGGCCGTGTTGCGCCACAATCCCGGCGACGATGCGCCGGTGCGAGCGGCGATCCGTGAGGCCATCGCGCGCAAGCCCAGGGGGCACGAATTCGATATCTCCGGCCGAGGGGCCGCGCCGGCGGTGTCGCGACCGATGTCGATGACGGGCGGCTGATGGCTACGGTGCTGATGTTCGACACGCTTGCGGAGTCGGCGGCCCCCGAGCGGACGTCCGACCTGATCCCGACGCGCCATCCCCTGATGCTGAGTTCCGTCGAGGTGTCGGTGGGGCAGCCGCCGGACGGATCAGGACTGGGGATGACGATCGACACGGCGCGGCTGGTCGCAAAGACCGGCGGCGCTTCCGGCGACTGGATGCGGCCATGAACCTGCCGACCGTCGAGGCCGCATTGGCACGGATGCTCGCGCAGGTCGCCCCGCTCGACGCGGAGGATGTCATGCTGGCCCGGACGGATGGACGGAGGCTCGGCGCGCCAGTCAAGGCGGGGCGGGACCAGCCTCCGTTCGACGCCTCGGCGATGGATGGCTGGGCGGTGCGGAGCGCCGATGTTCGGGAGGGCGCGACGTTGCGGATCGTGGGCGAAAGCGTCGCCGGGCGGGGCCTGGATCTAGCGATCGCCCGCGGCGAGACGGCCCGGATATTCACCGGCGCGCCCCTGCCGCCGGGCACCGACCGGGTCGTGATTCAGGAAGAGGTCGATCGTCGGGGCGATATCGCCGTGTTCAAGGCGACGACGAGCGCGTCGCGTCACGTCCGTCGCCGGGGCTGCGATTTCAGAGGCGGCGAGACGCTGCTGGAGGCTGGAACGCGGATGAATCCGTGGCGATTGGCGCTGGCGGCGTCGGCGGGCGCGGCGCTCCTGCGGTGCGCCCGCCGACCGCGGGTCGCGATCCTGGCGACGGGAGATGAGCTGGTCGAGCCGGGCGGGCCGGCCGGCCCGGATCAGATCTACAACTCCGGCGCGCCGTCGCTGGCGGCGTTCGTCGCGCGGCATGGCGGTGCGCCGCAGGTTTTGGTGCCGAGCGGCGACGATCAGGCCGCGATCGCCGTTGCAGCCGCCGCCGCGACGTTCGACGTGCTTGTGACGATCGGCGGCGCTTCGGTCGGCGACCATGATCTGGTCAAACCCGCGTTGCGGGATTTGGGCGCCGTCCTGCATGTCGAGGGCGTCGCCATGCGGCCGGGCAAGCCGGTGTGGTTCGCGACCCTGCCAGACGGGCGGGCGGTGCTGGGCCTGCCGGGCAATCCGGCCTCGGCCCTGGTCTGCGCGGAACTGTTCCTCGCGGCCATTCTCGCGAAACAGCAGGGGGGCGAAGTTGGCGACCGTTTCGAAACGATGGTGCTGAGCGGGATCCTGCCGGCCAACGGGCCGCGCGTTCACTATATTCGGGCCCATTCGGCGCCCGGTCCGGACGGCGTTCGACGTGTGACGCCCTTCGCCAATCAGGACACGTCGCTGGTCACCATCATGGCGGCGGCTAATGCGCTGATCCGACGATTGCCACATGCGCCGGCCGTCGCAGATGGCGAGCCGGTCAGCGTGCTGGCGCCGACGCCTTAAGCTCCTCCCGCCCGCCGGAAATCTTGCACCTCTGAGGGTCCGGTTTCGGGCTCGATTGCAATGTCTGCAAATGGCGCGAACCAGACGGCGGTCCGTTTCCAGGCTGAGGTCCGCCCACCACCCATCTCTGATGCCTAGGACGTCCGCTTTTCGGACGGCTCACCCTCACCACACCACCCGCCGACAGGCGCGCGATCGCGGTCATGCCAGACTACTACGCAGCGGCGCGCGCGGGTGAGTTCGCAACGGTCGACCCGATGCTGAAAATGAACCCGGAAGGCCCCCAGTGACGATGCGAGCAGTCATTGCGGAGCGCCTTGGAGCCCACGACCGAAACGCGCAGGCATGAACTGACCCACTTGAGGGACGGGCCTGCGAACTTCGTTCTGCTTCCTCACAGGCGGAGCGTATGGAGGCGGCCGCAGGTGCCTATCCCGGAACGCTCGCACTGCGTCAGCCGGTCGTCGGTCGACCAGTTCGTCGCACACGGCGCGACACCTCGCGTTGCTCTCCATGTCCTCATGCATAACGACCTAGGTTCCAGATCTGCGCCGAAGGCTTTGGGCAGCACGCGGTCAGCACTGGCTCCATGGCAGCGAGGGGCCGTCTGCCAGCGCCGATGGATAACCGCGCGGATGCCGACGAGCTGCGCAACGTCACTCTCGACCCACACGTCCATTTTCGGTCGAATGAGTTTCGACGTGCCGCCGAAGCGCATCCACGAATAGGGGTACCTTCGCAGAGAGGTTGCGATGGGCGGGATAGACTGCGTGGACATCGACCGTCTCGGTTTCGAACGCGGGCAGGAGCCGAACCAAGCGGCCGTCATTGACAAAAGAACGGGCGAGGAAATCGGGCAGACGCCCTATGCCCATGCCGCCCAACAACAAGATTTGCAGGACGGCCGGTTCAGGGACGACGCTTCCAACCGCGATTGATATGCGATAGGTCCCGCCATCCTGCGAACTGAACGCCCATTCGCTCGGCTGATCGATCCATCCGAGAAGCGAGTGTCCGAGCAGGTCGTTTGGAACATTGGGCGTACCCCGCTCAGAGAGATATGCGGGGCTCGCAACCGGCCAGAGCTGGATCGTCCCGAGTTTGCGCGCCATGAGGTCGGAGTCCGGCATCCGTCCGATGCGAATGGCGACATCGACATCCTCGCGTCCAAGATCGATGACGCGGTTCTCCGTTTCAAGCACGACCCGAAGGTCCGGGTAACGCTGGATGAACCCTGGCAGCATCGGCGCAACGAGCCCCAACGCAAAGGTGACGGCTGCGTTGACGCGGAGGGTCCCCCTTGGGGCGCCGAGAAGACCTTCAAGCGCAGAGCCCGCCTCGTCGACATCGGCCAGGATCCGCCGTGCATGCGGCAGGAACAGTTGACCGGCGTCCGTCAGGCGCAACTGTCGTGTATGGCGTTCGATGAGGACCGATTCAAGGCTCTCCTCGAGGCGGTTGAGCGACCGGCTGACCGTGGACTTCGGCGCGCCGAGAGCGCGAGCGGCCGCGGAAATCCCTTGCTCCTCGGCGATGCGAACGAAGGCGCGGATATCGACAAGCTCCATGGCACCATCGTTCCAGATTGGGAACGCTATGTCCAGATTTGGCTGCCTAGTGCATTCGTCTGCAACGGACGATCTTGGTTGGACAAACAGGGAAGACCACCATGACCAACCCGATCATTCTCATTACCGGCGCCACTGGAAATCAGGGGGGTGCCACGATCCGCGAGCTGCTTCGTCGTGGGGGAAACTGGCAGCTGCGCGCGCTGGTTCGAAACCCTACGGCCCCCAAGGCCCTGGCTCTGGCTTTACAAGGCGTCGACCTTGTTAAGGGTGACCTTGATGACGCCGGGTCGATCCGCGCGGCCTTGTCGGGGGTCTATGGCGTACTGGCCGTCCAAACGCCGATGGAGCAGGGGCCTGCGGGCGAGGAGCGCCAGGGCAGGTTGCTGGCGTCGCTGGCTGCCGAGGCCGGCGTGCAGCACTTCGTCTACTGCTCGGCCGGCGGCGTCGATCGCGACAGCGGCGTCCCGCATTTCGAAAGCAAGCGCGCGATCGAAGCGCACATCCACAAGCTTCAGCTTCCTTCTACGATCCTTCGCCCAGCAGCCTTCATGGAGATGTTCGATGGCTTCGCATTCCGCATCACCATGCTGTCGATGATGCGGACCTATCTCAAACGCGACCAGGCGATGCAGCTCGTCTCGGCGCGCGACATCGGTTGGTTCGCCGCTCAGGCTTTTGATCACCCCACCGCGCACATCGGCCGGGCGATCGAGATCGCCGGAGACAGCGTGACCCGGGCTGAGGCCATCAAGTCGCTGCGCCGAGCGGGCCGTCATTCGGTGGTCTCCTTCACGATCCCCGTCTTCATGAGGTCGCGTCTCCCCGAAGATTTCCGCCTGATGTTCGAATGGATCGCGCGCGAGGGATTTCGCGGCGATCTCGCCCAACTCCGAAGTGAACATCCGGGTCTGCTGACCCTGTCGGCTTGGTCGACCCTGCCGACCCCCGAAGCCTAGTCCCGATCATCAGGAGCACCCCATGACAGCGGTTCAACACACGCAGGCCAACGCCCGGATCGTTCTGATCGGGGGGACGGGCGACCTGGGGCTGAGGATCGCCCGGTCCCTGGCAGAGCGTGACGCCACGGTTCTGGCCCTGACCCGGCAAGGCTCCGACACCGGTCCTCTGACGCAGACCGGCACCGCTATCCGCGCGGTCGACTTCGCTGACGCATCCCTGCTGCGTGAGTCCATGAGCGGCGCGACCTGTGTCGTCTCGGCGGTGAATGGTCATGAGGACACCATCATCGACCTTCAGGGTCGTATCCTGGAGGCCGCCGTTGCGGCGGGCGTCCCCCGCTTCGTTCCCTCCGACTATTCGCTCGACTTCACTCGGACCCGGCCGGGGCGAAACCGCAACCTCGACCTTCGGCGGCGCTTCATGGCCCAGGTCGACAAAGCCCCGATCCAGGCGACGTCGATCCTGAACGGGGCCTTCGCGGATTTGCTCGCCGGACAGGCACCGATCGTCCTTCCAGGCCCCGGTCTTGTCCTGCACTGGGGAAGTCCGGACCAGAAGCTCGATTTCACTACCAAGGACGATGTTGCGGCCTATGTCGCCGCCGTGGCCCTGGATCCAACAACACCTCGGATCCTGCGCGTCGCAGGCGACAGCGTGAGCCCGCGCGAGCTTGCCGGGACCATGACGCGCCTGACGGGTCGACGCTTCCGCCTCCTCAACCCGGGCGGGTCAGCGGTGTTGAGCACCATGATCGCCCTGACCCGAAGGCTGGCCCCCCAGCCGGATGCCGTGTTTCCGGCATGGCAGGGGATGCAGTATCTGCGCGACATGATGGACGGGAGTGGTCACCTGCGTCCTCTGGACAATGATCGCTACCCGCGGCTCCGTTGGACCCCGTCGCAAAAGGTGCTGGCCGACGTCGTTTCCAACACCTCGCCAAGCTGACGGCAAAAGACGCGGGGCCGGCACCACGCTCTTTTGCCGAAGCGGTCGCAGGATTGGCGTCCAACCCCGCTCCGTAGAGACTTTGTCCTAATGAGGGACGTTGGGCATCCTCCGGCCATGCGCCGCATAAAGGGTCTCGGCGCGGCAACAGGCGGCGGCCGGTTTCGAGCGCCTTCTTCGCGACGGCCGGTCAGACGCCGCGTGCCCTCGCGAAGGCGCTCGGCGATCCGCCAAAGGTACGCTTGAACGCCGCGCTGAAGGCGCTTTCCGATTCATAGCCGACGGAAGGCGCGACCGTTGCAATCGACACTCGGCCGGTGGCCAGCCGATCCGCGGCCAGCATCATCCGCCATCGCGTCAGGTAGTCCATCGCAGGCTCGCCTACCGCCGTCTTGAAGCGTACGGCGAAACTGGACCGCGACATGCCGGCGATACGCGCCAAATCCGACAAGGCCCAGCGTCGCGCCGGTTCGGCATGCATGGCCGCAAGGACCGGGCCGATCTGCCTGTCGCCGAGCGCGAACAGCCAGCCTGCATGCGCTCCTCGGCGCTCGGCAAGGTGCAGCCGCAGCGCCTCGATCAGAAGCGTCTGGGCCAGATGACCCGCGATCAGGGTGCCGCCAGGCTGCGGATCGCGCAGCTCGCGCATCAGCCTTGCGATCAGCCAACCCAGTTCGGCCCGCGTTTCTTCCGCCCGGATATGAAGGATGGGCCGCAGAACACCGAGCAGCAGCTCCGTGTGAAGACCAGTGAAATCGAAGAACCCCCCGACCCCCATGCAGTCTCCGCCGCCATTGAGGACACCCGTCTCACCCGCCGGAAACGAGGGGAAGAACCGGTAGGCATCGGTCGCGGGCGCGTCGGCAGCGCTGTAGAGTCTGAACCCGCTTCGTCCTGGAAGAAGCACGAAATCTCCGGGCACGAGCCGGGTCGGAGCGCCCCCGGCATCCAAGGCGATCGTGCAGTACCCCGCATGAACGGCGAAACATTTGACGCCCTCGGCGGACGGAAAGGTGAGGGACCAGTCTCCGCCGGCGTCGAGACCGCGAAAACCGTAGCTGTTCGGCTTCATCAGGCCGAGCACATCAGAAAGGGGATCCATGGGAGTCCTGGACGCTGACAACGATGATGCGGATGTTCCAGCATGGGCCGTCCAATGCCACGCGTCTATCGTCTCATCAGCGCCGACCTTGGTGCCCCAGGAGATGACCTTGTCCGACAACACCGCCCTTGTGATGACGTCGCCACGATCGCCCTTCAGCGTGGCGGTCGTGCCCCATCCGCATCCGGGGCCTGATCAGGTCGTGGTCCGCGCCCGGGCCGTGGCGGTGAACCCCTTCGACCGTCTCATCCAGACCGCTGGCGACATCATGACCCCCTTCTTGCGTTACCCGGCCGTCGTCGGCATCGACGTCGCAGGAGAGGTGACGGCGATCGGTGCCGATGTGACGCGGTTCCAGCTCGGAGACCGCGTCGTCGGCTTTGCGGCGGGGACGGACAAGACCCGCAATCAAGCCGGCGAGGGGGCGTTCCAGACCTTTGTGGTGCTGCTGGAGCACATGACGTCCCCCATCCCTCCCTCCCTGTCCTTCGAGGACGCCGCGGTGCTGCCCCTCGGTCTAGCGACCGCCGCGAGCGCGCTTTTCCAGAGTGACTATCTGGCGCTCCATGCCCCGTCCGCGCGTGCCGAAGCGAGAGGCCAGACCCTGCTGGTCTGGGGGGGATCGACCAGTGTCGGAACCAATGCGGTCCAGCTGGCCGTGGCCGCCGGCTACGACGTCATAGCGACGGCATCGCCGCATAACTTCGCTCTCATGAGGACGCTCGGTGCCACCGCCGTGTTCGACTACAGGGACCCCGGCGTCGTCCACGATGTGGTCTCGGCCCTGCGGGGCCGAACCGCTGCCGGTGCGATCGCGATCGGTCCCGGGTCGGCCTCCCCCTGCATCGACATTCTGGGAGCCAGCCAAGGCAACCGCTTCGTCGCCATGGCGACCCCTGCGGCGTCCTTTGACCAGGTTCGGGCCGGGCGCGGTCATCGGCGAAGCCTCGTCCCGGCGATCGTTCGCATGGCCGCCGGCAGCGTCTCGCTGGCCCTGCGAGCCCGACGCAACAAAGTCGTCGCGAAGATGATCTGGGGCAGCACCCTTGTTAGCAACGCGGTCGGCCCCATGATCTTCCAGGACTTCCTGCCCTCCGCCCTGGCCCAAGGTCGCTATGCGGCCGCGCCTCGCGCCGAGATTGTCGGGACCGGTCTGGCCGCCATCCCGACGGCCCTCGAGCGGCAACGCCGGGGCGTCTCGGCCACCAAGCTGGTGGTCAGAGTGTAAGCGAGGTGACGTGCGGCGTAGGTCTCGCCCGATTTGACCTGCGAGGACACTGGCTCTGGCCATTCTCTTTGTGGTCCAAGCGCTCCGCCGTCTCATGCGGATTCGAAGGTGCGATCGTCATGCGCAGGGTGCCCCCGCTCCGGTCGCGACACGGTCGTCAGACCGTGACGGTGCGGCGCGCCGACCACGCCTGCAGGCTCATGTCACCAGCATCCCGATGGCCTGCGCGCTTAGCTGAGCCCGTACGAGCGTTGCCAGCAGCGCTCGATAGCGGCCGGATCACATAGGTGAGGCCCTAGCCGACCTCTATTTTTGCACTCGCGGATGAACACCTCCCTGGAGGCCCCATGATCGCATTCATCGGCATCTTCGTGAAACCAGCAAAGAGGCCTTGGGTCGCTCACGAACAGGCAAGTCGCCGGGCTCGCGCACCTTGCTCTCCCAAAACAAAAGTACGCTTACACCGTTTCTAAGCAAGCCTCTCCTCGGACCTAACATCAGTGTACGTTGACGGACTTATCTTATCTATCAGAGAGGAACCTTTGTCGTCATTGCATTTGATGTCAGAGTTTAGCAGTGTCAACGCGTGCATTATTGCACCGTCGATGGGAGTTGGACCGTGCCGTCTTATGTTTTTCAACTGCGCGCCCGGTCGAGCCAGGCCGCCCAATCGGAGACCGTCGAGGCGGTCGACGACGAAGAGGCACAGGACCTTGCATTCTTACGCCTGAACCTAAGCCAGGCGTTCACACAGGTGCAGGTGGAGAGGGCAGGACGCGAGATCTTTCGGCTCACGCGAGCCAGCTAAGCTTTCGTGCCTCGCGAGTTAAGACGACATAGGCGTAAAGGCCGCGCCGGATCCTTCGGCCGGCCCAAGCCTAGGGGTGCGGATCGAGACGGCGGCTGACCTTGCCGTAGCATTCGCAAGCTTGAGTTTTCAGCACAGCACGATCGCTGATGATGATCCGCCCGCGCCCCTGTCTTAGCGCTCCCAGCATGGATAGGTGTTTGAATGATGCCACGACCGACGAGCGACGCACGCCGAGCCAGTCGGCCACGTCGCTCTGCAGCACGGGTAGCTCGCTCTTGCCGGTGCGATCCTGCGTTGTCAGAAGCCAGCGCGCGAGGCGCGGCCCCAGGCCATGGCGCAGGTGGCATGCGGCATTGACGCTGGCTTCGATCTGATTCTGATGTGTCAGTACCCAAAGCAGGTTCATGAGCGGCGGACTTTTTCGGCAACGTTCTCTCAGGACATTCGCCGGCAGTTTCCATGCCTCTCCGCCGATCTGAACGGCGAGTTCCCGCCCTATTGGCTCTTCGGCCAGAAAGGCGGCAAGGCCGGTGATGCCGTTGCGGCTCACCGTGGCAGCCTGAACGCTCTTGCCGTCCGAGAAGCGGACGGTGTTGCCGAGCTCAGCCGCAATCGGAAAATACACGACATCCACATCGTCTCCGGCCCTCATGAGCGTGTCGCCTTGAGCCAGGTGGCAGAGGACGACGTGGGACTGGAGAGCCGCCCTATCATCGGGCTCCATCGCCTGCCACGTCCAGTTTCCCGCCGGTTCATTTGTCATCGCGCGCGCTCGCTCTACTTATGGGAAAGCTTTGCAGTTGCCGCACGGTTCTGCAAGTTGCTGAATTTGCATTGGTTGGGTTTGCCTCAGCCAGCGACTACGTCCTCAAACCGTCGCGAAGTGCCAAGACCCGGCGCGCGCCGTCGATCAGAACCTGCGACCGGAGGAGGGCGATCGGCGTCAGGCTTCCGAAATGGAGCGGGCACCGGACACTTGGAACACCTGTCGGGCTGTCGCTTAAAAAATTTCCCCAAGGCAGCTCGCCCGTTCCTTCAAAGCCATCATCTTGCCCTCGGCGCTCGGCGCTCGGCGCTCGGCGCTCGGCGCTCAGCCTCGGCGGTGGCGGTGGCGGCCGGCATTCGTCCCCCCACTCCTATGCCGACATGGCCGAGGGCTTCTCGCCGTGACCACGCTCCGGAGGTCACTCGGCGGCGGGTCGCGTGGGTCGCCCCGTCGGCATGGCGTCCGGATATCGGTCGAGGAGAGCGCGCGTGACACCGTTGGTCCAGCCGAACCCGTCCTGGAGGGGATACTCGCCACCGCCGCCGGGGCGCTGGGTCTCCACGTCGTATTTCTCGAGCATCTTCCCTGTCTCTCGGTAGACGCGGTCGACGGTCGCGATCCAGCGCGTTGCGATCCTGCGGGCGGGTTCGTGGTGGCCGTAACGATCGAGCCCCTCTACAGCCACCCATTGTAGCGGGGCCCAGCCGTTCGGGCGGTCCCATTGCTGGGTTGTGGTCTGCGTGGTGGTTCGAAGTCCGCCCGGCGCGATCAAGAGGGCCTCTGTCAGGCGCGCCGTCTGCTGGGCCTGATCGTCAGTGGCCAGGCCGGCGAACAGGGGGTAGAGGCCCGCTGCCGAGATGCTGGGGGTCATGCGGCCGGTGCGGCGATCCCAGTCGCCGAATCTGCGTTCGGCACGGCTCCAGAGGTATCGATGGATGGCCCGTCGCCGTTCCGCCGCCAGGCCTTCGAAGTCCCGGACGCAGGCTCGGTCCTCCAGAGCCCTACAGTGGGCCGCGATTTGACGCTCCAGCGACCACAACAGGCTGTTGAGGTCGACCGGCACGATCTCGGTCGTATGGACGGTCGCCAGGGACTGCGGATCGTCGAACCAGCGCGAACTGAAGTCCCAGCCGCTCTCGGCCGCCGATCGCAGGTCGCGGTAGACCTCGGGGGCTGGCCTGCCGGGGGCGGTGCGGGCGGTCTGTAAATCCTCGGCCCAGGATTCCTCTCGTGGCGTGTCCCGCGCGTCGTGGTAGCGGTTCAGCAGAGCGCCGTCCGGCATGCGCACAACATGATCGCAGGCCCCCGTAGGCTGCACGCAGCCCACGCCGGACATCCAGTAGGCGTGTTCAGCCTGCATGGCGTGAAGCTGCCGCCCCCGGCTCGACGCGTCGGTTCTCTTTGACAAGCCGACCATCAGCCCGAAGAAGGGTGGCTGAGATCGGCCGAGATAATAGGTGCGCGCGCCATTGGGGATATGGCCGTGATCGGCGATCAGCGCCTCGAAATTCTCGAGCATCGACTCCAGCAGGGCATCCTGGCCGTCTGCCCTCAGTCCCAGCATGGTGAAATAACTGTCCCAGTAATAAATCTCCCGGAACCGTCCACCGGGGACGACGTAAGGTGCGGGCAGGGCCAGGGCCGAGGAACCGGCTGCGGGCGATAGCGGCGGCCGCGTCAGCAGTGGCCAGAGTTCGCCGATGTGCGCCTTGATGGGAAGGCCCGGCGTGATGGCCGTCGCGTCGTTGGCGGGATCGTTCGTGGGCAGGATGAAACGCACCTCGACGAAGCGGCGCAAAGCCCCGGGATCGGTCGGTCGCTCCCGCTCATAGTCGGCCATGATCTCGTCGACCGGGTAGAGCGGCGTCGCGTCCACGAAGGTCTTGCCGTCCGGGAAGGCCCGCTCGGTCTGGACAGCCTCGAACAAGGGGCCATAGAGGTCGGCCGGCGTCGGCACCCGACTTTGGGCCCCGGTCAGGCATAGGAGAGCGGTGCCCGCCACGAACAGCCGGCGGAAAAAGGGGGTTGAGACGGGCATGAAGCATTCCACCAAGCGAGGTCAGGCCGAAGATTGACGCTCCCGTCAGCGTTTGCAAAGGTTTGTAGCCTTGATAGGGTGAGGGGGCGAGGGTCGCCTGGCCAAACCCGGAGGAGGCATGACGAACAGCATGGGCGATCGTATTCGCCGTATCGTCATACTCGGCGGCGGCACGGCGGGCTGGATGACGGCGGCTGCCTTGTCCAAGACCCTGGCGCGTGACGTGTCCATCACCCTGCTGGAGTCCGACGACATCGGGACCGTGGGCGTGGGCGAGGCGACGATCCCGACCATCCATTGGTTCAACGATCTGATCGGGCTGGACGAGGAAGATTTCGTCCGGGTGACCAAGGCGAGCTTCAAGCTGGGAATCGAGTTCGTGGACTGGACCCGTGCCGGCAGTCGCTATCTGCATCCGTTCGGCACCTATGGCGTGCCGGGCTCCGGGCTGCCGTTTCATCAGCGGTGGCTCAAGGCGCGGAACGACGGACTGGAGCGACCGCTGCGGGACTTTTCTCTGGCGTCACAGCTGGCCCAGCAGAATCGGTTCGCCAAGCCTGTGTCCGACCCGCGCTCGATCCTGTCGACGCTGGGCTATGCCTGGCATTTCGACGCCAGCCTCTACGCCGGATATTTGCGCAGCCTGTGCACGCGGCGTGGCGTGACCCGCGTCGAGGGTCGAATGGCAAACGTCGAGCGCGATGGCGAGACGGGGCGGGTAAGCGCCCTGACCACCGACAAGCAGGAGCGGCTGGAGGGTGAGCTGTTCATCGACTGCTCGGGTTTCCGCGCGCTGCTGATCGCGGCAGAACTGGGTTCGGGATTCGAAGACTGGTCGCACTGGCTGCTCTGTGACCGGGCGGCCGCTGTGCCGTGCGAACGGGTGGCTGAAACCACACCGTTTACCCGCTCAACCGCGCGGACGGCGGGCTGGCAGTGGCGCATTCCGCTGCAGCACCGAACCGGCAATGGCTATGTCTATTCGAGCGCCCACATCAGCGATGACGAGGCGGCCGCCACCCTTCTGGCCCATCTGGACGGAGCCGCCCTGGCCGAGCCGCGCCTGCTGCAGTTCAAGGCGGGTCGGCGCAAGACCGTTTGGTCCAAGAACGTCGTCGCCATCGGCTTGGCCTCAGGCTTTCTGGAGCCGCTGGAATCGACAAGCATTCACCTTATCCAGAGCGGCATTGCCAAACTGCTGTCGCTGTTTCCGGACCGGCATGTCGATCCCGCCCTGGCGCGGCGTTTCAACCTCCTGTTCGAAGCCGACATGGACAATATCAAGGACTTCCTGATCCTCCACTATCATGCCAACGAGCGGGTCGGCGAGCCGCTGTGGGACCATTGCCGAACCATGCCGATCCCGGACACCCTGCAGGCGCGGATCGATGACTACCGGCGATCGGGGCGGCTGATGCTGGGGAGCGACGATCTGTTCCGCGACGCCAGCTGGCTGGCGGTGCTGAACGGTCAGGACGTTGTGGCCGAGGGCTTCACGCCCCTGGCGGACCGACTGGACGCTCAAGTGAACCGGGAGCAGCTGGAGCAGCTGGCGCAGCTGATCGAGCGTGCTGCGCCGACCCTCCCCGCCCATGACACCGTGATCCAGCAGATCCTGGCCAGACAGCCGGTCGAGGCGCTGGCGGCGGCCGGATGAAACAACCCGAGATTCGCGCGCGGCGGATCGGCCGGGAAGGTACACCCATCGTCGTGATCGACGGGTTTTCGCAGGATCCTGAAGCGCTTCGAGACCTGGCGCGGGACCGCAGCTTCGTGACTGCGGCGGACCACTATCCCGGGGTCAGGGCCGTTGTTCCGGCCGACTATATGAGCGCACACGGCCCTATCCTCGCGCCCGTGCTCAAAGAGGTCTTTGGCGGGACCGGGTCGGTGCGGGTATTGGACATGGTCTATGGGATCGTCTCGACGTCCCCCACCGACCTGACGCTCGTCCAGCGCCTGCCGCACGTCGACGCGATGTCTCCCGACCGGATCGCCCTGGTCCACTATCTGACACCGGGACGAAGCGAGGGCACGGCCTTCTTTCGCCATCGGGTGACCGGGTTCGAGTCGATCGATCCGGCGCGGGGCGAGGCCTATCTGGCCGCGCTCAACGCCGAGGCGCAGGAAGGCAGGGTCCCTAAAGAGGGCTATGTCTCGGCCGACACGGATCTATTCGAATGCATCCACGTCGTTGAAGCAAGGTTCAACCGCGCGGTCGTCTATCGCAGCAATATGCTGCACAGCGGCGCGATCACCGCTGACACGCCCCTGTCCCCCGACCCGGTGCGAGGTCGCCTGACCATCACCGGGTTCCTGTCACTGTCGTGAAGGCGGCCGGGGGGCGTACGGCCAGATAGACTGTGCTCCACAGCTGGGCAGCGTTCGATTCGTCGACGTCGTCGGCCGCTGCTCCGAAGGGTGCGACCTGATAGCGGCCGTCGGCCCAGGTCCAGGACCAAAGCTCGGAGTTGCGGACCTGGTTCCCGGCCTGGATCACCGTCCAGAGGTCCGTCTGCGCCTTCACCAGTCGGTCACGGGTTGGCGGGGGCAGGTTGGCACGGGCCAGTTGGCGCTCGAGGCCGGCCGCGAGCAAGGCCTGCTGCCAGGACCAGATCACGGCCCCATGATATTCCTGCGGGCTGAAGCGCGCCTCGACCGTCGCGTCGGCCTGGGCCGGGTTGGCGACCAACAGACCGACGTCCGTCATCAGACCGGCGGGGAATGGTCGCATGATGGATTCGACGGCCAGATCGAGTTGTTCAGGGCCCGGATCCGCGAACAGAAGATCGAACCCCTCGTCGGAGTTGATGATCGGCACAGGCTGGCCCTGGGCATCGAGCGCTATGCCGTGAAAACGCAAGGCCGCCTCGCCGAGACTGGAAAGGGCGGCGTCGACCGGAAGACCCAGGGTACGGCCATAGTCCGCGATTTCGGACCGTGCGCTTGCGGCAGGCGTGGTGATCAAGAACATGCCGGGCACCCGGTCTCGCCAGATCGTGGCGGCCTCCGTCGCTTGCGCCAGCGCCCGGCGATCCGCATCCGTCAGATACGGATCCAACATCCCCGAAGAGAAAAGGTCCGACGCGGTCAGAAGCGCTGCCGGCACGAAGACCGCATTGACGTCGTAGGCATAGCGGCCCCGACCGATGCCTTCGTTGCTGTCGCGCCACTGGCCCGCCATCCGATCCGGCTTCAGGCTGATGAGGTTGGAATAGACGGGGTCCGCCGCGAAGGGCGCGGCTTGGGCGAGAACGAAGCGCAGATTGCGGACGAGGGCCTGGCCGACGGTCTCGGATCGGTCCGGCTCCGATTCCCTGCGAAGGGGCTGCGCCAGGAAAGCCTGAGCCGAGGCCGGATCGGCCGAGTCCAGAAGATAGGCGCGCGCGACCGGGGCCAGCATGAAGTCGTCATCGACCATGGCGTAGTCGAGGATCGCCGCATCGCTCGCCGGTTCGCCCTTGTCGCGCCGATCCACCAGGGCGAATTCCGACAGGCCCTCCTCATGGGCGACCTCGCCGTCGGCGTTCAGGCGGGCCAGGACCGACTCCAGCCCGGCCTCGACCGCGTGCGGCTGGAGTGCGGGCATCAGCAGCCGCAGGGACATCAGGGTGTCGCGGCCGAAATAGGTGTTGAAGCGCCAGGACCCGGCCAGGAACTTCTCGTCGTAGCTCAGGAAGGTCAGGGCCTGGCGCGCCTCGGTGTCGTCGGCGGCCTTGTCGTTCAGGAGGTCCGCCTCGACCAGGGGCGTCAACGGCGCATCCCCGGTCAGGGCCACCATCTCCAGCCGGATGCGACCATCAAGTCCGGCAATCAGGGTCTGGCCGTCCATGCGGCCCTCGGTCACCCGAATATCCAGCCGGTAACCGGGCGCCCCATCGATGCGGTCGCGGGCGAAGACGATCCTGTCGCCGGTGACTGTGACCGTCGGCTCCAGCCCCTCCGGGACCTTGGCGATGGCTTCGTAGTCGCGCAGGAACCGGACGTTGGAAAGGACTGCCTTGCGGACCGTCAGGCGCTGAGCGTCGATCGCGATGTCGGCGCGGATCCCGTGGAGCACGCGACCCTCGGCATCGGCGATTTCCGTCGGCACCGGATCGGCCAGAAGCGTCCACTGGGTGGACGCCTCCAGGCGGTCGAACCAGAGCCCTACGCCGCTGTTGCCGGCGGGAAAGGCGGCAATGATCCGGGGGTCGACGCCCGATCGAAGGATCAGATGGGCGGCCACGGGTCCCTGGCGCACGAAGGCGTTCAGGTTGCGGCCTTCCTGAACCTGATAAGCGAGCTCCGGGCGCGCAGTCTGGGCGAAGGCCGTGCCGGACCCGTCAAAGGCCAGAAGACAGGCCGAGGCCACGGCGGCCAGAACAGTGGCTTTCATTCTGTAATCCTATGCTCGCACGACGATGACCGACATGCCGATTCCGAGTCAGCGGCGGCGACGCGCCTGAACTCCTAACCGGCGTCCCGCCGAGGCTGCCGGTTGAACCCGGCAGGACGGGCAGGGAGATCCTAGAACCTGACCGTCAGCGTACCGCCGTACGTCGGTCCAACGATACCGCGGGCGTAGAAGAAGCCCGAGTTGGCGTTCTGTGTCTGACCCTGGCGGGGATTGCCTTCGGTCAGGCCGATCTCGTCGAAGATATTGTCTCCATCGAGGCTGAGCTGGACACGGTCGGTCAGGTTCAGACGCACACCCACGCTGGTCACGCCGTACTCTGGCAGCGCCACGCCGTTGCCGGAGTCCGCGAAGATCTCGCCGACGTACTTGTAGCGAGCATAGATCTCGCCTCGGTCGTTCGGCAGCTTGATGGTCGGGGTGAGCGTGAACAGCGTCGTCGGCGTTCGTTCCGGCCGGTTGCCGTCAAAGCCCGGCTGCGGCACGCCGTTCAGGCGAAGGTTTTCCAGCGTGGGATCCTGGAATACGCCGGAAAACTCGACATCCAGCCACTCCGTCGGACGGACCACGGCATCGATCTGGAACCCCTGGGTCCGAAGATCGGCCAGGAACGATGTCTGCTGCGTCGGATCGGTGGGGTCGATGAAGTTGTAGAACTGGTCGTCGAAATTGGTCTGGAACACCGTGGCCGTAAGGTCCACCAGTCCGCGCCAGTTGTAGCGGACACCGGCCTCGTAGAGCTCGATCTCGGTGACGGGATTGACGCCGTTGGTCTGGTTGCCCTGAGCGTAACGTCCGTAGAGGGCGAAACTGGGGGTGAACAGGTAGTTGGCGCCGATCGTGTAGGACGTCGCCTCTTGGGTGGCGTTGGTGACGCGGAAGGTGCCGTCGAAGGTGGAGCCCACGTCGCGGACGACGCCGCCGACGCCCGGTTGAACCGGTTGGTTCACGGCGGCGCTGTTGCCCTCGCGGAACTCGGCCTCGTCCTGCTCCCAGCGGATACCGGCGTCGATGCGGAGCTTGTCGCCGATCGCCATCTCGTCGTTGAGATAGATCGAGACGCTGGAATCGCTGCTCTCGCGGATACCGGCGCCCCAGTTGCCGTAGGAGATCAGGCCGTTGTCGCTGAGCGTGCCAATGACATTGTTGGCCGCGTCGAGCGCCACGATGTCATAGAGGTCGCTGTTGGTGGTCACGTCGTTGACGACCGAGGCCGTGGCCGACTGGTTCTGCGAACGCTGGACGTCATAGTAGAGGATCCCTGCCGTCAGCGAGTTGCTGAACCCATTTCCCTCGTACTGCCAACGAGCGCCAAAGTTCGATCCGAAGTCATGGCCTTCCGCGTAGTCGTGGTTCAGAGTCGTCTGCTGCAGGAAGCCGTTGCCGTTCAGGCCACTCAAGGCGGCGGTCTGGTTGCTGCCCGTCACCACACCTGTGCGCAGGTTTTTGATCCCGAAGCGCGTCGTGGTGGGGAAGGCCGCCCGACCGAGGGTCAGCAGCCCGTTGATCGGTGAATCGGCACCCGGCGTCAGATAGTCGACGGCGCTGGCCAGGCCGGCGTTTCCTGTACCCGAGCCAGGAAACAAGCCATTGAAATCATAGCTGAGATCGAGGTAACGCGCGCGGGCGAACACCTCGATCGAATCGTTTAGAGGGCGTTCATAGTCGAGCCGGATCTGTTTGGTCTTGACCCGGACCCCTTCGGTGAAACGGAAATCACGAAAGCCGTCCGCCTCCACGAAGGTCGACACGGGCACGGAGATGCGGGCGAAGGCGTCGCCGCCGACATTCCCGAACTGGGTGTCCAGACCGGGGATGGAGCCCGGCTCGCCGTCGTTGAACGTATAGGGCTGGGTCGCATAGTAAGCGGTGTTCAGATCGCCGACCTTGGCCGTCAGGCGAAGCCGCCCGCCGTTGTCGAACCGTTTCTCCAGGATCGCCTTCAGCCGGTAGCCGTCGTAGTTGAACGGGTTTTCCCGGACACCCGGCGAGGTCTGGTAATAGCCGCCGACGCTGAAGGCGAGGTCCTCGGCCAGCGGGGCCGAGAAATAGGCATCGGTGCGACGCAGGCCGTAGTCATAGGCCGTCAGCCGGACCTCGCCCTCGGAGGTCTCGAAATTCGGACGGCGGGAGATGAAATTGATCGTGGCACCAGCGCCATTGACGGTCAGGACGCCGGACGATCCGCCCTTGACGGCTTCAAGCCGGTCGATCGTGATGTCGTTGGAGAAGAAGAAGTCCGCGCCGCCGCCGCCGTAGATGATCGGCAGGCCATCCTCTTCCAGCTGGATGAACCGCTGGCCGCCGCCCTGCAGGCCGCGAACCGAATAGTTGTTGGACAGCTCGCCTGCCGTGCCCTCGACGAAGATGCCGGGGACCAGTTCCAGTAGATCGGCCGTGGAACGCGGGGCCTTGCGCGCGATGTCCTCGCTGCTGGCCAGAGTAATGTCCGCCGACGCAGTAATCAGGGGGCGATCGCGCGACGTCTGTCCTGTGACGATGATCTCTTCCAGTTGATCCTGTGAGGCTTCAGCAGTGGGCTGCGGGCCGGTGGCGACCTGCGCCATGACCGGCATGGCGGGCAGCATGGCGGCGCTGACCATCAGCACGGCACGCAGATTCGATCCGTAACGATTCATGGTTCCCTCCAAAAAATAGCTCTTTGTCCGCGCCACACCCGTGGCACGGCGGCCTTGATTGGGACGCTATCGTGCCATTTTCGAAAATGCAAACCTTTGTTGCAATCGTTTTCATTGGCTGTTCATAGTGCGAACTCAAGGCGTGGTTGGCTTTGCTCAGACCTCGGCTAAGGTTCCCGGATGACGTCAGATGCCCCGGCCGATTTGGCAACGTTTCCTAGGCGAGCCCGTACCATCGTCGACCTCGCCAAGCTGGCAGGCGTCTCGCCCTCCACGATTTCGCGCGCGCTGGCCGACAAGTCGGTGGTCAAGGCGACGACGGTCGCCCGCATCAAGGCATTGGCTCGAGAACACGACTTTCGCTTGAACCAGATGGCCAGTGGGCTGCGGACCCGCCGCACCGGGGTCATCGGTGTGGTCGTGCCCCTCGGTCACGAGCGGCGCCAGCATCTGTCCGACCCCTTCTTTTTGACCATGCTGGGCCATTTCGCCGACGCTCTGACGGAGAACGGCTACGACATGATGATATCCAGGATCATCCCCGACGCGCCGGACTGGCTGGAGCGGATCGTCGATTCGGGAAAGCTGGATGGCGTATTGGTGCTGGGCCATTCCAATCAGGTGGAAGCGATCGAGAGGGTGGCGCGCCAATATGCGCCTATGGTCGTATGGGGCAGCGCCGCCGAGGCTCAAACGCACTGCTGCGTGGGCACCGACAATCGTCTCGGCGGTTATATCGCGGGACAGCATCTGATCTCGGTGGGGGCGAGACGCATCGCCTTCTTCGGCGATCTCCGCGCGCCGGAGCTGCGGCACCGGTTCGACGGCCTCAGCCAGGCCATGACGGAGGCGGGCTTCATCGAACCTCCCCTCGTCCTGGAAACACACCTCGCCGTGGATGTGATGGGCCGAGAGATCGCCGACCATCTGGATCGTTACGGCGAACGGATCGACGGGGTCTTTGCCGGGTCGGACGTGATCGCACTGACCACGCTGCGCGCCCTGGCCGATCGCGGCGTGGCGGTTCCGGACAAGGTCAAGGTCATCGGCTTCGATGACCTACCGCTGGCCATGCAGGCGGTGCCGCGGATCACGACCATTCGTCAAGACTTCCAGACCGGTGCCCGGGCCATGATCGATCGGTTGTTTCTGAAGATCGAAGGCAAGCCTGTGTCCTCGGTGACCATGGCGCCACGGCTGATCGTGCGGGACTCGACGGCCACGTCCGTGCGGTGATCCTTGCGGGGCCTGCAACAAACGTTTGCAAATTTCGCTCGGCATGGCATCTCGACCGTTCCGGCGCGCGATCGGCTCCTCGGGTGCCGGCCGCCTCGCGGGTAAAAGCGAAGCTGCCCGCCGGATCGCGCCGAACTGGAGGCGTCTTCGCCTAAGCCTTTGACCACCTGGGAGACTGGCATGACGCCGTTTGCATGGACCGCCGATCACCTCGCGCTCCTCGCCGGAGTAGAGCCGGTGACCGCTCCGAAGATCACTGCCGCCGACATTCAACGGGTGACGGCGGATGTCGATGTCTGGGATCATTGGCCGGTACTTGACGTCGATGGGGCGACGGCCAACTTCGACGGCCGCGCCCTGGTCATAGCCTTGAGCGCGCCCGTATTCGACGATCCGAACCGTCGCCACGATCTGGCTCGGCTGCGCCTGTTCAGCGTTGCCGGCGACGACTGGACTGATCTCGGCTTCGTCTTACCCGACGGCTTCACGCCGGGCAGCCGCGAGTGGGCTGGCTCGGCCGTTATCGACGAGGCCCACGAGAGACTGGACCTGTATTTTACCGCGACCGGCCTAGCCGGAGAAACGCTGCCATCGTTCAACCAGCGCATTTTGGGCTGTCGCGCCCGCATGGATGGTGCGGACGGACGGCGGCGTCCAATCGACTGGTCCGCGCCCGCTGAACTCATTCGACCGGACGATGTCCACTACCAGAGCCGTCACGAAGGTGGCGGGGCTGTGGGGGCCATCAAAGCCTTCCGCGATCCATTTGTCTTCATCGATTCCCAGACCGGCCTACGGGCGATGGTCTTCACGGGATCGAGCCCGTCGACCCCTAGCGCCTGGAACGGGGTCGTCGGGCTTGCCATCGACGGGAACGACGGGTGGGTAATCCGAGCGCCGCTGGTTACCGCCTTGGGGGTCAACAACGAGTTGGAGCGTCCCCACATTGTCGGGCATGAAGGGCGGATCTATCTGTTCTGGTCGACGCAGGCCGGTGTGTTCGCGCCGGGCATCGCGGGGCGCACGGGCCTTTACGGCCTGGTGTCCGATCGACTGCAGGGGCCCTGGTCGCCTTTGAACGGCAGCGGCCTGGTGTTCGCCAACCCGGAGGCCGCCCCGGCCCAAGCCTATAGCTGGCAGGTGTTGGACGATCTTTCGGTCTGGAGCTTCGCCGATCAAGTCAGCTTGCCGGGCCGAGCGACCAGGCCGGTCCCGTTCGCCGGCGCGCCCGCGCCCGCGCTGCAACTCTGGCTGGACGGCGACCGCGCCGGCCTGCAAAAGTAGGATTGTTCAGACCGAGGCGGCGTCTTCATATTCGCTGTCGTTCAGCCGAGCCAGGCGGTGCTCCGCCGGGTTCCAGACGCGGTTCGCCAGACATCCCGCGAAAAGCACGACCGCGAACCCGGCCGCCAGGTAGAAGCCGAAGCGTGGCCCCCCGAACAGGTCACTGGAGGCGCCCATGGCCAAGGGCGACAGTACGGCACTGACGGCTGTGAAAAACAGGATCAGACCTGCGACGGCACCGTGGCGGACCTTGGGAAAACAGCTGATGCCCTTGGAGTTCAGCGTCGGATAGATCACCGACATGAAGAGCCCGGACAGGGGCAGGCTCCAGACCGCGCTGGCTCGCCCGCCCAGGACTGCGGCGCCGAAACAAGCCAGAATGCCCCCGCTCGCCACCACCAGTACCGTGGCCCAGGACATGCGCCCCAGCAGCCAGGCCCCCAGGAAGCGGCCGGCCGCCCTTAACGCGAAGAAGATCGACAGGGCGTAGGCGGCGAACCAAGCCCATCGGCCAGAATAGCCTTCCAGCAGGGTGGGCATCCAGACGTAGATGGCGGTCTCGACCCCCACATACACCATAGCCCCCAGGCTGAAGGCGAGTGCAAAAGGATCCGACGTCATGGCCACGATGGCCTTGGCATCGACCGGCTCGGCCGTCTGCTTCGTCCCTGGATAGCGTGTCAGCAGGGCCGTGATCGAGAGCGCGGCCGCGAGGATCCCCGCCACCACGTACAGGCCCTTCCAAGACGCGCCGCTCGCCAACAGCCAGGCCACGATGGCGGGGCCGATGATGGCTCCGACGCCGAAGAAGCCCTCGACCATGTTCATCATCGACGTATGCCCCCGCGACGAGGTCGAGATGTCCCCGATCAGAGCCAGGGCAGCGGTCTTGAACACCCCGATGGCCAGGCCCGAGGTGAACAGGAGAACCAGGAAGAAAATGAAACTGTCGCCCACGATGAACAGCAGCGAACTGGCGCTGAACGCCGTTAACCCGATCAGGATCGCGTTCTTTCGGCCCCAGCGGTCGGCCAGGAAGCCTAGGCCGAGCCCGGACAGGGCAACGCCCGCCATGGTCGCATAGTGGAAGGCCCCGCCGGCCGTCAGGCCCAGATCAAACGCCTTGATGACCTCGGGGATGATCAGCCCCACGGCGTCGGTCGTCATGGCGAACATCATGAACATCAGGCATGTCAGGCTCTTGATGATCCCGGTGCTGTGTGTGGGTGGGGCGGGGTCCGGACGGTTCATGGGAAGATCTCGAGCGACTGGGCGGGGCTCCGGTCAGCCGCGACCAGAAGCGCCCCGAGCACGCCGGAACGATGGTCCAGACCCGCGGCGACGTGCGCGTCCTTGGCGGGCTTCCTGATCGACACGCTCATGACTATGGCACCGTCACAAACGATTGCAACGTCGGTCTTCTGGGCATTCGGGTTATCTTTCTCCGGATCCTGTGTCGATCATCACCAAGGCCATCAGCGCGGACCGCTTCTTCTTCGGGATCATCATCAGGCCATCATGGCTAGCCAAGCGCCCTCATCTGCAGGTAAGCCGACCCTGCCTGCTCGGCTTCAGTTCAGACCGTGAAGAGTGGGCTAAATGTCGCAGATTTCAGAAGCGTAACGCTTTTGTACAACTTGATCTGCAGGGTCGTCAACTTCAGCCTAGAACAATGTTGAGAACGTCTGCATGTCGATTACGAAGCGCTCCAATATGGATACGCTTGATGGGCGGCTTGAGCGGATCGCCCGAAGCGCGGCCCTGACCGCAGAGGCGGGTGCCGCAGCCATCTTCATGCGCAGAGATGAGAGCACCATCGATGTGGTCGGACAGTTCGGCGAAGCATTCCGAGCCCTGTTGGAGAAGGACTATGTGGGCATCCTGGACCACGTCGCGGCGGGATCGGACGACTATCTGCTGATCGATGATGCAAAGGCGGCCGCCAACGCGCTGTCGACGGACAGCCTTCCCCTTTGGGGCGGACGCGCCAGCCGCTTCGTGATGATGATCCCCATCCGCGGCGAGCGCGAGGAGCCGCTCGGAATCCTCGCGCTCGCGGATCGGGTACCCCGTCCGGGTCTCAGCGCGGCCAGAACCTACGTCCTGATGTCGCTGGCGAGCCAAGTCGCCGACGCTTTTCGCCTTGACGCATTCCAGCGCGCCGGACAGCACGTGGCTCAGGACAATGAACGACTGCGCCTTCTGGAGTCGGTGGTGACCCATGCCAAGGACTCGATTCTCATCACTGAGGCCGAGCCCATCGTGCTGCCCGGGCCTCGCATCGTCTACTGCAATGCCGCCTTCACCGAGACCACCGGCTATTCGGCCGAGGAGGTGATCGGTCGGACGCCGCGTCTCCTGCAGGGCGTCGATACGAGCGCCCATAGCCGGGCCCTGATCGGAGCCGCCTTGGCGCAATGGAAGCCGATCGAGATCGAGATCCTGAATTACCGCAAGGACGGCTCGTCCTTCTGGGTGGAGCTCAGCATCGCACCGGTCGCGGATGAGCGCGGCTGGTTCACCCACTGGGTCTCGGTGCAACGCGACGTCACCGAGCGGAAACTGGCCACGGAGGTCCAGACCCGGGTGCGCGTGGCGGAGGCGAGCAACGCTGCGCTGCAAACCCTGACCAACGAGCTTCGCCTGGCGCTCGACGCCGCCGAAACCGCCAACATCGCCAAATCCCAGTTCCTGGCCAACATGAGCCACGAAATCCGGACGCCGCTCAACGGGGTTCTCGGCATGACACAAGCGCTCTGGCTCGACGATCTCACGCCGATCCAGCGCGATCGGGTCACCATCATCCGGGAGTCGGGCCGGTCGCTGTTGGCGGTTCTCAACGACGTGTTGGACCTGTCCAAGATCGAGGCCGGAAGAATGGAACTCGAGGATGTCGAGTTTGATCTCGCCGTTCTCGTCCAGGGCGTGTGCGCCGCCTTCGTCGATCAGGCCGAGACCCTTGGAGTCGCCTTCGACCTCGACATCGATCATGACGCGCGAGGGCTCTGGGCGGGCGACTCGGTGCGCCTCAAGCAGATTCTCTACAACCTGATCTCCAATGCGATGAAGTTCACGGCCGACGGCTCGGTGCGCGTCTCGGTTGGGCTTGCGGAGGACGCCCGGCTGCGGGTTGCGGTCGCCGACACCGGCATCGGAATACCGGCGGACAAGGTCGAAGATCTCTTTTCCAAATTCTATCAGGCGGACAGTTCCACCACCCGGCGCTTTGGCGGCACAGGCCTGGGTCTGTCGATCTGCCGCCAGTTGTGCGAGCTCATGGGTGGCGTGATCGCAGTCGAGACAGGTGTCGGTCGCGGATCGACCTTCACCGCGCTGTTGCCCCTCCGGCATCTCTCGGCGGCTTCGCAGGACGATCCCCCTTCAACGGAAGCGGAGGCCTGCGACCTTTCGAACCCGATCTCGCGGCTCAGGATCTTGGTGGCGGAAGACAATGCGGTCAATCAGATGGTCATCCGGGCGCTGCTGGACGCGTTCGGAAACACCCCCGTCATCGTCGACAACGGTCGACAGGCGGTCGACGCGTGGAAGGCCGCGGCCTTCGACCTCATCTTCATGGACATCCAGATGCCCGAGATGGACGGCCTTTCCGCCACGAGGATGATCCGGGAACTCGAACGGGAGAGCGGGCGCCCTGCGATCCCCATCGTGGCCGTGTCCGCGAACGCGATGACCCATCAGGTGCAAGACTATCTCGAGATCGGCATGGACGGCCATATCGCCAAGCCGATCGAGATCGCGGCGCTCGCTCAGATCCTGGAACGATTCGGAGCGCCGGCGGGGCGTGAGGAACGGCAACCACGATCGTCAGAGGACGATGTGCGCGCCGCCTCATGACGAAAGACGCGTCGATGTCGTCGCCTGTGCAATCATCAATCACTGATTGAGGCACAAAAGCGACCATGCCCTCCGTGCTTGCCCTTACCCTGACCTGAACCCGGATATGATTTGCTAGACAACAGATCACGGTCTCGTCCGCACGAAGAACGCCAGGGTCGAGAATCGCGGATGAACGGGTCAACATGCAATCGGTTGGCTATCCTTCGATCGTCTTCGGAAATGAGCCATAGCCGCGTATTGCGTGGGCTCGCGCGAAGACTGGCTTGGCCGATCCTTCCTGAACTTTACCAACCTCGCCACTTCGATGATCCGAATGCGCGATGAATGTCGATCTGTCCTGATCGACGTGACTATGGCGACGCTCGGACGGTGGCGTCCACGGTTTGGCGCGCTTGCAGGCTTTCAGCCGCAGCATCGCCGACGTCGTCAGGCCAAAGGAAACTCCAAAATCCACGACCAAACCAATAAAAGAGACCGCGACCGAAGCGTCTTCCAAACTATGGCCGAACAAAATCTGGGAGATGGCGAAAGCAAGCATCAGTGCAAAAGTGCTTCCCCTGAGCGCAGCGAAGCCAGAGCGCTGTTCACCCACGCCCTTCCAAGCTCTCCACGAGCTCAAGTTATCCGAATTATTCAAAGCTCTCGTGTCTTCCTGGCGTAATCGCCCTGTCTGTATCATACACCGACATATTGGTTGTCGTTCGTCATGGTCTGCAGGGACGTGGTCCTATCAGCGAGACAGTTCAGAACAGGGCCGTCTGATCGACGCTCCGCTCGAAATCATCGCGCTTCAGCCAAATGAACCGAGTGAATCCCCCTGGAAGTCCGTGGCAATTGCGGACTATCTCAACGTATTCAACCATAGCGGACAGCTAGCGCTTCGGCGGATTGCGGGCGTCTCTCCGAAGAGACGAGCGGTCCCTCGCCCATCATTCACCACCGCCGACGGAACGATGACGTCACGCAGCGAGACGTTTCGGCGACGATGCGAGCCTCACGACTTCCCGAAGAAGCAGGTCTGGCGAAATCGGTTTTGCAACGACTCCGTCCATCCCAGCTTTCAGATATTCGGCCTTGTCATGCTCCATCACGTTCGCGGTCAGGGCGATGACCGGTAAGTGCCCCTGCCGCTCAGTCACCTGCCTCAGACGACGCGTCGCTTCCAGCCCATTCATCCCAGGCATCTGGATGTCCATCAGAACAAGGTCGAAGCGCAGGCGTGTTGCCATTTCGATCGCGTCCGCTCCGCTATCGGCGGTCGCTACCTGGGCTCCCATCCGACTGAGCAGCGTCGAGCCGATCATCAGATTCGTGGCGTTATCGTCGACGACGAGAATGTTGAGCCCCTCAAGCGGGCCGACGATTTCATTGACGATGGGGGGAGCCGTCTGTGAGGCAGCGCCGGGGGCAACCACTTCAAGATAGAGGGTCGAACCCTTTCCTTCCTCGCTGACCATATGGACGGACCCGCCCATGCATTCGGCAATCTGGCGCGTGATGGCGAGGCCGAGACCCGTCCCGCCATAGCGCCGCGTCGTCGAGCCGTCAGCCTGTTGGAAACGCTGAAACAGGGCTGCTTGAGCCGTTTCGGACACGCCGATCCCGGTGTCGGAGATTTCGAAACGAAGGACCCGTGTTTGGCCATGCCCAGTGGTAGAGATCCGCAAGCCGACCCGACCCTGATTTGTGAACTTCACGGCGTTTCCAAGCAGGTTGAACAGGCACTGTTTCAGCCGCAGAGGATCCAGATCGGCCCATCCGATAGGCGGCGCGTCACTCCAATCAAACGCCAATCCCTTCTCCATACATTGAGATTTGACCGTGGCGGCGACGGCACTGATGAGCTGATCTAAGTCGGTTGGCACAGGCGCGAGCTCCATTTTGCCCGCTTCGATCTTGCTGAAATCGAGAACATCATTGATCAGCGCATTGACCATCTCTCCAGACGATACCGCCGTCTCAACAAGCCGTTTGCCTTCATGGCTCATCTCTTCGGATTTCAACAGATACAGAGAGCCAATGACGCCATTCAACGGCGTGCGGATCTCATGGCTCATCGACGCGAGGAAGTCCGATTTGGCTGAACTGGCGGCCTCAGCTGCGTCCAAGGCGACCTTGAGGCCGGAGCGGGCGCGCCGCGCTGCCAGGCTGAAGTAAAGAACGCTGGAGAAGCCGAGGATAAGCGACAGGGCGATATAGGCCCACGTCGCACCCAGAAAACTTGCGGCCGGCTGATGCGGCCGCCACCGCAATGTCAGTAGCGCTCTACCGCCTGTGTCGTTGATGGCCACCCGTGCCCTGTCGGTCTCCTCTGGAACGGACGCGGGGACGATTTCGGCGTCGTTCAGTTGATAGCGCTGGACCAGCAGCGCCAGAAAGGCCGGGTCGATCGCTTCTCCGGTCAGGACGATGGGAGCCCGTTTGCTCGGGAGGGCGGCCCCAAAATCTGGCTGCACCAACGTCGCAACCAGGACATACGGCGTGCCGGCGATGGTGGCGACGGAAGACATCTGAATGGGTGTGGAGATCATTGCCGTCCTGCCGTTCACCCGCGAGAAGGTGCCCCGATCGGCTTCCTGCCGACGAATGTTCGCCACCAGGGGAGAAGCCTGAGCCACAAGCTGGCTTACGACCGCGGGCGTCGCGGGCTTCCCCCTGTCGCTGGAGAACACCGCACTGTCGGCCTTGTCGATCACGCCAACGAGTTCAAATCCGCTGTTCTGCGTGAGAAAAACGCCAATATTCGCTCTCGCCCAAGCCGGATCATAATGGAGGTCAAGATGGTGAACGGCATCGTCCCAGTCGGCCTGGGGGACGACCGCAGCCCTAAGCTCCCCGATCCTCGCAGATAAACCCTTCTGAAGGAGCGTTTCTTCCGATGATCGGACGATCCCGTCCACGCCCTGAGCGCCGCGAAGCACCAGAACGACCAAAAGTGAGATCGCGACGATTAACACCAGGAGGAGTGACCGCGTCCCGTCAATGCGGAGCCTACGTGTAGGTGAAAGCAGCATCATTCATCCAACCTATTCCCCGCCGCTTGATCTTTGTATAACGCCGGTGGTCGTTGGGCGGGTCCCTGCCCCGCGTCTGGCATTCCGACGAGTCTGTTGGCCGCGTAGTCATGTCGCTTTCGGCCGCTGACTCTGTGCTTCAACCGATGCTGCAGGCTGAGGCACCACGAACTGAAACAGCAAGACCCTGGCAGCGGCGTGCGCTTCCCGGTCGACCTTTTGCCGGTGGCGGCAAGATTTCGGGGTTGCATTCGATGCCAGACCTGAAACGACGCGGAAAACCGGAAGAAGGGTCAACGTCGACCTGGGTGGCCAGGCCGAGGCCAACCGCCTGCTGGCCCGAGCTTCCACGTTGGTGTGGCGTCCCGGGTCGGTACTGGCCAGGATGACGAACGTCTGGGTGCAGAGTGCAGCCGGCCTGGCCAAACCACGGGCGCGAGCCTGCGCGGCATCTGTTGATCTTTAGGCGTCCTTCAAAAACTTGGTTTACCTGCCCGGCCTGAGGCCGAGAGGCGTTCGCAATGCTCTAGCGTGCGCGCCCCGCGAGGTGACCTCGCGAAACGGTTTCAGCACTCGCGTCCTTCAGTTCGCGCAGCTCAGCTTGCGGCAGATCGACGCAAAAGTACCTAAGTCTCAAGCGCACGACGCCAAGCGTGGCCACGGAGTCCCCGAGCGTCCACCGCCGTGATTGAACGGCGCTGCGTGCATCTTGTCGGGGTGTCAGGCGTCGTTCAGCACCCCAAACCGCCTCATAGCGGGAAGACGCCGGCCAAAGGCCGGGGCGATCCACCTGCTTCATGTCCTTGCCGATCGAGATTCCTGGCCCTTCGACGCGGCTTCGCTATCGCGCTATGCGCGTATTAATCATTTAAACAAATACAGGTATAATAGAACTACGCTCTCTGATTTACCAAGCGTGAATGTTTCGCTGTGAAGGTAGGCATAACAAGAGGCAAGCTGTCCCTTGAAAGCATAGTAGAGATCAGATCTCGCTTTAGGCTGGTCAGATCGTTATTTTTCCCTTACCTGCGTTCGACTTCGCTATCGTGAAATGTTTTTGCTGAATCAATTTCCGATTCATACTCAAAAAAGAGAGACCTATGCTGAAACGTTCTTTTAACACCGGCGCGATTGCGCTGGCTGTTTTAATGTCGGTTCTCATACTCGGAGGTGGATACGCGGTATCGACTATTCGGGTCGGCGGTCCGCAGTATGATTCGATTATTCGAGACAAAGATCTGGTCGCTGATATCTTGCCGCCGCCGGCCTATGTCCTGGAAGCCAACATGGAGCTTGGCCAGGCTATGCTGGATCCGGCCTACGTCGGCGTTCGCAAGAGCCGGCTGTCGGAACTGCGCTCCGAATATGACCAGCGCAGTCAGTATTGGCTGTCGTCTCCTTTGCCGGAACAACTGAAGGCAACATTGGCGACGCGGGTCGATCCGCCGGCGAAAGAGTTCTGGAGGATCGTAGAGGGCAACCTCGTCCCCGCGCTGGAGCGAGGGGACGCGTCGGCCGCGCGGTCGGCCTATTCCCTGGCTCAGTCGGCATACCGCCAGCATCGTGAGGGCGTCGATCAAGCCGTCGCCCTGGCGACGGAGCTTCAATCGGGCGACCAGGCGAGCGCTGAGCTAACCGGTCAAGTCACGGCTGTAGCCCTTGCGCTGGGCGCGGCCCTGATGCTTGCGGGGCTCGCGTTGGCGGCCTGGTTCGTCGGCCGCCGCATCCTGTCGCCGATGGCGCTCATGACCGAGTCGATGAGGTCCCTTGCCCGTGGCGATGTGGACCTCCAGATCGCCGGCACCCAGCGCAAGGACGAGATCGGCGAAATGGCGCGCTCGCTGGAAGTCTTTCGGGCCAATGCGGTTGAACTCGCGACGGGGACGGTAAACCTTCTGGACGCAAGCGCGAGGATGGAGGCCGTCAGCCGGTCCCAGGCGGTCATTGAGTTCGATACGACCGGCAAGATTGTGCATGCGAACGAAAACTTCCTGAGGGTTCTCGGCTATTCGCTGGCCGAGATCCAGGGGCGTCACCATTCGATGTTCGTCGATCAGGCCTACGCCGCTTCGTCGGAGTATGCCGACTTCTGGCGACGTCTGGGGGCCGGTGAGTTCATCGCGGGCAAGTTCACCCGATATGGCAAGGGCGGGGCGCGGGCGATCATCGAGGCGAGCTACAACCCCATCCTCGACTCGGAAGGCAAGCCCTACAAGGTCGTCAAATTCGCCACGGACGTCACCGCGGTGGAGCTGGAACGGGAACAGCGCGCGGAAACCGACCGCGCGGCGTCCGACGCCATGCTGGACGCCAAGGCCCGCGTGGAAGCGATTGGACGATCGCAGGCCGTCATTGAGTTTGACCTTACCGGCAAGATCCTGCACGCCAACGAGAACTTCCTGAAGGTTGTCGGCTATTCGCTGGCCGAGGTTCAAGGGCGTCACCATTCCATGTTCGTCGACAAGGCCTTGGCCGCGTCGTCCGAATACGCCGACTTCTGGAGGCGTCTGGCCGGCGGAGAGTTCATCGCCGACAAGTTCACCCGCTATGGTCGGGGCGGCGCTCGGGCGGTGATCGAAGCGAGCTACAATCCCATCCTCGATGCGGACGGCAAGGCCTACAAGGTCGTCAAGTTCGCCACCGATGTCACGGCCGTAGAAGTCGAACGCGAGCAGCGGGCGGAAGCCGACCGAGTGGCCGCCGAACAACAGTCCGCGGTGGTTGAAGAGACGGCCGCTGGTCTGACCGCCCTTGCGTCCGGCAATCTGGCCTATCGCATCGACGTGGACTTCCCAGGCGACTACGCCAAGCTGCGCGCAGACTTCAACGAGGCCATGTCGAAGCTGGAAGACGCCATGGGGGTCATCACGACCAATGCCGCAGCGATCCAGACTGGGTCGGGCGAGATCAGCCAGGCGGCGGACGACCTCTCGCGGCGTACCGAGCAGCAAGCCGCGACGCTCGAGGAGACGGCTGCCGCGCTCGACGAGATCACGGCGACGGTGCGCCGCACGGCGGAAGGGGCCCAGCGTGCTAATACCGTGGTCACCGAGGCGAGGGGCAGCGCCGAGGCCAGCGGCGTCGTCGTGTCCAAGGCGGTCGCCGCCATGGGCGAGATCGAGCGCTCCGCAGACCAGATCAGCCAGATCATCGGCGTCATCGATGAGATCGCCTTCCAGACCAACCTGCTGGCCCTGAACGCGGGCGTCGAGGCCGCCCGGGCGGGTGATGCGGGTCGCGGCTTCGCCGTCGTGGCCTCCGAGGTCCGCGCCCTTGCGCAGCGCTCGGCGGAAGCCGCCAAGGAGATCAAGGCCCTGATCTCCGCTTCGTCCACGCAGGTGAAGGACGGAGTGAGCCTTGTCGGGCAGACGGGAGAGGCTCTGACCTCCATCGTCGGCCGCGTCAGCGAGATCAACGCCTTGATGGCGGAAATCAATGCCTCGGCGCAGGAACAGGCGACCGCCTTGACCCAGGTCAACACCGCCGTCAACCAGATGGACCAAACGACCCAGCAGAATGCCGCCATGGTCGAAGAATCGACAGCGGCAAGCCACAGCCTGAGCCATGAGGCCGGTGAGTTGGCGCGCCTCGTCAGCCGCTTCCAGATCACCGGTGTTCAGGGCTCGGCAGCGTCGGTCGGGTTGGCGGTCGCCACCCCCGCAGCGGTTCGCGCCGCCAGGACCGCGGCGGCCCCTGTTCATGCCGCCCAGAGCAAGGTCGCCGACTTCGCCAGGCGTCACGGGGCACCTCGCCGGGCCGCGGTTGGCAACGCCGCTGTCGCGCACAGCGCGGGTGAATGGGACGAGTTCTGATGGTTCCGGCATCGTTGATCATGCTGCCGTGTCGGCTGGACTCCGCGGCGCTGCTATCCTGCCTTGCCGACCTTCTGGAACGCCGTGGCGCGCCTCTCATTCTCGACGGTTCGGCCGTCGAGCGACTGGGTGGACAAGGTCTCCAACTCCTCCTGTCGGCCTTCAAGACCTGGCGGGAAGATGGCCAGCCCCTGCGTCTTCAGTCCGCTTCCGAAGCCCTCCTCGCTGGCATGCGTCAGTTGGGTATCGATCCTGAAACCCTAGAACCTGCGGATGGGAACCCATGAACAAGGTCGTGTTGACAGTCGATGATTCCCGGACGATGCGGGATATGCTGCGGTTGGCGCTGTCCGACGCGTCCTTCGAGGTCGTCCAGGCGGTTGACGGCATCCACGGGCTTGAGGTGCTGAGCCAGACCCATCCGGATGTCATCATCACCGACATCAACATGCCGAACCTCGACGGGTTCGGCTTCATCGAGGCCGTCAGACAAGACGCGCGTCTCAAGAGCACCCCCATCCTGGTGCTGACCACGGAAAGCGACGCCGACAAGAAGCAGCGCGCGCGCTCCGCCGGGGCGACCGGCTGGATCGTGAAGCCGTTTGACCCCGTCAAGCTGGTCGACGCCGTCCGGCGCGTGGCGGCGTGAGGAGACACGACGTGGATCCGATGGAGGCGATCAAGGCGACCTTTTTCCAGGAGTGCGAGGAGCTTCTGGCGGACCTGGAATCCGGACTGCTGATCCTCGAGGAGGGCCGCGGCGACGGGGAGACGGTCAACGCGGTCTTCCGCGCGGTTCACTCCGTCAAGGGCGGGGCGGGTGCCTTTGGTCTGGACGCTTTGGTCCGATTTGCCCATGTCTTCGAGACGACACTCGACGGGCTGCGAAACGGCGAGCTGGAAGCCGATCCGGTCCTGCTGGCCGTGCTCTTGCGCTCCGCGGACAGGTTGTCGGACCACATTACCGCAGCCAAGTCGGGGGAGGCCCTGGACGACGATGGGGATCAGGATCTCGTCAACCAACTGGAAGCCTTCTGCGCCTCGGCCGAGCACGGGGACGGCGAGCTCGAGGTGCCGATCGCTTTCGCGGTCGTGCCCTTGAGCCTGGGGGATCCCGAACCCGACGGCACGTCGATCACGCGCCCAGCTCAGACCAGCAGCGACCAGTGGCGCATCGATTTTCGTCCGCATGCCAATCTGTACAGGAGCGCAAACGACGCCTCTGTGCTGTTCCGCGAACTCGGCCGGCTGGGCGCGCTTCGGATCGAACTCAACGCAGACGCCTTGCCCACGCTGGACGCGCTGAATGTCGACGAGGCCTATCTCTCCTGGACCCTGTGGCTGACATCGGACGTCGGACGGGCGACGATCCGGGATGTGTTTGAGTTCGTGGACGGGGATTGCGATCTGGTCGTCGCGGCGGCCGATCCGGACGGCGACGCGTCAACCGAAGGGACTGGCGCCGCTGCCTTCCCGATGGTGACCTTGGAGGCTCAGTCCTCGTCCGATGTGGCGGGCGGTCAGGCCACGATGACGCTTGCCGAGTTGCTGGCGATGGCGAAGGGCGAGGATCCTGCCGCAGAGGCGCGGACCCTTGCGACCGTCTCGCCGGCTCCGGCGACCGATCCCGTCGGCTCCGTGGGCTTCGCCCAGCCACCGAAGGCAAAGCCAGCGCCCAAATCAAACGAGCCGGCGCAGGCCTCGATCCGGGTCGATCTCGATCGGGTCGACCGCCTCATCGATCTCGTCGGCGAACTCGTCATAAACCAGGCCATGCTGGCCCAGCAGGTGCACGAAGCGGGCGTGGGTCGCTCTAAAAACATTTCACTGGGTCTCGACGACCTCGAGCAGCTGACGCGGGAAATCCAGGACAGCGTCATGGCGATCCGGGCCCAACCGGTGAAATCCGTGTTCCAGCGGATGCCCCGTCTCATCCGCGAGGTCGCGGCCATGACCGGAAAATCGGTGAGGCTGGTGACCGAGGGGGAGGGTACCGAAGTCGACAAGACCGTGATCGAGCGATTGTCGGACCCCTTGACGCATATGATCCGCAACGCCGTGGATCATGGACTTGAAAGTCCCGAAGCCCGGGAGGCGGCTGGAAAGCCCGCCGAAGGGGTGATTCGACTGGCCGCGCTCCACCGGTCCGGTCGCATCGTCATCGAGGTGTCGGACGACGGCAAGGGCATCGACAGACCCAGGGTGCGCTCGATCGCGGTCGAGCGCGGCTTGATCGAAGCGGACGCGGTCCTCACCGACGAGGAGGTTGACAATCTGATCTTCGCGCCCGGCTTCTCGACGGCCTCGGAGGTCTCGGACATTTCGGGGAGAGGCGTCGGAATGGACGTCGTCAAACGCTCGATCCAGGCGCTGGGCGGCCGTATCAGCATAACCTCCGTTCCCGGCAAGGGGTCGACCTTCACGCTCAGCCTCCCGCTGACCCTCGCCGTGCTGGACGGCATGGTCGTCAGCGTCGGAGACCAGACCCTGGTGGTGCCGATCACCGTGATCGTCGAGACGCTGAAACCCAAGGCGGCAGACATCCGGTCGTTGGGCCCGAACTCGACGGTCCTGGCCGTGAGGGGCAGCCACGTTCCGCTGATCGATGTCGCGACCGCGTTGGGATTCGGAACCGGCGCAGGGGCCGGTACGGGCGTCACCATCCTCGTCGAGAGCGAACTGGGGGGTCTGGCGGCGCTTCGCGTCGACTCGATCCAAGGCCAGCGGCAGGTGGTGATCAAGAGTCTCGAACAGAATTACGATCAGGTTCCCGGGATTGCGGCGGCCACGATCCTGGGGGACGGGCGCGTCGCATTGATCGTCGACGTCGACGGCGTGATCGCCCTGCGTCGCCAGATGCCGCCTCGCGCCCTTGTTCTCGATAAAGCGAGCTGAGACATGCAACAGACCACGCTCATCCAACCGCGCGAGCTCATCGCCTTCCACCTTGGCGGGCAGGAATTCTGCGTCGATATCCGGTCCGTGCTGGAAATTCGAGGCTGGGCTCCGGCCACCCCGATCCCTCAGTCGCCGTCCTACGTCAGAGGCGTGATCAACCTGAGAGGGACGGTCTTGCCGATCGTGGACCTGGCGGCAAGGCTGGGCTTGGGAACCAGCGAACCCTCTGCCCGCCATGTCATCATCGTTGCGCGCATCAACAGCAAGACCGTTGGCCTCCTTGTCGAGGCGGTGTCCGACATTCTCACCGTCTCGGACGACCTGATCCAGCACACGCCCGATGTCGCTTGCGACACCGTCAGGTCGTTCGTCAAGGGCTTGATCGCTCAGGAAACCGGCATGATCAGCCTGATCTCGCTGGACGGAATTCTTCCCGATGCTGCGGTTGCAGAGGCCGCATGATCGCGGGTGCCCGAAACCACAAGGACGACGTTGCCGTCCCCGGGGAGTTCTTCTTTACCTGGGGTGATTTCGCGGATGTCGCGGCCCTGCTCTATCAGATGTCCGGCATCCACCTGACGGAGACAAAGGCGAACCTGGTCTATTCCCGGCTGGCCAAGCGCTTGCGCGCGCTGGGGCTGAAGGATTTTTCGACCTACATCGACGGGGTCAAGGATCCTCGGGAGAAGGAAGAACGCAGCGCATTCCTCAGTTCGCTGACGACCAATCTGACGCGCTTCTTTAGGGAGCCGCATCACTTCACACACCTCGGCGATGCCAAGATGCCAGGTCTGGTCCGGCGCGCGCGCGCGGGCGACCGGGTGCGGCTGTGGTCGGCAGGCTGCTCTGCGGGCCACGAACCCTACTCGATGGCCATGACGGTTCTCGAAGCTCTTCCGGACGCCGGGCGTCTCGACGTCAGGATCCTGGGGTCCGACATCGACCCATTGATCGTGCAGCGCGCTGCCACCGGTGTCTATTCCACCGAGGATGTCGAGCCGATCCCCGACACCCTCCGACGCAAATACCTCCATCGCCAGGGCGACGACTACAGCCTGAGCGAGGATGTTCGGTCGCTGGTGTCCTTTCGTTGTCTGAACCTTCTCGGGGATTGGCCGATGAAGAACCGCTTCGACATCATCTTCTGTCGGAATGTGGCCATCTATTTCGATGGCCCGACCCAGGATCGGCTGTTCCGCCGCTTCTCGGACACCCTCGAGGATGATGGCCACCTCTACATCGGCCACTCCGAAAGGGCGCAGACTGAAGGGCTCGTGGCGGATGCCCTCACGGCCTATCGGAGGGAGGCCCGCAATGGCTAGAATCAAGGTCCTGGTCGTCGACGACTCGCCAACGATGCGTGCGCTAATCATACGGCAGCTCAGCCGGGACGCCGGTATCGAAGTCATCGGTCAAGCGGGAGATCCGCTCGAGGCGCGAGCGGCGATCAAAGCGCTCAATCCCGATGTCGTGACCCTCGACGTCGAAATGCCGAACATGAACGGCTTGGAGTTTCTGGAACGCCTCATGCGCCTTCGGCCGATGCCGGTGATCATGGTCTCGACCCTGACTCAGAAAGGCGCCGAAGCCACACTCCACGCCTTGGAACTCGGGGCCATCGACTGTGTCGGCAAGCCGATCGGCGGATCTAACGGCGAGTTCGAAGATCTGATCGAAAAAGTCCACATCGCCGCTTCGGCGAGCGTGAAGTCGCTTGGCGAGCGCAGACCGGCGCCCGCCCTCCGCTCGGCGGACGACTACGCGCCGGGGGCCGATGTGGTGGCCCTCGGTGCGTCGACCGGCGGCGTTGAGGCTTTGATGACCGTGCTTCAATCCTTCCCGGCGTCCTGCCCCCCGACGGTGGTGACCCAACACATGCCCGCCAACTTCACCACCAGTTTCGCCAGTCGCCTGGACCGGATCTGCCAGGCGAGCGTCGAAGAAGCGACCGACGGTGCCCCGCTTTGTGTCGGCAAGATCTATCTGGCGCCGGGCGGACTGACCCATCTCCGCGTTGTGCGCTCCGGTGGGCGCCTCGTCTGCAAGCTGGGAACGGATGGGCCGGTGAGCGGCCATCGGCCATCGGTCGACGCGTTGTTCTCTTCGATCGCCGAGATTCAACCACGACGATCCGTCGGCGCAATTCTTACCGGCATGGGGCGCGACGGGGCGGCGGGGCTGCTGTCGATGCGTCGACAGGGGGCCGCCACCATCGGTCAGGACGAGGCGACGAGCGTTGTCTACGGCATGCCGCGTGCGGCGGCCGAAATCGGTGCCCTCGACCAACAACTACCGCTGCAACGGATAGCGTCCGCGATCCTGAGAGCCGCCGCGCGTCAATGATGAGGAGATGAGCCATGCCAGCAGCAAGTGATCTGAAAGTTCTCATCGTCGATGATCAACAGACCATCCGCGCGCTGGTGCGCGCGGGTCTGAAAGATATCGGCGTGAGCGACATCGAGGATGCCGTCGACGGCGAAGCGGCGCTTGGTGTCCTCCTAAGCAATCGCCGAAATCTGATCGTGTCGGACTTCAACATGCCCAACCTTGACGGACTTGGGCTTCTGCGCGCCGTCCGGATGGCGCCTCAGCTGAAATCCATCGCCTTCATCATGCTGACCGGTCGGGCCGACAGCGCCCTACTCCAGCAAGCGCAACAGTTCGGGGTCAACAACTATCTTGTCAAGCCCTTCACCGTCGCAACCCTGAGAGAGAAGATCGAACAGGTCTTCGGGCCCCTCGCGTGATCTCTCCAGCCTTGGCCGCCCGCGATCTTGCGCCTGACGAGCACCGCCTACACGTCGGACAAGGCACCTTCGAGGTGACCGACCGCCATGACGTCGTGTTGTCCACGATCCTTGGATCATGTGTTTCGGCCTGCCTGCGCGATCCCTCGACCGGCATCGGCGGGATGAACCACTTTCTGCTGCCTGAAGCGCCTGGCTCAGGGGGCGATGATCGCCGGTATGGCGTGCAAGCCATGGAACTGCTCATCAACGGCTTGCTCCGCCTGGGCGCCCAGCGCGATCGCCTCGAAGCCAAGGTCTTCGGAGGCGCGAGGATGAGCCCAGGGCTAATGGATATCGGAGGAAAGAACATCGCCTTCATTCGGCGTTTCCTGGACCATGAAGACATTCCCATCGTCGCCGAGTGCCTGGGAGGCGAACAGGCGCGCCGGATCCACTTCTGGCCGGCCATGGGGCGCGTAAAGCAGCAACGCGTGAGCGATCCTTCCGTGATCGTAAGGGAGCGCGTGCTGGCGCGGCCGGCCGCGCCCGCAGCCGTCGGTGACCTGGAACTGTTCGAGTAGAGGTGTGCGCGATGGTTGATGTTTCAAACCTGTCCCTGGTCCTGGCACGAACCGGTGCAGAACTCTCCGATTGGGCCCACACCTCCGAGCAGATAGAGGCTGCTGGACTGACCGCCTCAGTGGAAACGGTCATGACGCTGCAGAGCCTGGATGCGATGACACAGCATCTCAGGGAGATCAGCGCCTTTCTGCTCCGGCTCTCGGCGGCGGTCGACGATGGCGGTGCCATCTGCCCTGAGGAGGTGGTCCGTCTTGGCAAGCCGATCTGCCTCAGCGGTCTTCAAACCCGTCTTACCGGTGAGGCCGCCGTGACTGAAGCGCCCATTTTGGAGGTCTACGAGATATGGTGAGCGCTGCCTCAAAAGAGCTCGTGGGTCGGATCAACCTGAAAGACGTCCGTGTCCTGTGCGTGGACCCGACGAACCAGGGCCAGGACATCCTCGCCGGAATGCTGAGGGGCTTTGGCGTCGAACAGACCGTGCGACTCCATACGGCCGCCGAGGCGAAGCAGGAACTGCAGCGCGGAGAGTTCGACATGGTCATCGCTGATGCAGACCTTGAGGACGAGACGGGTTTCGACCTCGTGCGCTGGCTGCGACGAAGCGCCCTGGATCCCAACCGCTACGTGCCCTTCCTGATCATGTGCGGCCACACGAGCCCAATTGCGATCGACTCGGCCCGGACGTGCGGGGCCAGCTTTGTGGTGGCCAAGCCGACCTCTCCGGCCGTCCTGATGCGCCGCATCCTGTGGGTCGCCGCCGGCGGACGGCAATTCGTCGAGAGCGACGGATATGTCGGCCCCGACCGGCGCTGGAAGTTCGATGGCCCGCCCGCCGGGAGCCAAGGCCGCAGGTCGTCAGACAAGGTGGTCAAGCTTGGACACGCCCAGGAGCCCAACCTCAGCCAAGACGAAATCAATGCGGTCTTCAAGCCTCAGAAGATATCGCTATGAGCAACGTCAAATACACCCACATGACAACGTCTCTCGAGCGCAAATGCCGCTCGGCGGGAGGCATATTGGTCACCGATGCGGTGTCTCGGGCCAACGTAAACGTCGGTGCATTGAGCGAGAGTTCGTTGGCCTTGATCAAGACCGGCATCGACGAAATTCTGCAGATCATAGGTGATGGGTCGGTCCGTCCCGATGATGCCCAAATGGAAGTCATCATGCGCCGAAGCAATCAGATGCTCGGCTATTGCGTGCCGCTCAAGTCAAGGGTCTTGCTCGAGGGACTGCACGCGGTCTGCAACCTGGCCGAGGCGGTCAGGAACAGCGACCTTTGGCTTCCCGGCACATTCCATCCTCTGATGGCGACCTTGCGGGTCACTGCGGTTGGAGGACTTTCGGACGCTCAGGGCAAGGCGTTGCTCGGCGAGATTTGGCGCTGCGTCGACAAGTACAAAGCGGCGCCCGCCACTCCGTCTGGGGTCTGACCCGAGGACTGTCTGCAGAGCAGATCTCTGAGTGTTGCCTTGGAAACGAGGCAGGGGAGCATTTGGCCAAGGCGTCGCGACTCCCCAGAGCGCTGCGGGCGGCGACCAAGCCTCGCAGCGCGGCAACGACGGACGACGCGCGCGGCGCGGCCGCGAGGGACGACGCGCGAGTCATCAGTTTTGGAAAGCGTTTCGGACCGGGCCGGCGTGCCGGTCTTCAAGGGCTTTGGAGTCGGAATGTCTTGACGATGACCTTGCGCCAGCGTTCTCATGACCCACTGGCTCCCTGAGCGGGTCTGAGGCTCGAAGCGGCCATGCTCGCATCGGCCTCTGAAAAGGTCACGCTTGATCTCTATCAGTTCGATATAGCGTCCGGGTCAGACGATTCACGCTTGATAATAACGGAGATGGGCGATGAGCATCAAAAACCCCAATCGCGTCAGCGACGCCAAGCCGCGGCGCATCGCGATCGTCATCGCCAATCCCGGCGTCTCGACCACGACGGGATGGCCGGTGGGCTTCTGGTGGAGCGAGCTGACCCATCCCTATTTTGCCTTCACCGAGCGAGGCTATGAGGTCGAGGTCTTCAGCCCGGAGGGAGGACGCTGCGAGGGCGACGCCCTGAGTGACCCGCGCGATCCGTCCGGATATTCGGCATCCGATCTGGTCTCAATGGGGTTTATATCGACGCCTGCGCTGGCGGCGCTCGTCGAAGACGCGCCGGCCGTGGAAGCCATCGATGTCTCTCACTTCGACGCCATCGTCGTGGCGGGCGGGCAGGCCCCGATGTTCGCCTATGAACACGCCGAACATCTGCATCGGGTGTTCGTCGAGTTCTATGAGGCCGGAAAGGTCGCGGCCTGCCTTTGCCATGGCGTCGCCCTCCTCAACTTCGCGCGCTTGTCCAACGGTGAACTGCTGGTCAAGGGGAAGACGGTGACCGGCTTCGCCAATGTCGAGGAGGATTTCGCCGACGATGCCGTCTGGGCCATGAATGCGTTGCCGCGCGGCTCGCATCTGATGCCCTGGCGGATCGAGGATGCGTTGAAGGCCCAGGGGGCCAACTTCATTCAGGCAGGTCTGTGGAAAAGCTTCGCCGTCCGCGACGGCAACCTGATCACTGGCCAGCAAAACTTCTCCGGGGCCGAGACGGCGCGGCTGGTGATCGACGCGCTTGGCGGCTGAATTCGGCGGCGAACAGGGAGCGCGAGACCCTGTTTTGAAGGGGTGGCCAAGATCGTCGAAGTACTGCGCCAGATGGCCAATCCTGTCTTCGCTCCTGGAAAACTGTCGCCGCTACTGATCTTCGTGCGCGGCTTCGATATTTCTGGATTTCTTCGTTGCGGCGGATGCGAGCGCGGCCCTTGTGTCTGCGGAAGATAAGGCGGTATAGCAACCAGTCCGCGTTCCCTCGGAGCCCGCGACCCTAGAGGCAGATCGAACGGTCGCTTTCAATGGTGGAGGATTTGCGATCGAGTGCTGATCCAATCGTCCGCCCGGCGCCGGGTTGCCGAACCGGTCGATGATGCGGTGGTACATGATCGCCGGTTCCGGGACTGCCCCGGTCTTCAGCTGGCCGACATTGGCCCGCTGAAGCTCCTGCCAGGGGGTCTGCGACGGAGGGATCTGGAAGCCGCCGCCGGCGTCCGGGGCGGCCTGTCGCTCGGCGAGTTCGGCGTCGGAGATCAGCACGTCGACGCGGCAGGTGTTGAGATCGAACCGAACCGGATCGCCGGTCCTCAGCAGGGCCAGATTGCCGCCCGCCGCCGCCTCTGGCGAGGCGTTCAAGATGGAGCGGGAGCCGGATGTGCTCGACTACCGACCGTCGCCGATACAGGCCAGGGTGTGGACGCCCTCTCGGATCAGGTGGGCCAGCGGCCGCATGTTCACCCCCTCGGCCGCGCCCGGATAGCCCAGCGGACCCGCCTTGCGCATGAACAGGACTAAAGGTCCCGTCGGGGTGGGTCGGGGGCGTCTGTATGGCGCGGCCATCACCCGTCAAAGTCTGACACGAGCGGCAAATCCGCTCGTCAGGACGGCCCCTCGGCGCTAGCCTCCGGGACGCTTCGAGGAGTCCCGCATGAAGATCCTGCCCGGCCGGCTCCTTCGCGTCCTGGCCCTGTTGGCCCTGGCCTTCGGGGCGCCCGCGGCGGCCCAGGAGGCGCCGCGCCCCTGGACCGCCAGCTGGGCCTCGGCGCAGATGCTGTCGGACGGGGACAACGCCCTGCCGGCGATCGCGGGCGACGTCACCCTGCGCCAGATCCTGCGGCTCTCGGCAGGAGGGGATCGGCTGCGGATCCGCGTTTCCAACCGGTTCGGCCGCGAACCCCTGGCCCTGGCGGGCGGCTCCGTGGCGCGGGCGGTCGGGCCGGGTCAGGCGCGCATCATGGCCGGATCGGCGACGCCCATCACCTTCGCGGGCCAGACCGCCATCTCGATTCCGGCGGAGGCGGACTATGTGTCGGACGCGATCTCCCTGCCGGTCGCGGCGGGGGCCGACATCGCCGTCAGCCTGCACCTGTCCGCCTTGCCCCCGCAGCAGACGGGTCATCCGGGAGCGCGCGCCTCGACCTATGTGGCCGCCGGAGACCGGCTCGTCGCCGCGACGATCGAGGACACCCGGATCGTGACGCGCTGGTACCTGCTGGCGGCGGTCGACGTCGAAGGCCGGGCCCCGGCCGTGATCGCCCTTCTGGGGGATTCCATCACGGACGGCTACGGCGTGCCCGCGGACAGCAACCAGCGCTGGCCAGACCGGCTGGCGGAACGGTTGCGCGCCACGCCGGGGCTCGAGAACGCCGGCGTGCTGAACCTCGGCATCTGGGGGAACCGCATGCTTCGGGACGGTCTGGGCCCCAACGTCATGGCGCGCCTGGACCGAGACGTGCTGAGCCAGTCGGGCGTGACTCATCTCGTCCTGCTCGAGGGCGTCAACGATCTGGGCGTCCTGACCCGGGACGCACCGGCCACGCCCGACGCGCACGCCGCCCTGGTGCGCGATCTCATCGCGGCGTACGCCCAGCTGGTGGCTCAGGCCCGGGCGGCCGGCGTCGTCGCGATCGGCGCGACCATCATGCCGTTCGCGGGGTCGGGCTACTACCATCCCGGGGCTGAGACGGAGGCGGATCGCAACGCCGTCAACGCCTGGATCCGGACGCCCGGCAATTTCGACGCGGTGATCGATTTCGACGCCGTCACCCGCGACCCCGACCATCCCGAACGGTTGCGCCCCGAGGTCGACGGCGGCGACGGCCTGCACCCTTCGCTCGCCGGCTATCGCGCCATGGGCGACGCCGTGCCGCTGACGCTGTTCCGGACGAGGCCCTGATGCGTGCGCTGATCCTCGCGGCCCTGGCCGTCCTGACCGCGACCGGGCCCGTCGCGGCCCAGGACCTCGCCATCACCTTCGACGATCTGCCGGCCCACAGCGCCCTGCCGCCCGGCGAGACGCGGGTCGGCGTCATCGCCCGCATCGTGGCGGCGCTGGCGGACGCCGGGGCGCCCGCGACCACCGGCTTCATCAATGCCGGCGGGCTCGAGACGGAGCCGGGCGACCGGGCCGTCCTCGACATCTGGCGGGCGGCCGGCCATCCGCTCGGCAATCACACCTGGTCGCACGCCAATCTGGACACGGTCGGGCCCGAGGCCTTCGCGGTCGAGATCGCACGGAACGAGCCGATCCTCGAGGGTCTGGCGGGCGACACCGACTGGCGCTGGTTCCGTTATCCCTTCCTGGCGGAGGGGCAGTCGCCGGCCGTCCGGTCGGCCGCGCGCGCGACCCTGAAGGCGCGCGGCTACAGGATCGCTAGCGTGACCATGGATTTCAGCGACTGGGCGTTCAACGAGCCGTATGCGCGCTGTCGCGCCGCCGGGGACGAGGCGGGGCTGGCGCGGCTGGAGGCCCTGTACATGGCGTCCGCCGAGGAGGCGCTGGCGGCCTCGCGCGCGCTGTCCGGCCGTCTGTACGGCCGCGACATCCCCTATGTCCTGCTGATGCACGTGGGGGCGCTGGATGCGCGGCTGATGCCCCGGCTGCTGGCGATGTACCGGGCCCGGGGCGTGAGGCTGGTGACGCTGGACCAGGCCATGACCGACCCCTTCTATGCGGCCGACCGGGCCGTGTCCGAGAGCCCGCAGGCCCTCACCCTGGAGAACGCCGCGCGGTCGGCCGGCGTGGCGGTGCCGGCGCGGATGGACGTCCAGACGGAGGCGGCCGCCCTTTGCCGGTGAGCGGATCATGACGCCGTCGATGTCCGCCATCGCTGCGGCCCGCGTCGACCATGTCGGCCGCGAATGCGAGCCGCTGATCGTTCTCGACGAGGCGGTCGCGGACCCCGGGGCGCTCGTCGACGTCGCGGCGGCGGACGCCTTTGGGGATCCGACCCTGGGCGACAACTTCTATCCGGGGCGTCTGGCGCCGGCGCCGCTCGCCTATGTCGGGGGCCTGGTGCGGGCGCTGGACCCGCTGATCCGCCAGGCCTTCGGATTGAGGGACGTCGGCCTGGGGCGCGCGACCTGCAACTTTTCCCTGGTCACCCTGGCCCCCGCCCAGCTGACCCTGGCGCAGCGCATCCCGCATGTGGACACGGTCGATCCGCTCCAGTTCGCCATCCTCCATTATCTGTGCGCGCCCCGCCTCGGCGGCACCGCCTTCTACCGGCACAGGGCGACCGGGTACGAGACACTGACGCCCGAGCGGTTGGACCCCTATCGGGCGGTGCTGGACCGGGAGCTGGCGCAGCGGCCGCCGCCGGCGGCCTATATCGACGGCGACACGCCCCAGTTCGAACAGACGCACCGGGTCGAGGCGGCCTTCAACCGCCTCGTCGTCTACCGCAGCCGGACGCTGCATTCCGGCCATTTGGCCGAGCCCCACGCCCTGTCCCCGGATCCCCGGCGTGGCCGGTTGACGGCCAACATCTTCGTGACCTACGGCCACAGGGCCTAGGACCGGCGCAGGCCCGCCATCAGGAAATCGCGGATGCGCCGCGCGAGCGTCGGCGTCATCGACCCCAGCACGCCGCGGCTGCCGACCGGGATGTGGGCCACGGCGTCCGCGTCGGGATCGAAGACATAGTGATCGAACATGGTCTTCCAGGCGTCGCGCTGAGGCCCGGGCAGATGACGGACGGTCATCACGGCGTGGATCAGGGCCTCGAAGGGCGAGGGCGGCGTGCCCGCCGTGTTCCACCAGTAGTTCACCAGAAGGTTCAGGGGGGACAGGGCCTCGACCTGATGCCACCACAGCGGCGGGATGTAGATCGCATCCCCGGGCTCGAGCTCGGCCGTGACCGCATGGGTCATGGCTTCGGCGAACCTGGGAAAGCGGGCGAAGTCGGGGTCGCGCAAGGAGACCATGCTGACGGGCTGACCCGCCAGGGTGAAGTCGAGAGGGCCGACGTAGAGGTTCTTCAGCTGGTCCGGCGGAAACAGCGTGAACCGCCGCCGTCCGGCCGCGACGCAGGCGACGTTGTCGGACAGGTCGTAGTGGGTGGACACCGTGGTGCGGTTGCCGAGCCAGAGCCGCGGCGGCACGCGGGGATCGACCAGCCCCAGGACGTGGGTCGCCTCGAAATCGCGCAGGCAGTCGACCGCCGGGGCGGCCCCGACATAGAGGGCGGGCGGGCGCGGGTCCTCGCGCAGGGCCGTCAGCCTGTCCAGCGTGGCGGCGAGGCGCGAGGTGCCGGTCGAAGTTCGTGCCGTTGACCGCCTCGTTGTAGAAGAAGCGACCGGCGATTTTCGGCCGGCCGACGAAGGTCTCCAGGAGGCGGTCGGTGGCCCCTGCTTTCAGCATCGCCGTCAGGCTGTCGTCGCTCTGGCGTGCCGCCTGCACCACTGGCCAGTGTGAAACCTGACCCCTGAAGACCACAGGTCGATAGGTGGGCACTACGGCCTGCTCGAAGGTTTCCTGATCCGTCGGCCCTCTGGCCGCAATCTCAGCCGGGGCCGGCGGGGTAGCGCTGGAAGAGAACATGACACGCCGGAGAAGAAAAAGCCCCGACGGTAAGAACCGCCGGGGCTGAACAAGGTTGTTGGAAATCTCAGAAAGTGGCGCGAACGATGAAGGTGAAGCGCCGGTCGTTCATGAACCAGGACCGTCCGACGGTCAGTAGGTCATTGTTCAGAACCTGGGACGTCCGTGTGACTTCGTTGGTCAGGTTGACCGCCTGCATGCCCACTTTCACCTGATCGGTCACCGAGTAGAACGCCGATGCGTCGAGCTGACCGGTCGACTCGTTCATGATGGGCGCGAACGGCACGATGACGTCACGCGGCGTGATCAGGAACTCGGAACGCCAGGCATAGGCAAGACGGACCGCCACCGGACCATGCTCGTAGAAGCCAGCCAGGTTGGCCGTGTGCTCCGACAGGTTCTGAAGTGGCAGCAGGCTGGTGTCGATGTTGGCGACACGTCCCGCGGCCACGTCCGGGTCGGTATTGGAAAGGGTGCTTTGAGGCACGCCCTCGGAGTCGATATAGGTGTAGTTGGCGTTGAACCCGAACCCGGCCAGGTAGGGCGGCAGCAGGTCGTCCAGCGTATGCTGCCAGGCGACCTCGAAGCCCTGGACCGTGGCGTCCTTTTCCGAGTTCACCGGGGTGGTGACCACGGCGTCGAAGGTGGCCCCGTTGTTGGTGAACGTCTGCCGTTCGGTCCCGTTGGTGATCACGTCGCTGAGGGTCTTGTAGAACAGCGAGAAGGTGAACGATCCGGGGTTGCCGTAGTACCATTCGAACGAGGCGTCGAAGCTGTCGGCCATGATCGGCTTCAGGCGCGGATTGCCCACTGCGAAGCGTCCTGTCGGACGTCCGTTGACGATATCGAGTTCGTTCGCCGACAGGTTGACGTTGAAGTAGTTGCGGGTCAGCCCGATGTCCGGCGGCGTGATGGCGCGGGAATATCCGAAGCGGAAGACCTTGCCGCCGTCCAGCTCGGCCCTCAGGTTGAAGCTCGGCAGCAGATAGTCATAGGTGAACTCGGCCGTATCCTCGGTGATCGCGCCGTTGGCGAAGGCCCGGGCCGCAGCACGGTCGACAGGCGAGACCAGACGGCAGAAGGGCGTCGCGGTCTGACCGGGAGGCGTCGCGGCACATTCGGCCTCCGAGCTGAAGGTCGCACGGGGAAAAGCAAGATAACCTTGAGCCTGACGATCGGTCGTGGTGTAGCGCACGCCGACGTTGCCGCTTAGGCGCACACCACTCGACAGCTCACCGGCATAGCGCAGCATGCCGTAGAAGGCGTCATTCTGTTCCTGGATCGGATTTATTTCGTTCAGCCGGTAGAGACTTCCAGGAACCACATCGCAGCGCTGCGCGAGGGGAACCCAGTTCTGCGGGCAGCCATTGGTGCCCAAACGAGCGCGCCATTCATCGCCCACCAATAGGCCAAACTGGGAGTATGCATCATAGTTGTCGATGATGTTCTGGTTGTAGAACAGCCGGGGCTGATTCCCGGTCGGGACCGGGATCTGTCCGCGATAGAAGTTGTCAAAGGCAAAAGTCTCGAACTGCGAGCCCACGACCTGACCGGCCGTGCCGGGCAGACCGGGACCCGGCTCGGGAACGCCGTCGGCGGAATCGCTGAGCCAGACCGGCCCGCCGCCGCCCCACTGCTCGCTGATCACGCCCCAGTTATAGGCCGAGAAGCGCGTCGTCTGCTCCCGTTCCGCGCGGCGATAGCCGAAGCGGACGGAGTCCAGCCAGCTGTCCTCATCGAAGGTATATTCCCCGTCCAGCCGCACCGCCGTCAGCTCGCCCTCGCTGTCCTCGGCGTGGTCCATGTTGTTGCGAACGAAGCTGTTGAATGGATTGCTGAAGTTGTCGTTCGGCGCGTTGAAGTAGCGCGGGCAGTCGGTGTCTGGCGTCGGCGGCGTGGCCGGGCACTGGGTCACCGTGCCGTTTTCCGACGGCGGCAGGAAGGTGACGATCGGGGCGTCGTCGCCGCGCAGCTGGATGGACGCGTTCTGATAGGTGGAGGCCCAGAGGGTGGCGTCCAGGACCTGAACGGTCGACTCGACCCGCTGAATGTCGAAGTTGAACTTCAGGCGATCGGTCGGGGTCCATTTGAAGTTAAACCCGTAATCGGTGGTAATGTTCTCGGATCGCGCGTCGCGACGCTGGTTGTTGCTTTGCAGACCGAAGGACGGGGTCCGGTTGTCACGACCGCCCTGCTGATCGTCGCGCCAGCCCGTCGGCCCAGTGATGGTGCCATTGGTGAAGACGCCGTCGTCGCCGAATTCGAAGGTTGTGCCGAAGACCGGTCGTGAATCGCCGTTGCTGGTAACGTTGTCGGTGGCGATCTCCACCGCGTGCTCGGTGGTATCCTGGGTGGCCTCCGAGCGCAGGAACTGGGCCGTTGCGATCATCGTGTGGTCAGGGCTGCGCCACTGACCGGCTGCAGCATAGCCGGTACGGGTGCGATCAAAGTCTGTCGAACGGAACGATGCGCCTCGGGGAAAGTAGACGGGCGTCGGTCCCAGGTTCGTGCGCAGGGAGAAGTTGGAGATCTGCTGGCCGTCGCTCCGCGACTTCAGCTGCGAATCGACGAAGTTGGCCAGCAGGCCGAACTCGCCATACTCGGTGTCCCAGCGCTTGCTGCCCAGGATCGAATAGGTCGGGGTCAGCTCCTCGGCGAGATCGCCATAGCTGTATTCGGCCGATGCCGACAGCACATCCCTTGACTGGTCGAAGGGAACGCGCGTGCGCAGATTGACCGTGCCGGCGATACCGCCCTCGATCAGATCGGCCGACTGGTTCTTGAACACGTCCACCCCGGCCAGCAGCTCGGACGGCACGTCGGCAAAGCCCAGGGCCCGGCCGTTGTTGGCGGTGAAGGCGTCGCGTCCGTTGAATTCCGAGCGGACGAAGGTCAGCCCGCGCACCACGACGCCGGACCCTTCGACCGCGAAGTGGTCAGGATCGACGCCCGCGGTAAAACGGTCGATGGCGACGCCGGGAACCCGCTGGAGCGCCTCGCTCACCGAGCGGTCGGGCAGGGCACCGATGTCCTGGGCGCTGATGGAGTCGACGAACACTTCAGCGTTGCGCTTGATGGTCTGGGAGTTCTGGAGGCTGCCGCGGATACCCGTGACGACCACCTCCTCGACCTGGGTCTCGTCATCGTCCTGCGGTGCCGGCGTGGGTGCCGTCTGCGCCAGCGCAGGCACGGCCGCAAGAACCGAAGCAACGGCGATCGCCGATACGCCATAACGCACGAAGCCCGGTCGATTACGGCGTTCAGGCGTGGATGTTGCGATGAGTTGTAGCATGTTTGCCCCCCCAGGCATTCGCGCGCACCTTCTTGGTAGCGCTATCATTAGTTCATACCTATCCCGAAATTCGGCATTATTCAAGTGTCCGAGTGATGGTCACGCCGAGAGCGTAACCAACTGATTTTCTTTCGCCGTGCGGCAATAACGGCTCGGCCTCACCATCTAGAGTGAAGCTGTGGTCGGTCGCGTTTGTCGGGGGAAATCATGAAGTCCAGCGCTGTCCGGAAATCGTCATCGAGGGCGGAGAAACCGCCGGCTTGATGACGGCCGGGGCCCCCTCCAGCCTTCTCAAATTGCTGGACCTTCATATCGATGTGGTCGAGCCGGACGAGATCGGAACCGCGGGCGTCGGCGCGGCGACGATTACGCATATTCGCAGCTGCAAGCAGCGATAGGCCTGGACGAGGACGCCTTCATGGCGCGCACACAGCCTACCTTCAACCTTGGCATCGAATTCCGCGACAGGGTCCTTCTGGGCCATTCCTATATTCATCCCTTCAGCGGGCACAACCAGTCGACCGACAGGGTTGGCGTCCATCATCACTCGCTGATGCGTCGCGCGGGTGCCGCGACCGACATTCACGACTATTCGCCTGGCCCACGCGGCCGAAGCGATCCGCAACTCGGCTGACTATATGTTAATCCATATGATGTTCGTGGCAGAGCACTGCGCCGCATGACGCACGTGGGGACAATCGATTGGTCCTCGACGTCTCGCTTGATCGCGTTGGCCGATCGGGTATTTGTCTGAGTATCTGCAGAGGTGATCATGCACACCACACGTCGCTCCGTCGGTCTGGGCGCTGTCTCGCTGGGGCTGATGGGGCTGTCCACGGCGCACGGCACCGGATCTGCTCCGGTCCAAACCCTGACCGCCGAGGAAGACCATCGGCGGTTGCTGGATCTTCTCGGCATCGCGCGGTTGCGACCGGGCGCGGACGGGCAGAATCCGCACGCATCCAACGCGGTCAACTATGACGAGGCGCGGGCGGATCGGTGTGTCGGACTGCCGGCCCTGCTTACGTCCAGGGATGGTACCGACGTGACGCGCGGGACCTGGCCGGCGAGGCGGGCTGAGATCCTCGCGATGTTCGAGAACGAAATCTATGGTCGGGTACCGGTCTCGGCTCCCGGGATCCGGTGGAATTCGACCCCGGCGCCGGCGCAGGACGGCGCGCGCGAGGTTCGAGGGCTGCGCGGGGAGGACGCGACGGGAGGTCTATCGATTGAGGCCACCGTCAGCCTTCCACCGTGCGTGACCGGTCCGGTGCCGGCCGTGCTTGGGCTGACCTTTCCCCGAGCCCTGACCGACCGATTTCCCCCTGAGCCCCGCCCGACCTGGAAGGAACAGGTGCTGGCGCGCGGAATGGCCGTGGTGGAATACGTCCCGGTGTCCGTCCAGGCTGATGACGGTGCCGGGCTGGCGAGCGGCGCGATCGGGCTGGCCGGAGGCGGTCGCCCACGGGCCCTGACCGATTGGGGGGCGTTGCGGGCGTGGGCCTGGGGGGCGGGCCGGGTGCTGGATGCGCTCGAGACCATGCCAGGGATCGACGCCCGCCGCGTGTCGATTTTTGGCCTGTCTCGGTACGGCAAGGCGGCGCTTGTCGCCATGGCGTTCGACACCCGGTTCGCGGCCGCCTTCGTCGCCTCGTCCGGCCAAGGCGGGGCCAAGCTTATGCGGCGCGACTTCGGCGAGCGGGTCGAGAACATCGCCTCCAGCGGCGAGTATCACTGGATGGCCGGGGCCTATCTAAAATACGCGGGCCCGCTGACGGCCTGCGACCTGCCGGTGGACGCTCACCAGCTGATCGCCCTGTGCGCGCCGCGGCCCGTCTTCATCAGCGTGGGCAATCCCCAAGCCGACGCCTGGACCGATCCGCGCGGTATGTTCCTGGCCGCCGCCGCCGCGTCGCCGGCCTATGCCCTGCTGGGCGCGCGCCCACTCCAGAGCCCGCGCTTTCCGCCGCTCGGCACGCTGGTTGACGGCGATCTTGCCTTTCGGCAGCACGAGGACGGCCATACCGGCGGGCCGAACTGGCCGGTCTTCCTGGACTGGTGGACCGCTGCCGGGGCCCGGGACCGGATGCCGACAGGGGGCCAACCATGCACGCCATGACCACGTCCTAGGTTTTCCTGATCGCCCTGCTGCTGATCTTCAGCATGCCGATCTGCTGTGGCGCGGTCTGCGCACCGACTACTACGCGCCGCTGGTGGCGGTGCAGATCATCTGCGGCATCATGCTGGGACCCAGCATTCTGGGCGCGGTTTTTCCCGCCTATTGCAGCTTCGCCTTCAATCCTCAGGGTGATCGGTGCCCTGAACGGGATCGCCTGGTGGGCGGTGATGATCTCGACCTATCGACAAGCCCGTCAGCTGGTTGCGTTATCGTCGCCGAAACCAGCGCTTAGACCCTTTGCAGTACCGGACGGTACCAAGGCGACGGAGCCTTGCACGAGCTGAATGGGCACGGCCGAGCCATCGCTTAAGGAGCGGAGCCCACTAGGGATGCTCGGCCTTCGCGCGCGGGGCCGCCGGATGTCGCTTCCAGAACCCGCCAAACGTCAGCGTAAGCCAGAGTTCTGGTCATTTACGAATCCCATCGAGGGCGCCGCGTCTTGCGCGTTGCGGTGCCCCTCGGTCGGCAAGAAGGCTGCTGAGCAGACGCCATGAAGGTGAATTTCGATCAGGCCGTGCGTTTCAACCCAGGGAAACTCGTGGCGGGCGATCAGCAATGCGACCAGGCCGTGCAGACTGGCCCACGCAGATTGGGCGCGCCCTTCGGCCTCAAGTTCGTCAGTGTAGGTCGACAGGAAAAGCGCCCTCAGCATCCCGAACGCGCGCAGGCCGGCCGCAAGGACAAGGCCTTTTTCAACCGTCGGCTCAGCCGACATGTCGAGCATGAAGGCGACGCGATAGGCCGCCTCCTGCTCCAGCCCGAACCGGATGTACTGGAGCCCGAGGGCATGCAGACGCTCGGACGGCGTTCCCTGCGCATCAGACGCCAGGGTCAGCCGATCGTGAAGCTGGTCGAAGGCGCGGCAGCACAGTTCGACGGCGATGGCGTCGCGGGTCGGAAAATGGGCATAGAGCGACGGCTGGCTGATGCCGACGGCCCGGGCGATATGGCGCGTCGTCACATTCTGGAGCCCGTGGCTGACGAACAGCTTCTGGGCTTCGTCCAGAATCTGTTCGCGGCGATGACCGACCGCTTCCCTGGGCATTTTCGCCATGCCTCTCCTCAAAGGACTTGACAGCCGATGTCAACCTATCACTGATAGCCTATCAACGATAGGATGATGTCGCGTGGGGCGAAACGAGATCACGGGGCTGGGCCTGCTGCTGCTTCTGACGGGATGCGGTCGTTCTGCCACGGAACCGACGTCACCGGCGGTCCTGCCGGTTGAAGCGGTCACGGCTGTGGAGGACTCTCGAGGCCTTTCGCAGGCCTATCCGGCCGTCATCGGTCGGGACCGCGAAGCCGACCTCAGTGCGCGGGTAGGCGGCAGCGTTCTGGCCGCGCCCTTGAGAATCGGTGATCGGATACCGGCGGGAACGCTGGTGGTTCGCCTTGACGCCACCCCTGCGCGCACGGCCCGGCGCGAGGCCCAGGCCGAAGTGGATCGACTGGCACGCGACGACGCCCGCAATGAAAGACTGCTTCCGGCCGGGGCGGTTTCGACCGCCGTTCGCGACGACACGCGAAGCGCACTCGACGCCGCCCGAGCGGTACTGGCCCGGTCCCGCTATGACGAAGCGTCGGCTTCGGTCGTGATGCCTTTCAATGGCGTGGTCCTGAGCGATGGGGTCGAGGTGGGCGAGACGGTTGCGGCCGGCGCGACCCTCTTGACGGTTGCGGATCTCTCCAGCGCGAGGCTGGCCCGGGTCGCCGTTCCGTCGGCGGTCGCTGCCGACCTGCAGCGTGGCGATCGCGGCTCTGTATCGGTCCGGGGGTATCCCGTGCCCTTTACGGCCATCGTGCGCCGTCTGGGTCAGGCCAGCGACGCGCGGACGGGGACTGTGCAGGTCGAGCTCACGCTCGACGGGGCGGACACCATCGCCAGCGGCACCGTTGCGTCCGCCACGTTCCAGAATGCGGCCCTAGCCGAACAGACAGGGGCGGTCTTTCCGGCGGAGGTGCTTCTCGATGCGCGCGACGGCTTCGGCCACGTCTATATCGTCGATCCGACAGACTCCACCGCCCGCAGGGTCCGGGTCCGCATCGTGGCGATCGACGGCGACGGCCTGCGGCTCGCCGGTCTCGCGCCCGACGTCCGGGTAATCACCGCCGGGGCCGGGTTCGTCGCCGATGGCCAGCGTGTGTCGGTCACCGGGCGATGAGGTTCAATCCGGCCGCGTTCGTCCTGCAACGCTGGCAGTTTACCCTGGTCGCCGTGCAGCTGCTGTTCGCCCTGGGGTTGAGCGCCTTCCTGACCATCCCCCGCACCGAGGATCCGCAGCTCGATCCCCCGACCTTCATCGTCAATGCGGTTCTTCCCGGGGCCACGCCCGACGAGGTCGAACAACTGGTGACGCGGCCGATCGAGGATGCAGTCTACCGGCTCGACGACCTCAGGGAGGTCCGGTCACGCAGCGGGGACGGCCTCTCGGCGACGCGTGTCGAGTTCGACTGGGGGACCGATCCCGACGGCAGCTATGATGATGTGGTCCGGGAGGTGAATGCCCTTCGTCCGACCTTGCCGACCGGCCTCGCGCGGCTCGAAGTGATCCGGGCCCGGCCGATCGGCGTGTCCATCGTGGAAGTCGCCCTGGTCAGTGAGACCCTGCCCATGCGCAGGCTCGAAAAGGTTGCGGACCGGCTGAGGGAGCGCATCGGGACCATCCCCGGCATCCGCGAGGCCCGCTACTGGGGCGCTCCGGAGACGGAAATGCGGGTTGCCCTGGACCTGGCCAGGCTCACCGCGCTCGGGATCGCCCCCGCCACGGTGTCAGACGCGCTGCGGTCCGCGGGTTTGGAGACCCCCATCGGCAATATCCAGTCGGACGACCGACGCTTCAGCGTCCAGTATGGCGGCGCCTATCCCGACGCTGCGGCCATCGCCGCCGTTCCGATCCGGGCGGGGGACGGTGCGGTCCTGAGGGTGGGCGACGTCGCCACGATCGGCTGGGCCGAGGCCGAGGCCGATCACATCACCCGGTTCAACGGCAGGCGCGCGATCCTGCTGACCGCGACCCAGGGCGAGGATCAGGATGTCACGCGTCTGTCGACGGCCATCACTGCCGAACTGGACGCCTTCGAGCGTACGCTGCCCGGGGGCGTCACCCTGGACCGGGGGTTCGCCCAGGCGGACAATGTCTCCTTGCGACTGGGGCGGCTGGGCCGGGATTTTCTGATCGCCCTGGCGCTGGTGAGCCTGACGCTGCTGCCGCTCGGACTCCGGGCCGCTGGCGTGGTGATGGTGGCCATCCCGCTGTCGCTGCTGATCGGGGTGCTGATCCTTGCGGCCTTCGGGTTCACCCTGAACCAGCTGGCCGTCGCCGGCTTTGTCCTGTCCCTCGGGCTTCTGGTCGACGACGCCATCGTCGTCACCGAGAATATCGCGCGATGGCTCAGGGACGGCGCGGATCGGGTCACGGCAGTGGTGCAGGGAACGGGCCAGATCACCCTGGCGATCGCCGGCTGCACCGCCTGTCTCATGTTGTCCTTCCTGCCGCTGCTGGCCCTGCCCGAGGCGTCCGGCGAGTTCATCCGCTCGCTGCCCGTCACGGTTCTGGCCACCGTGGCGGGGTCGTTCATCGTCGCCGTGACCGTCATACCGCTGGTCGCGAGCCTGGTTCTGAAGCGGGATCACGACCCCGAGGGCAACCGCCTGCTGCGCTGGGTCAATCGCGGCATTCACCGCGTCTATGCGCCGGTGCTGGCCCGCGCGCTGGATCGGCCTGGCGTGGTGCTCGCCGGTCTGCTGACGCTTTCAGCCCTGGCCATACCCCTGGTCGGGGTCATCGGCACCAGCCTGTTTCCTCCGGCCGAAACGCCGCAGTTCCTGATCCGTATCGAGATGCCCCAGGGCACGGCCCTGACCCGGACCGACGCGGCCGTGCGGTTCGTGGAAGCGAGACTGGCCCGCGTGCCGGAGGTGCGCTGGACGGCCGCCAATACCGGGCGCGGCAATCCCCAGCTCTACTACAATGTCGGCCAGCGCGAGACCGACGCGGCCTTCGGCGAGGTGGCGGTGGGACTGGAGGCGTGGGAACCGGCATCCTCACCGGCCCTGCTGGAGAGGCTGCGGGCCGAGTTCGCCGCCTACCGCGGGGCGCGCATCAGCATCGTCACCTTCGTCAACGGCCCGGAGGTCGAGGCCCCGATCGCCGTGCGCATCTCCGGGCCGGATGTCGAGACCTTGTCGCGCCTGTCGCTTGAGGTCGAGCAGGTCATGGCGACCACGCCGGGGCTGCGCGATATCGGCAACCCGCTGCGTCTGCCGCGCACCGACGTCCATCTGCAGGTCGATGAGGCGGCCGCCGCAGCTCTGGGCGTGAGTGCCGGAAGCCTGCGCCGGACCGTTCAGCTGGGCCTTTCCGGGGTGCGCGTCGCCAGTCTGCGTGACGCCGAGGGCGACGACTTTCCCGTCACCGTCCGGTTGCCCATGGCCGGCTACAACGACATCGACGCGTTGTCGGCGATCTTCGTGCCGACCGTGTCGGGGCAGGGGGTGCCGCTCTCGGCCCTCGCGACGCCGGTGCTGGTGTCGCAGGCCGCGCGGATCGATCGCCTGAAACGCACCCGCACGGTCACGGTCTCGGCCTATGTCGCGCCGGGCATGCTGACCAGCCGCGCCACCCAGGACTCCGTGGACCGGATCGGGGCGGAGGTGACGCTGCCGCCCGGTTATGCCGTCACGCTCGGCGGCGAGGCCGATACGAAGTCGCGCAGTTTTTCGGGTCTGATCCCGGCGATCGTGGTCTCGTCGCTGGGGATACTCGCGGTTCTGGTGCTGGAGTTCGGCCGGTTCAGGACCGTTGCCGTGGTCGCCGGAATCATCCCGTTCGGCGTCTTCGGCGCGGTGGTGGCGCTCTGGCTGACGGGGAACGCCCTGTCGTTCACGGCCGCCGTCGGGCTGATTGCCCTGATCGGCATCGAGATCAAGAACTCGATCCTGCTGGTCGATTTCACCGAACAGCTGCGCGCCGCCGGCACGCCGGTTCGAGAGGCCGTGGAACGCGCCGGCGAGCTTCGGTTCCTGCCCGTCCTGCTGACCTCGGTGACGGCGATCGGCGGCCTGATCCCGCTCGCCCTGGAGAACAACGGCCTTTATTCGCCGATGGCCATTGCCCTGATCGGAGGCCTGACCGCGTCCACCCTTCTGGCCCGGGTCGCCACACCCGTCACCTATCTGCTGCTGAATCGGCGCGACGTCGGAGCGAGGCAATGATCCGCCGCTTGCTGCCGCCGCGTGCTCGGAGGTGCAGGGCGTTGACGCCACGGACCCTGGAATCGGTGCTCAAAGCCGAGGCAGATCCATTCATGGTCGGCCTGCCGACGCCGTCTTGCCCCGAACATCAGTCCTTTTGCCATGGAGTGCCGTCGTGACGACCCCCCATCCCCGATCCCTGAATCCAGACCCCCGCCGGCTCGAGCCCCTGGCGCGATACGGACCTTGGGCGGTGATCACCGGCGCCTCTGACGGCATAGGCCAGGCCCTTGCCCGGCAACTCGCCGCCGCGGGCTTTCATCTGTTGCTGGTGGCCCGCAGCGCTGAAGGGCTCGAGCGCGTCGCCGACACCCTCAGAGGACGCCATGGCGTCGACTGCAGAACGCTCCCCTGTGATCTGTCGCAGGCCGACGCGGTCGCCAAGGTCGCGGCGGCCACGGTAGGGCTCGATGTCGGCCTGCTCGTGGCGGCCGCCGGCTTCGGCACGGCGGGTGCCTTTCTCGACAGCGACATCGGGACCGAACTGTCCATGATCGATGTAAACTGTCGAGCGGTCGTCGAACTGACCCATCTGTTCGGTCGTCGATTCGCCGACAGGGGCCATGGCGGGATCATCCTGATGAGCTCCCTCGTCGCGTTTCAGGGGGTTCCGCGGGCGGCCAACTATGCCGCGACCAAGGCCTTCATCCAGACCCTGGCGGAGGGTATTCGTCCCGAGTTCAAACCCTTCGGCGTGGATGTACTGGCGGTGGCGCCGGGACCGATCCGCAGCGGTTTCGCGCGACGGGCCAAAATGACCATGGGCTTGAGCGAGGCACCCGAGGTCGTGGCGAGGCAGGCACTGACCCGGCTGGGCCGTGCCACGACGGTCCGTCCGGGTTTGCTCTCCAAACTCCTGGAATATTCGCTGGCCCCGCTGCCGCGTCGGGGTCGTAGCCGCATCATGGCGCTCGTCATGGCCGGAATGACCCGGACCCGACCTGCCGCCACAGGTCGGGCATAGGTCGCGATGGGTACCGGGATGTCGGCCGAGAGGCTCTGGTGGGGCACGGCCGTGGTGTTCGGGATCGTCTTTCTGATCCTGCTGGTCTTGCAACACCTGGACAGGCGGCGAGTGGGTCCGGTCGGGGTCTGGTCCAAGCCGTCGAAATTCGCCGTCTCGCTCGCGGTGCATTTCGCCACCCTGGCGTTGGTGATGGGCAGCCTCGGTCCTGACTGGCGGCACAGCCTCGGCCTGGCGCTGCTGGCAGCGGTGTCGGGGCTCGCGGCCGGTGGAGAGGTCGGCTACATTTCGGTTCAAGCCGCCCGGCAAAAGGCGTCTCACTTCAACGTCTCGACGCCGTTCTACGCCATGATGTATTCGCTCATGGCCCTTGGAGCCGCGGTCATCATCCTGCCCGCCGGCGTCATAGGGCTGGTCGTCGCAATCGACCATGAGACCAGCCTCGTCGCCCCTCTCCGCCTCGCCGTCGTCCTGGGCCTGGTCGGTGGCACGGTGCTGACCGTGGTGACCGCCTTTCGGATGGGGGCGAACATGGGCCATCTCGTGGGCCGGCCGATTTCCGGCGTCCGGCCTATGCCCATTACGGGCTGGTCGAGGTCGGCCGGCGACCTGCGCCCGCCGCATTTCCTTGCGACCCATATGATCCAGGTCGTGCCGGCATGGGGCCTGGCCGCGTCTCTAATTCTGCCCTCGACCGCGGCGATCGCCTCCGTGGTCCTGTTCAGTCTCCTCTGGACCGGGTTGACCCTGGCCGCTTTCTTTCAGGCGCTGGCCGGACGGCCGTTCCTGAATGCTGTGCGGCCGTGACCGCCTCCACAGGCCGGTCGTGTCGAGCCAAATCACACCGTCCTGAAGGGCTGCCGTCGCCGAACGCGGGGGAGACCATGACCTTGCAAGCGACAGGCGTCGCCTGCAGAAACGGCGCGCGGGCGCTTTTGGGGCGGCAGTGTTAACGATAATGCTTTGGCCAAACGGAGCCGTGGCCTGAATGCAGGATTTTGAGATCTCTGTTTTGACTCCGTCGCGTCGCGTCGTGCTGGTCCTGCGCGGTCCGCTGACCGCCAGTCGGCTGACGGATGAAATCATCCAACTCGTTCAGCAGCGCCCGGAACTGGCAGGCTGGGACTGGATCAACGCTGTGGGGGGGCACGTACCCGATGCGACCTTGAGCGATGTCGAACGCCTTGCAGCGGTGTTTCGGGCGGCTGAACCGCCCGCCGCCCTGACCGTGTTCGTGTCTCGTGACCCCGCTCTACCGGCCTGGTCGTCCGTCATGGACCATATGTTCGGCAACCGGCGCCACTTTACCGCTCTCTCCATCGACCAGGCCGCCTCCCTGATCGATGACTTCCGCGCCGCTGGGAAGATGGACCGGTCTGGCGTTCTGTTCTGGCAATCCAGATCAGGCCGCGGCTCGACGAGGCGGGGTGTGCCGAAGGCCTAACCCGAGGCGAAGCCGTTTCCGCTCGTCGCGCGCGGGAGCAAGCGGATCGCCGCGACGCCGAGCAGCAGGGCCGCAGCTCCGCATGCGGCGAGCGAGACCGGGTTGCCTAGCCCGGGTCGCCCCGCCGCCACGGCTATCGCGACGAGCGCCCAGAGCACCGTCGCGACATAGGCGGGATGGGGCCTGAACAGAACGACCGAGATCGCCAGCACGGCGGCCGCGCCAATCACGCCGAGCCCGAAGATGAGCGGCGACAGACCGAAGCGATCGAAGCCATAATCCGGGAGAACATCGGCGGCATTGACGAAGGTGGCGGCGGTCAGCCAGCCGACATAGATCGCCAACGGCACGCGGACGAAGGCCTCGCGCGTCCAGCCGATCGACGTCGAGGGCTGGAGTGCGATCATCAGCGCCGGGCCGAGGGTGATCAGCATGCCGAAGATGATCGGGACGGTCAGCAGAACCGGTCCGAACCGCGCGAAATACAGCCAAGCGCAGCACAGGGCGAAGCCCGCCGCCGTCAGCCATCCGATGCGCCGGAACAGCGGATCGGCACCCGCGCCGGGGAGGCTCTGCAGCACGGCATAGGCAAGGCCGCCCAGATAGATCACGCCCCAAACCGCGAAGGCATAGCCGGCCGGTGAGGCGGGATTCGGCGCGGCAGCCGAGGGGCCCTGCGCCGTCGAGGCGTCGAATCCGCGGGTGAAGATCAGCAGCGGCAGGAGCAACTGTCCCAGGGCGAACAGGAGATTGGCGATCTGGCGCAGACGGTCCGGGGTCATGGAGCGGCCTCTTGGGAGATGGGAATCGTCGTGTGTCTGCTTGACGTCGGTCGGCCGCCGAGAGTGGCGATAACGAGCGGGCGGTCTCTACACTGGAAAAAGCTGATGGCCGATGACGCTTGCCTCTACATTATAAAAAAAACGTATATCATCCGCAATACATTATGAGAAGGGTTGCCGTCCCGCTCGGCCCGCCGAAAATGCATTGCGGAAATAAGGGGAATTATCTATCGCAACTGAGATACGGAGGGTTCCTGATGACAAGTCGATCCGAAGGCGATCGTCCGCTGGTTAACGACCGCGTCCGCGCCTCAGCGGTGATCATCTTCGCGGTGGCGCAGGCGCTGGCTTCGCAGATTACCGTCACGATGGGCGTGAACGATATCGGGACGCGATCGGTCCAGTCACCGGCGCTCTTCACGCCCCCCGGCTTCACGTTTGCGATCTGGGGCGTCATCTTCCTGGGCATGTTGGCTTACGCGATCTTTCAGGCGCTGCATGGCAAGCTGACCGATCCTCGACTGCGAAGGATTGGCTGGTGGACCGCGTCCGCGATGGCGCTGAACGCGTCGTGGGAGTTGGTGACCGTTGAAACGGGCGTCAGCGTCGCGACCGTCATGATCATCTTCGCGATGCTGGCGACGCTGCTCGCCGCATTCTTCGGGCTGTATCGCCAAGACAAGCCCAGCGGCGCCACGCTCGCCTTCGTGATCTTCCCCGTCAGCATTTTCACGGCCTGGATCACGGTGGCTTCGATCGCCAATACCTCGAGCTGGCTCGGCAATGCCGGCGGGTTCGACGGCGGTCCCTTATCCGATGGGCTATGGGTCGCCATCCTGGCGATCGTGGGAAGCCTGGTCGGCGCTGTTGTGATGCGTGCAAACCGAGCGAACATCTTCTACGCCCTGGTGCTTGTCTGGGCGTTCGGCGGCATCGCCTACAAGGGCGTCCTGCTCGGGGAAATCGCCGTGATCGTTGGTGCTTCGGCAGCCCTGATCCTCACGATCGCGGCCTATCTGGCATTTGCGCGACGGCCGGCGCGGACGGAAGCGGCCTGATGGACCATGGGTTTGCAAGCGAATGCACCGCTGCCGGCTGTCCTGTTTTCGTCGGTCGCCAGACCGTCGCCAACGCGTGGTTCGTCGGCGGCCATGGCGTTCCGTCGGGCGGCTGCGGCCCGCCAGCTCGTTCCGTGCCAGCGTGCGTGGAGGTTCGCGTCGCGACGACGATAAGCCTGTGACATGACCGGAAAGGTCGCTCGCCCCGGCCAGGTCGTCGTCATCACCGGAGGGACGACCGGGTTCGGCCATGCCCTGGCCGAGCAATTCCTGCGGCTCGGCTGCAAGGTGGTCATTACCGGTCGCGTCGCCTCTGACGCGATAGCGGTTGCGCGGGCGCTCCACCCCGATCACGCGGTCGGCGTGGGCGCGGATGTCCGGTCCGAGGCGGGGCACCTGCACACCTGGCAGGCCGCCATCGACGCATTCGGGCGCGTGGACCACTGGATCAACAATGCCGGGCTGGGCGGTGCAGGCGAGGACATCGCGGCGACCGACCCGACCCTGATCCGAGCGATGATCGACACCAACCTGACCGGCGTCCTCTTAGGCACGAGCGTCGCGCTGAACCGGATGCGCGCGCAGGGCGGGGGGCAGATCTGGGTCACCGAAGGCCTCGGCAGCAGCGGCTTCGTCCTCGAGGGCGCCGGCATCTATGGGGCAACCAAGGCGGGGGTCACCTATCTGTTCAGGGTGCTGGCGAAGGAGAATGCGGCGGGCCCGGTACGGATCGGCTTTCTGAGGCCGGGCATCATGCCGACGCGCGTCGCGTTCGGGTCCGACGCGATCCCCGATGCGCGGGCAGCGCGAATCCTGGCGCTGTTGGGCGACGACACGCGCATAGTGGCGCGGTGGATGGCACCTCGCATCCTCGATACCCGCCGAAATGGGCACCGACTCGACTGGCTGACGCGGACCCGGCTGATCGGCAACCTTTTGCGCGCCGGATTTCGAAAACTGTCCGGCGTGTTCCAGCCGGGCAGGTGAGGCCCGGCTGCGATTGCGGCTGGCGGCCGCCTCTGTCACATCAAAACGATGGCCAAAACCAAGGGCGCGCGAAGCGCCGGACATGACGAGAAACGGGCCGCGCTTTTGCAGGCGTTCCGCGTGCGGCTGATCGCGCGCAACCAGCCGCCGCCAAGCCTGCGAGAGCTGGCAGCGGCAGCGGGGGTGACGGTTCCCACCGTGAGACACTATTTCGGGCGGCGCGAGGATCTGGTCGCCGCACTGCTCGACGACTTCGGCAAGCAGGGGGTGGTGCACCTCGAGCGCCTGCGTATCGCGGAGATGCCGTTCTCGGAGTCGATCGCCGCGCTTGCGCAGATGATCGTCGAGGGGCTGGCGTTCGGAGTCTCCGAGATCCACGCCCTGGGTTTGCGCGAAGGCCTGCGGAACGACCGGATCGGCCCGGCCTATCTCGTCCACATCCTCGAGCCGACCCTCCTGGCGATCGAGTCCCGGTTCGATCAGCATCAGCAGCGCGGCGAGATGCGGCGCGTCGATACGCGTGTGGCGGCCGTGGCGCTTCTGTCACCGCTGCTCATCGCGCATTTCCACCAGCGCGAACTCGGAGGCTCGGGCACCCGGCCTCTCGACATTCAGGATTACGCGCACGCGCACGTCGATGCCTTTGTCAGGGCTCACGGGGTGGTGACCAAATCGGACCATCCTATCTCGTAACTGCAGCCTCCCGGGGAGCCAAGATGCCGTAGACGATTGGCGCAAAGGAACTTGGCGCTGTCAGCCGGTCAACGTCATCCACGGTCATCGCGACTTCCCCTAGATGGAGGTCGGCAAACCGCGCCCTGCAGACTGGTCCCGATCTACAGATGTCTCAGAGGTCGCGTCTAAGCGACCGCGGTCGCACCGTTGATCGCCAGAAGGCGCTGGATCCCTGCCAACAGGCGTTCGGGCGTCACCGGTTTGGTGATGTGAAGATCGGCTCCCGCCTCGAGCGCGGCATCTCTGTGGTCCTCCAGGGCGTTCGCGGTGAGCATCGCGATCGGCGTCCTGGTTCCCGTCGTTTGCGCGGTTTCATGCGCACGGATCGCGCGTGTCGCCGTCAGGCCGTCCATGACCGGCATCTGCATATCCATCAGGATCACGTCGAAGCGCCCGGTCTTGAAAGCCTCCACGCCGATCTCGCCATTCTCCGCGATCACGACGTCGAGACCCTGGGCCTCGAGGATGAACCTGACGACCTGCTGGTTGACCGGGTGGTCCTCGACCAGAAGGACGCGTTCGACATTTCCCGAGCTCTGGGTCTCGGAAACGTCTTGGACCTTTGGCGCTAACACCGTCCGCGTGCTCGGAATGCGCACGGAGAAGCGGCTGCCCTCGCCCGGGCGCGATCGGACGCCGATCGTGCCTCCCATCAACTCCACAAGGGTCTTGACGATTGAGAGTCCAAGGCCTGTGCCACCGAAGCGACGGGTGATGCTGTTGTCGGCCTGATTGAAGCGCTGGAACAGACCGTCCGCCGCATCGGGGTCGAAGCCGATGCCCGTGTCCTCGACCTCGAGGGTCAAGGCTCCCGCTTTGTCGTCATAGCCGATACCGACGCGAACCTCTCCCCGCTGGGTAAACTTCAGCGCATTTCCCAGCAGATTACCCAGCACCTGCTTCAGCCGGGTCGGATCGGCGATGAAGTCTCCCTCGTCGTCGAACCGTAAAGAGAACCGGAGGCCCTTGCCTTCAGCCGCGATTCGCGTCGTCTCGATCACCCCGCCCAACTCTGCGCGAAGATTGAAGCTGCGTGGTTCAAGGGCCAGGGCACCCGCCTCGGCCTTGGAAACGTCGAGGACATCATTGACGAACCGTTCGAGCATCTCGCTGGACTGGGTGATGAGCGACAGCATGCGCAGTTGCGCCTCATCAAGGGCGGTGCGCCGAAGGGCTCCCGCCACGCCGACGATGCCGTTCAGCGGTGTGCGGATCTCGTGGCTGATGTTGGCCAGGAAGTCCGCCTTGACCTGCATCGCATCGGCCGCAGCCTGGCGGGCCTTGGGTACCTCCGCCTCGTAGGCGCGTTTGGCCGCGGCTCGCCATGCCGTCACGATGATGTCCCCAGGTGCCTCGGACTGGCTGATATCCTGAACAGCATTCAGCAGAATGGGCACCCGCACGCCGTCCGGCCGGCAGAGATCCAGCGCCAGTTCTTCAATTCGCCCGGACAATGAAAGCTCGGTCTGCAGCCGGGACTGGATGAAGATGCGGCCGGCGACGCTCGACAGGTCATGAAACCGGATGCCCTGTTCGAGATCCGATGCGTGTCGTCCGCAGAGATCGGCGAAATAGGGATTGACCCGACGGATCCTCAGGCTCGCATCCAGGACGACCAGGCCGCCGGGCATGCGCGCCAACAGGGTGGACGCGGTGTCTTCCGCAGCCTTGAGTTCAAGCGGCGCTGAGCCGGACATCCGACGTATCTCCAACGAAGCGCCTGATCGCGTCGATCACCCTCAAAGGGACTGTCACATGGGGGCAATGACCCGACGTCTCCAGTGTCAGCAGCGTGCTGTCCTTGACGGCCCAGTTTACGAAATCACCGACATCAGCCGGGGCGAGGGCATCCTCCCGGCATCCGATGATCAAGGTCTCGGTCTTGAGCTTTTGATAGTCCGCTCGATGGTCGGACTCGAAGGTCACGCGGGCGAACTGCTTGGCGATGTCAGGATCGGTGCGGCAGACGCTGTCGCGCCAGTCGTCCTGGTCGGCCTTGTCGCCGTCGGCACCCATCACGGTCGGTGCCATGATCGCGGACCAGTCCAGATGGTTCTTGTCCATCAGGTCGAGAAGTTCCTGGATGTCTTCGGCCGAGAATCCACCCCGATAGGTGTCGGTGTTGGCATATCTCGGAGACGGACAGATCATCACCATCCTGCCGATCAGGTCGGGGCGCTTGAGGGCGGAGAGAACCCCGATGGTTGCGCTCACCGAGTGGCCGATGAAGACCGCGTCCTTGATCCCGAGTGCGTCGCAGATTTCGATCACATCGTCGGCATAGCCGTGAAGCGTCGCGTATCGCGTTCGATCATAGGCCGTCGCATCGGAATGGCCGGCTCCGACGAGATCGAACAGGATCACCGACCCATGGGCCTCGAATGCGTGGGCCACGCGTCGCCACATCGTCTGATCGCAGCCAAACCCGTGAGAAAAGACGAAGGTGAGCTCGCCACTCCCATGCCGGGTGACATTGTTGCGCGCCAGAACGTCCATGCGAATCTCCAGTCTGCGGTCTGGATACACCGCCTAGCTTAAGCGTGCATTACTGTGACGCTTGGGCCGTGGCGAGTTTCTGCATTGGTATCGCTCGTCCGTATCACAGCATCTTGCGATTCAACATGGCAAGAAATTCCCTCGTTTCGCTCGCTTTAACAAACGCGAAATATCGGCGGGCGCGTAGATCAAGGCAATCAGAGTCCAAGTGCCGCCTTCAGTAAACAACTATAGAGAACTAATATGGTTGATGAGGATTTCACTGTCGTGAGGGCGAAGGATGGTTGGGAGGTTGAGACGAGCCGCCGACGTTTAGGTCCGTTCCAGACGCAGGAGCAGGCGACGGTGCTCGCAGTCAAGCTTTGCCGAGAGGCCGCCGGTGTGGGGTTTGCGTCGGCCGTACTCATCCGTGACGCCGCAGGCCGGTCACGGGCCATACCCGCCCAGGTCTTGTTCGGAACGGCGGGTCCGGCCAAGGGGCGGGACTGGATCGGAGATTAGGGGCCCTGCCAGGTCGGTTTGTTACCGATTCTGCCGCTCGGGTGTTCGAACCGTACGATTCCCGCGCGACCGATCATGAACCTGCGGCAAGAAGGCACGGCTCATAACGCGCAGTATTAGCCAACGATCTCACGAGCCCGTCGATCGCAACGAGAGCGTTGCTAGCGATCCGGGCTCCGTTTCGACTGTGAGTTTGTCGTTTGAGAGGACGGCGTCCCGGCCCCGGTTGATACGGGCCCGCACAAGGGTTTGACGCGAACTCGCCTCGTCCGCCGATATTTAATAATCGTTGAGTTGCCAGACTTGCCCAAAAGGCTGAGCGTCCTTCCAACGGTGAAAGGTCGACCCGATGAAGATGCTCGATTGGCTCATCCTTCCATTGGCTCTCCTCGCAACGACGGCGCAGGGTCAGACCGTTGACCCGCCGCTTTTGACCGTCGCCGAAGCGATTGACGCCCGGATCGAGGCTGCGATGACGACCACGCGCGCAAAGGGTCTGGCGCTCGCCGTGATAGACGACGGGCAGATCGTCTACATCACCGCGCGCGGCGTTCGGAATCCCGCTCGTGATCCGCTCACGACCGACACGGTGATGTACGGCGCGTCCCTGACGAAGGCGGTCTACGCCTATACGGTGATGCAGTTGGTGGACGAAGGCGTCGTCGATCTCGATCGCCCTATGGCCGAGGACCTCGCCCAGCCTCTGACGGACTACTATTCAGAAGATCTGGCTAATCGCTATGCGGACTGGCGGGCTCTGGACCCGCGCTGGCGCCACATCACCCACCGGATGAGCCTCACCCACAGCACCGGTTTCCCGAATTTCGGCTTCCTCGAGCCCGACGGGAAAGAGCGGATCCATTTCGATCCGGGCAGCCGGTATGCCTATTCGGGAGACGGCTTCATCCTGTCCCAGTTCGTTCTCGAAAAGGGCAGGGCGGGGCTGGAGATAGGTGCGGAAACCCAGCGCCGCGTCTTCGATCGTTTCGGCATGCCGAACAGTTCGCTGATCTGGCGTCCCGATTTCGCCAACAATCTGGCCGACGGATGGGACGAAGCCGGAGCTGTGGAGCCGCACGACGAGCGCAGCAAGGTTAGGGCAGCCGGGTCAATGGACACGACGATCGCGGACTTCGCGCGGTTCGCCGCCGGCTTCATGCGGGGCGAGGGTCTCAGTCCCGCCGCGCGTGAAGAGATCGTGCGTCCCCAACTGGCGATTACGACCGCGACGCAGTTCCCCAGCCTTCAGGTCGAACTCGCGCCTTCGCTTCGACGCCCGGATCTTGCGGCAGGACTGGGCGTGGTGACATTCGTTGGGCCTCAGGGCCGTGGCTTCTACAAGGGTGGCCACAACGGCACCACCGCCAACACCTGGGTCTGCGTCGAAGCTTCAGGCCGATGCGTCATCATCCTCTCCAATGATGTCCGCTCTGAACCGGCCTTTGCGGAACTGGTCGGCTTCGTCCTGGGTGAGACCGGGGTGCCGTTTGAATGGGAATATGGAACCACCCCTCCATCGCCGCCATAATCTACGTTTCATCAAGGACTGTGTGCCCGGTCTCCGACGCCGCTCATGACCACGACGGACCGCGACGACCGTTTTAAAGCCTGATCGCTGGTTCGAGGGCGGCCGCTCTCACGCAGCATGCTGGTGCATAGGGGCGGCGCGGGCCAACTCAGGCGGTTGCGCCTATGGCGCTATCGTGCGGTGATGGCGTCATGGGGGAATGCGGCGAAGAAAAGCCGAGTGGACAGACGAGCGGGTATGCGATCCGTCGGGACGCGTTCCTGGACGGACTGGCACGTCGCTACTCCCAGCCTCTGGCGCGCTTTTTCGCGCGTCGCGTGGCCAACAAGGCTGACGTTCCGGATCTCGTGCAGGACGTTTTCATCGGGCTGAGCCGTATGAAGGATCCCACGCAGATTGAGCGCCCAGAGACCTTCCTGTTCGTGGCGGCCGCGAACGCGCTGCGCGACCGCAACCGCCGCGAGATCACGCGGCGCGCCGGGGCGCACGACGAATTCGACGACCAGTTCAATTTCGGTTCGGGTTTTTCACCCGAGCGCGTCCTAGAAGCCAGGGACGCCCTCGTCCGCATTCGCGAGAGCCTGTCAGACTTGCCAGTCCGGACCCGGGACGCCTTCGTCCTGCGCGCTTTCGAGGAGTTGACCATGGCCGAAGTGGCCAGTGCTTTGGGTGTGTCGGTCAGGGCGGCCGAAAAACACTATGCCCGGGCCCTGGTGCATGTCGCCGCCGCGCTGGAGGGCCCAAGCCATCCGATCCGCGACTGACATGCCTGAAACAGCTGAAGCCCAGGCAGCACGCTGGTGCGCCACGCTCGCGCAGGAACGGGACGGCGATCGCGCACGCTTCGAGGCGTGGCGAGACAGTCATCCCGCGTACGCCCGTGCCTACGATCGCCTCACGGCGGCCGAAGCGCGCGCGGTATCACTGAGGGACACTCCGGAACTGCTCGCCCTGCGCCACGCAACGCTGGCGCGCGCGTCCCTCGGGCCTCGGCGCCACAGGTCGGAGCGCCGCCGTCTGTTCGGGGCGGTGGCGGCCGCCGTGGCGGTCCTGGCCTTCGTGCCCGTCACAATCTGGGCCGTCCGGACCGACGGCGGGCAGACCCCAGCGGCGCGGCCCGCCTCCTATGCCACCGCCGTCGGCCAGCGCATGGTCCTGACCTTGCAGGACGGTTCGCGCGTGACCCTGAACACCTCCAGTCGCCTGCGGGTGGCCTATTCGGGCAATGAGCGGCGGCTTCATCTCGATGCGGGACAAGCGCTGTTCGAAGTCGCGCACGATGCCGAGCGCCCCTTCAACGTGCAGGCTGGCGAGACGATGGTCACGGCCCACGGCACCCGCTTTGACGTCCGCCTGAAGCCAGGTGCCACGGAGGTGCTTCTGACCGAGGGGCGCGTGAGCGTCGTCGTCGGCGACCGCGACACCTCGGCCACGCGGGTCGTGCTGTCGCCTCGTGATCTCTTCACCGCCGACGCGTCCGGCGTGCGCGTGCGGCAGGTCGCCGACGCCGACGCCCGGGAAGGCTGGCGCGAGGGCGTCGTGGTGTTCGACGACCGACCCCTGGCCGAGGTCATCGAGGAGATCAACCGGTACGCGGCCCGGCCGTTGGTCCTGGACCCCGGCCGCATCGGTGCCATCCGCGTCAGCGGCGTCTTCAGGATCGGCGAGGAAGCCGTCTTCGCAGAAGCGCTCGAACGCGGGTTCGACCTGAGGGCCGATGCCTCGCGTCGCGACAGGATCACCCTGTCCGCCCGCCGCTGAGCTTAGGTTCCACCATTCGGTCAGAAAAAACGACGTTGGCCGTTCGGGTTTCAGCGAACGCTGCGTCCTTAACCCTGAGAGCTCCACCAAGGGGGCCGGGAGGACAACATCAAATGAGGACCACATCTATCGTGCGGGCGCTCGCGCTCTGCTCCGTCGCACTCGCCGCCGTCAGCCCCGCGCTGGCTCAGGCGCAAGCCGCCATCCGCATCGAGCGGAACAGCCTGAACGAAGCACTGACCCAGCTGGCCCGCCAGAGTGGCAGCCAGGTGATCTTCGCCCCCGCTGTCGTACGCGGCAAGAGCGCCCCCTCGCTACGCGGGCAGTTCACGCCCGAGCAGGCGCTGGAGCGTCTGCTGCAAGGCTCCAGCCTGGCCTACGAACGCACAACGGGGGGGGCCTATGTCATTCAGGCGCGTGCCGCTTCGCCGCAAGTCGGCGCACGGTCCAGCACCTCCACACGGCCCGCTTCAGGGTCGTCCCAGGATGCGACCATCATCCCCGATCAAGCGACCGAGATTGAGGAGGTCATCGTCATCGGCACCGCCGGAGCGGGGATCCGGCGTCAGGACGCAGCCTTCGCCGTGACCAACCTGTCGGCCGAGGCCATCAGCCAGGCCGCCCCCAGCAGCACGGCCGACCTGTTTCGACTGGTGCCCGGCGTCACCGCCGAGAGTTCGGGCGGCCAGAACGGGGCCAACATCTTCGTGCGCGGATATCCCTCGGGCGGAGATGCCGAATACGTCACCTTGCAAAGCGAGGGGGTACCGTTCTTCCCGCCGTCCACCCTGTCGTTCCTCGAGAACAGCCAGCTCATCCGCATCGACGAGACACTGCAGCGGGTCGAAGCCGTCCGAGGCGGCACCGGTGCCCTGTTCTCGTCGGGCCAGCCCGGCCTGACCGTCAACTTCGTCCAGCGCGAGGGCGGGCCGGAATTCGAAGGCCTGGCCAAGCTTTCGACCACCGACTACGGCGACGTGCGAGCGGACGGCTATGTCTCGGGGCCGCTTGGACCGGACACGACCTTCATGGTCGGGGGTTACTACGCCGGAGGGCCGGGCGTGCGCGATCCCCAGTTCGACGCGGAGCGGGGCGGCCAGATTACCGCGAACGTGCGCCACCGCTTCGAGCGCGGCTCGCTCCTCGTTTTCGGCCGCTATCTGAACGACAGGGGCCAGTGGCTGCTGCCCATCCCGGTCCTGCAGGACGGCGACGACATAAACGAGTGGAACGGGTTCGATGCAGGAACCGGGACCTTTGCCGGCAACGAGACCCGCCTGTCGGTACTGAACGACGGCAGCCGCGTCGATCTGGCCGACGGTCGGGGCGCCGATATCGTCAATCTGGGCTCGAACCTCGATTTCGACCTCAGCGACTCTATCACGCTGCGCAACCGTATGAGTTTCCTCAGCGGCTCGGCGGACACCTCGGGCCTGGTTCCCGGCGGTGCGCCGCCCCAGACGGCGGCGTCCTATGCGGCGTCGCTCGGCGGCGCGCTGACCAGCCTGACCTACACCAACGGCGGCGGCGCCGTAGCCAACGCTGCTGCGCAGCTGGTCATCCCGGTGGGGGTCTGGCGGGTGGAGAAGGACATAGAAGCCTTTGTCAACGATCTCGCGCTGGAGGTCCGCCTGGGCACCCACACGATAACGGCGGGGATCTATCACGCGCGGTACTCTTCCGAGGACCGGTGGAATCTAGGCAATGCGCAGTTGCTCACGGCCGAACCGAACGCCCGTCGGCTGGACATGACGATCCGCAGCACCGCGTCCAACGCGCTACAGCAGGTCACCCGCGCGGGCTTCGCCGGCGGTTCGTTCTTCAACGTCAACGCCAGCTACGACGGCAACGACACGGCCTTTTATGTGACCGACGAATGGAAGGTATCGCCCGAACTGACGATCGACGGCGGGGTTCGATTCCAGTCCCATGAGGTGGACGGGACGCTGGAGAACAATACCTTCGGGGTCGACACCGACGCCAACCCGAACACCCTGTTCAACAACGGTGCCGCTGTGTTGAACGGCACCTTCTCGATCATCGATTATGATGGCGAGGAAACGTCCTACACATTGGGGGCCAACTACGCCTTCTCGCCGTCCCTGTCGGCGTTCGGCCGGTACAGCCGGGGGCACAGCTTCCCCTTCTTCGACAATCTGCGCGACGGCCTGCGCCAAACGCAGCGAGTCGACAGCCTCGAGGCGGGACTGAAGGCCTCCTATGACCGGTTCGACCTTTATGCGACCCTGTTCCGAAATGAATTCGAGGGCCTGGCCACCACCGTCATCGTGTCCGGCGCGCCGCTCGCCTCGGTCGGCGGAGCCGAGACTACAGGCCTGGAGCTCGAAGGCCGCGTGCGGCCGACCGACGCCTTCACCGTTGCTTTCTCCGGCACCTGGCTGGACGCCACCTATCAGGACTTCTTCGCCAACGGCGGCACCCAGGACCTGACCGGCAATCGGGTCCAGCGCCAGCCCGAATGGCAGGGCCGGATCACGCCGTCCTACGTCCTGCCGCTTGGAGACGCGGGTCAGCTGACGCTCTACACGACCGTGGCCTATACTGGAGACCGCTTCTCCGACGTGCAGAACCAGCAGACCCTGCCGGCCTTCTACAAATGGGACGTCGGCGTCACCTGGGACATCAACGAGCGGATCCAGGTCCAGCTCACGGGCGACAACCTGAGCGATGAGATCGGCCTGACGGAAGGCAATCCGCGCACCTTAGGTGCCCAGGGCAGCGGGGTCATCCTGGCCCGCCCGATCCTGGGTCGGTCGTTCCGGATAGGCGTCGGCTACCGCTTCTGATCTCCCGCCCCGGCTCCGCGTCCGGATCCTTGCGAGACCCGATGCGGAGCCTCTTTTCGCCGATACCCGGCGAGCCTTTGCTGTCAAAGAGTTCTTCATGCGCGTCATCCGCTTTCCTGTCGTCCGCTGCCTTCTGGCCGGGCTTCTGGCCGTCGCGCTCGGCGCGGCCCAGGCGGAGCGATCGACGCCTTCGGATCTCTATGGTCCGCTCTTCGAGGCAGTTCAGGCCCGCCGGATCTTTCCCGACGGCAAGACCTTCGTTGACGCGACCCCGCGCGTGTCGGTGGCCCGGATCATGGCTGACTACGCACGCGAGCAACCGGCCGACGACGCGGCACTACGGCGCTTCGTGGAGGCGCGCTTCATCCTTCCCGAGGCTGGACCGATGCCGGAGGCCGACGCATCCTTGGCGCGCCTGCCGCTCAAGGATCATATCGCCGCCCTGTGGCCGGTGCTGACCCGGCCGGCGCTCGAGCCCGTCGAGGGCTCTTCGGCGCTGGCCCTGCCCCAGCCCTATGTCGTTCCCGGCGGTCGATTTCGCGAGATCTACTACTGGGACAGCTATTTCACCCTGCTCGGCCTGGCCGCCGACGGCCAGGCCGATCTGCTCGAATCCATGGTCGAGAACTTCGAGGCGATGGTCGAGACCCACGGGCTGATCCCCAACGGCTCGCGCACCTACTACCTCAGCCGGTCCCAGCCGCCCTTCTTCGCGCTAATGGTAGGCCTGTCGACGCGCGACGACGCGGAGAGCCTGGACCGCCAGCTTCGCGCGATGCGCCGGGAACATGCCTTCTGGATGGCGGGCGAGGCCTGCGTCCGGACCCAGGTCGCCTGCGCCCATGTTGTGAGGATGCCCGACGGGGCCCTGCTGAATCGTTATTACGACGAGCGCGACACGCCGCGCGATGAGTCCTGGAGCGAGGACGTGGCGACAGCGGCCGCGGCCGCGGATCGGCCTGCGCCGGAGATGTATCGACACCTGCGCTCGGGGGCCGAGAGCGGCTGGGATTTCAGCTCGCGCTGGCTTGACGACCCCCAGCGCCTCGCTTCGATCCGGACCACAGAAATCGTGCCGGTCGATCTCAACAGCCTGATGTGGACTCTGGAGCGGACCATCGCCGCACACTGCCGGGCCCTTGCCGAGCGCGCCTGCATGCGGGACTTCGAGCGGCGCGCCGCCGCCAGGCGCCGGGCAATTCATCGCCATCTCTGGAGCCGGTCCGAAGGCCGCTTCGGCGACCTGGACCTCCGGAGCGGGCGTCTGACGGACCGGGTCTCCGCCGCCATGCTTTATCCGCTGTTCGCAGGTCTGGCCACGCCCTCCCAGGCCCGGGCGACGGCGCGTCTGGCAGAGGCCGACCTGGTGGCGCCGGGCGGCCTTCGGACCACGACGGTGACTACTGGCCAGCAATGGGACCGGCCAAACGGCTGGGCGCCGCTGCAGTGGGTGGCCGTCGTGGGGTTGAACCGCTACGGCCACGACGCCTTGGCCGAGACCATCGCCGTGCGCTGGTTGGCGACCGTCCAGCGCGTCTATCTCGAGACCGGAAAATTGCTGGAGAAATACGACGTGGAGGAGCAGAGACCGGGCGGCGGCGGCGAGTATCCGCTTCAGGACGGGTTCGGATGGACCAACGGCGTGACGCGCGCCTTGCTGGACCGCTACCCCGACCATCCCGCCGCCGCATCGGGTGCTCCGTCACACGACACGCCTGCTCCCGACACTCCATAGGCCCCAAGTCATGGGGCCGCTTGGCGATGGGCGTATCGATTGCTAGGCTTCACGGCACTGACAAGCGCACCTTGCAGTCCAGGATCGGCGCAAATGCCGCCCACGATCGATCGCACAGCGTGACCATGGTCCCGGGCATCCGCTCTTCCAGCCACGCGTCCGTGACGACGCGCACGGCCCCCATCAGCGCAGCGGCGGTGGCCTGGCTGGACACGTCGGCAGGGCCAGCTCGATCGTGGAAGGCCTCGTGGCCTTCGAGGCCCCAGGCGACCAGATCGTCGATCCGCGCGGTCCGTTCACGAGCAAAGGCGCGGAGCATCGGGGACTGGATAATCACGGCATGCAGCGCCCGGAACAGGGCGGCGTGTCGATCGTAGATCGCGCCCATTTCACGGATCGTACACCGGATCGCCTCATGCGGCGGATGTTGGGCCAGGTTCCGGCCGAGGGTGGCCTCGAACAGTTCCACCAGTCCATCGTCGTCGAACAGGATGGCGTCCTTGGTCCGAAAATGACGGAAGAGGGTGCGTTGGGTGACCCCGACCGAGGCGGCGATCTGGGCGGTTGTGACATTGTCGAATCCCTCCTCGCGAAACAGGGCGACGGCCGCCGATCGGATGCGGGAGCGCGTCCGCAGCTTGGCATCGACGCGGCTGAGCGTTGCCTTGGGGTCGGGTGCGGCTTCGAGCGCGGTCTCAGTGGCCATGGGGTTTGATACAATCGAGCCGCTCGCCCGACCACCCGTCGCGGTCAGGGCGTGATCACGAGGGGCAGCCGCATCTCGATCAGTTCCAGCGTGCTCCGATCGATGCCCCAGACCGTCCGGTCCCCGCCCCAGGAGACGGCCTGGCCGCGTGCGGCGACCGGAATCGTCGCCACATGGATCAGGCGGCCGCCGGCCTCCGGCAGGGCCAGCACATAGAGCTCCTGTTCGTCGTGGCCGGTGACATACAGACGATCGTCATCGCCCCAGACACCCCCCGAACTGCTGTATGGGGCGAACCAGGCCAGGACCGTCTCCGGGAACAGCCAGGCCTCCAGCCGGTGCCAGTCGTCATCGAACTTCACCAGCACCGTGCTGCGGTGATCGCGGCCGGTGTCGCCGCCGCGCCCGTCGTAGTTCGCGAACGTCGCCCACCAGAAGCCGTCGTGGCGCTCGACCCAGGTCAGCGACCCCGTGCCGGGGCCGAGCGAGACCGAGCCGCTGTGTGTGAGGGTCTCCAGGTCGAAGACCTCGACCGAACTGGTCATAGGCGTGGCCGGATAGTTGGAGGAGGCGCAAACCAGCTGGCGCTCGACGACCGAGCAGCTGTTCAGATGCGGGATCAGGGCCGGGTCCCCGGACCACGCCGCCATCCTGCGACCGCTCGCGCGATCGTATTTGCCGATGCGGCTGTTATCGATGGCGTAAAGGTGGTCGGCATCGACGGCCACGCCCTGCCGCGCCTCCTCGGCCGGAATGCGACGCAGGACCTCGGCCGGCGCGGTCGTGGCCGGATCGGCCACCGCCGGGGTCGACAAGGCCATCGCGGCGGCGAACAGAAGCATGCGCATCGTCGGTGTCCTCAAGCGGCCGTCACGCCGGCGCGGCCATTCTCGACGACGAAGGCGTTCAGGGTCGACAGGGCGCTGTCGGGATCGCGGGCGTCGGCCAGGGCGCGGAAGGCGACGTAGGCCCGACCCGCAGTCAGGTCCAGCCGCCCATAGCCGCGGCGCGCCGTTTCCAGCACCTCGAGCCGTGGGTTCAGCCCCTTGATCAGACTGGCGATCGCCGGCTCCATTCCCAGGGAGGTCATGGAGCCGCCGACGAACTCGCTGGCGACGACCGGGCCGTCCGGGCCGTTCCGGATCGTCCCCGCCGCGAAGGCGTGGATGTCTCCGCCGAGGACCAGGGGGTTCGAGACGCCGGCCTCGACCCACCGGGCGGTGATGCGGTCGCGGCCGGCCGGATAGCCGTCCCAGCCGTCGTTCGAGAACCGCGCCTGGGTCATGTCGGCCGGGTCGCGCACCGCCATCGGGCCGAACAGGGTCTGTTGCGTCAGCAGGTTCCAGCGCGCGTCCGAACGGGCCAGGGTGTCCAGCAGCCAGGCCTCCTGCCGCCCGCCCAGGATCGAGCGGGCGGGGTCGCGGCGATCGTCGCAGTCCGCGATCAGCTTGCCCGTCTGCCCGGGGGCCATGCAGGGCGGGGCGTCGCGGTACTGGCGGTCGTCGACCAGCTGGAACTGGGCCAGGTCGCCCCAGTCGACGGTCCGGTACAGCTGCATGTCCGGGCCGACCGGCCGCATCGTCCGACGCAGGGGCATGTGCTCGAAATAGGCCTGGTAGGCGGCGGCGCGCCGGGCCAGGAAGCTCGCCGGATCTGCGCCGTCGCCCCGGTCGGCCCCGTAGTCGTTGACCACCTCGTGGTCGTCCCAGATGACGACCCAGGGGGCGGCCGCATGGGCGGCCTGAAGCAGGGGATCGGTCTTGTAGGTCGCGTAGCGGACGCGGTAGCCGCCGATGTCCAGGGGCTCCGGGTTCTGGTGCAGGCGCACGCTCTGGCGGCTGCCCGGATCGCCCTCGTAGATGTAGTCGCCCAGGAACAGGATCAGGTCGGGGTTCTCCTCGACCAGATGGCGATAGCCGGCATAGAAGCCCGCCTCGTATTTCTGGCACGAGGTGAAGCACGCCCTCAGGCGATCGACCGGCGCGCCGGCCGCCGGCGTGGTCCGGGCCCGCCCGATCTGGCTGGCCTCGCCGCCCGCCATGAACCGGTACCAGTACTCCCTGTCGGGTCGCAGGCCCTGGACCTCCACATGGACCGAGTGGCCGGCCTCGGGCGCGGCGATGGTCCGACCGTCGGCGACGACGCGGGTCAGGGCCGCGTCCTCGGCCACGATCCAGCGGACCTCGACCGGGGCGGCGGGCATGCCGCCGTCGGCCTCGAGCGGCCTGGGGGCCAGCCGGGTCCAGGCGACGAATCCGTCCGCCAGGGGATCGCCCGATGCGACCCCCAGGGTGAACGGATAGCCGCCCAGCGGGACGCGCGCCGAGACGCACCCCCAGACCGAGACCGGAGCCAGAGACAGCGCGGCGAGCGTCGCGGCGCTCCTCAGCAGGCGGCGACGCGAAACGGTCTGGAGGTCGGTCATCGTCCTAGAACCTGAAGTTCAGGCCGGCCGCCGCCGACAGGCCATAGATTTCCCGCGACGAGACCCGGCTCTTGTCGCCCAGATAGGTCTGGAGCGGCACATCGTTGATGTTGAGCACCGAGCCGAAGATCTCCAGCCCGTCGCGGATCTCGTACGAGGCCTTGAAGTCCAGCTGGTTGCGTTCGGCGACGTGCAGGTCGAGGCCGGGGGCGTTGAGCGCATCGATGTAGTCGCTGCGGTGCGCCAGGGCGAGGCGGGCCGAGAAGCCGTATTTCTCATAGTAGAGGGCGACATTGCCCAGGGTGTCCGACTGGCGGAAGAAGGGGATGTCGCCGGTGCGGCCGAAGACTTCGACCTCACTGTCCACCAGGGTGCCGTTGGCCGAGAACCCGAACCCGTCGAAGGGCGACGGCAGGAAGGTGAACTGCTGCTGGTAGTTGATCTCGACGCCCTTGATCTTGCCGTTGTCGGCGTTCGTCGGCCGGGTGATGCTCAGCAGATCGAAGACCTGGCCGTCAAGGGTGACGTTCGTCTGGTCGACCGTGCGGTTATAGACCGGGTTGTCGATGTCCTTGTAGAAGGCGCCGAAGGACAGGATGCCGGCCGGGGTCAGGTAGTATTCGGCCGAAAAATCCAGGTTCATCGATTCGAACGGTTCCAGGTCGGGATTGCCTTCGCTGCCCGCGCCGCGGAAGACGCCGGCCGCGATCTGGGTCGACTCGATCTGTCGACGCGGCACGATATCGGTGTAGTTCGGCCGGCCGATGGTGTTCGACCAGGCCGCGCGGATCAACAGATTGTCCATCGGCTCGGCCCGCAGGTGGATGCTGGGCAGGACGTTGGTGTAGTCCGTGCCGCCGCGCCGCAGCGGCGGGGTGCCGACCGAGCCGGTGCGCAGGTCGTAGGCCTCGTAGTCGGCGTTGGTCTGTTCGACCCGCAGACCGGCGATCACCGTCACGCCGTGGAACTCGAAGTTGCCCATGCCGTAACCGGCCAGGACCTCTTCCGAAGCGTTGAAGTCGGTGACAAGTGAGTCGGTCCGGGTCGTGGCGGCGTCGGGCGTGAACCGGGCCAGGTTGTCGCCCAGGAACTGCTCGGCCGCGCTGTAGTTGATCTGCGGCCCGAAGTTGAAACGGCCGTCCAGGAAGTCGGTGGGACCGACGTCGGAGACCTTCGACAGCAGGAAGGTCGTGGTCGCGCCGGTGAAATTCTGGTTGGTGCGATCCCAGGACTTGTCGCGGGTGACATAGCGGGTGCCGGCCTTGAGGAAGGCCGAGGACTGGCCCAGGTCGTAGCGCAGGTCGAAGCCCAACGAATAGGTGTCCTCCTGCACGTCGTCGGTGCGACGCCGCACGCGGCGGAAGGGATAGCGGCTGGCGTCGGCGAGGTTCGGCGACTGGATGTCGATGAACGGGCCCGAGGGGCCGAAGGTGTTCGGGAAAGCGTTGGCGGCGGACCGGAACTCCCAGTCGATCCGGCGCGGGGTGTCCTCGGTCGCATTGGCGTAGACGCCGTCGAAGTTCAGCGTCCACGGGCCGTTCACATATTCGCCGCCGGTCGAGAGGTTGTAGAGGGTCTGGACGACCTTGCGGCTGCGCAGTTCGACCGTGCCGCGACCCTGGGAATAGGTGCCTGAAGTCGTCGCCGTGCTGGGTGTCAAGGTTCCCAGGGCGTACTGGACCGTGAGCGTGTCGCGCTCTTCGTCGTCGGCGTAGCGGGTGTAGGTGTTGTTGGCGAACAGCCGCAGGTCGTCGTTCGGACGCCACTCCAAGTTGGCCACCGCGCCGACGCGCTGGCGCTCGATCGCATAGTCGCGGAACACCTGGCTGTCGGGCAGGATCTGACCGTTGATCGCGCGATAGCCGGCCCCCTCGATCGTGTCGGATTCATATTCCCGCAGCGAATAGCTGCCCGACAGGACGACGCCGAACTGGTTGTCCGGCCCGAAAAGGCTGCCGTACGACAGGTTGCCGCCGTAGGGGTGGTTGCCGCTCTTTTCGTTGTAGCCGTAGGTCGCCGAGCCATAGGCGAAGCCCTCGGGCCGGTCGAAGGCGCTGGCCGTCACGAGGTTGATCGAGCCGCCGACCGCGTTCGGGTCCATGTCCGGCGTCAGCGCCTTGACGATCTCGACGCGCGCGATGATGTCCGACGGGAAGGTGTCCAGCGCCACGCGCCGCGCACCGCCTTCGGGTCCTGGGAAGATCTGGCCGTTGACCGTGACGTTGTTCAGATTGCTGTCGACGCCGCGGATGACGACATAGCGGCCTTCGCCCTGGTCGATGGTGATGGACACGCCGGGCAGGCGCTGAACGGCGTCGGCCGCGTTGGCGTCGGGCAGCTTGCCGACGTCGTCGGCCGCCAGGGCCTCGATGATCGTCGGGGCCGACCGCTTGACCTGCAGGGCGCGGGCCTGGGCCGCGCGGGTGCCGGTGACGACGATCTCGCCGACTTCGGTGCCGGCGAGCTCGGCCCCCAGCCGCAGGCTGATCTCGGCCGAGCCGGTCTCGTCGACGACCACCTGCTGGGTGACGTCGGCATAGCCGGTGTAGCGGGCGACGACCGTATAGGTCCCGGCGGGCAGGCCGGTGACGGTGAAGGTCCCGGCGCTGTCGGCCACGATCTGGCGACCGGTCTCGACCAGGCGGATGTCCGCGCCCTGCAGGGCGGCGCCGCTGTTGGCGTCCGTGACCCGGCCGCGCAGGTCGCCGGCCTCGGCGGCCGTGCCGAGGGCCAGAAGGCTGACGCCCGTCAGGGCGGCGAGCAGGGTGGATCGGCGGCCGAAGCCGGTGCGGATGGTGTTCATGAATGCCCCCGAGGTTCGAAGGTCGATCGGACCTTCGCGTCAGCGACTGACATATTCGCTGTTTGTGACCGTCCCTCTGCGGGATTTCGGCAGTCTCGTGAATTCTGGCCGATGACGCAGCCAAACGGCGCCGTGGAGGTGTCTATCGGTGTGGTGGATCCCGACGATACCCGTGCATTGCGACCCCGTCGGCCTCAGGCCCGAAGGCCCGCCGCCATCCGTGATCGGAGGTAAGGCATCAAGAGCGGAAGTCGCATTCGCAGGCAAGTTCCTCCCTTGAGCGCGGAACCGATGCCCTCCGCACGTCTCTTCTCGCCGACAGGCTCACGAGTGACGTTCGCCACCATGGTCGGCAATCGTCATACCGATCGCGTTTCATAACTGACGGCGGCACCTCCTACGGACGCGAACTTGTCAGCCATGACCTGAACTCCGCCATTGCGGCGGTCTCCGGCTTAGACTGCAGGCGGGTAAGCCAATAGCCGCCCCTTGGGACCTGGATGTCGAAAGGCTGGACGATCGCACCGGTCGAGAGATGCCTCTCAAACATCAATGGCGGAGCCAGAGCGACTCCTGCGTCCTGCAGGGCGGCGTCCATCATGGCGAGCGACGAGTCGAAGGTCATGCCGCGGATCGGCGACGGCCGGTGGCCCAAACCCGCTGCGTTGAACCAAGCGTCCCATTCGTCCGATCTGTACGATCGGAGGAGCGGCTGTTGCAGGATGTCTTCGGGTGCCCGGAGCGCGGCAGCGACCCGCGGCGAGCAGAGGGCCGCAAGCGGCGTGTCGAATAGGGCCTCGGCGAGGGTGCCGTGCCAGGCCCCATCGCCGAACCGGATCGCATAGTCCAGACCCTCGGCTGCGAGGTCAACATGGTTGTTGTTCGTGGACAGGCGCAGGTCGATGTGGGGGCAGCGCTCGCGGAACTCTTGCAGTCGCGGCAACAACCAGCCGACCGCGAAAGTGCCCACAACGCCCAAAGTTAGGACCTCGTGCAAGGCTCCGCCGTCGAAGCGATCCAGGAGCGCGTCGATCCGGTCAAAGGACTCTCTCAGCGGAGGCAGAAGAGCCTCGCCCTCGGCGGTCAGCGTGACGCCGCGGGGCACGCGCTTGAACATGGCCGCGCCAAGACGCGCTTCCAGCGACCTGACGTGGTGGCTGATCGCCGTCTGGGTCACGCAAAGCTCGATCGCCGCTTTGGTGAAGCTTCCATGGCGAGCGGCGGCTTCAAACGCTCGCAATGCATTGAGTGGAAGAGACGATCGGGGCATTTGCGATATGAGGTTTACGAATGGGTCGCCACTAATAACATCGATTGTCCGCCAGCCCATCAAGGCGTTCAGTCGCGACGTCGCGTCCTAAAATCTGCACTCCTCGTCGCGCGACACCCGAATCCACTCAAAGCCTAGGTAGTGAGCCATGAGCTTCGTGAATAGTGTCGGTGTGATTACGATCATGATTGTGGGCGCAGGCGGGCTCGCTCTGGCGACGACGCACCGTGCGTCGGTTCAACAGACTCTGGCAGCGAAGACTGATATGCCCACTCCACTCGACGCCTGGCCTATCGGGGATACGGAGCGGATCTGGACGGCACCCGACGGTCTGGTTCAGGAGCCGATCTGGCCGGGAGAAGCCCCGGATATGGGAGGAGCCCCAACGGCGCTGGAGACCGTGAGTGTCGCCGAGACGCCGGAGGCGCTAAGGGGCGACCGATCCGAAGCCGTGCTGAACGTCAGCCGTCCGACCATGACCGTGTATCCCCCCAAAGGACGCAACACCGGCGCCGCTGTCGTCGTTTTCCCGGGGGGCGGCTTCCGCGCCGTGGTGATCACGCTGGAAGGGACCGAAATCTGCGACTGGATCACCGCGAGGGGCATGACATGCATCCTGTCGAAATATCGGGTGCCCGGCAGCAATCACTACTGGAACCCCGACTGTCGCTGCGTTATCGACCCCAAGCCGCCCCGGGCGCTTCAGGACGCACAGCGGACGATCCGGCTCGTCAGGGCGCGCGCGGCCGAGCTGGGCATAGCTCCGGACAAGATCGGCGTCATAGGCTTTTCGGCCGGCGGCTATCTCGTTGCCCAGACCAGCAATATCTTCGACCCCAGCTACGACCCGATCGACGGGACGGACGACGTCAGCAGCCGCCCTGATTTCGCTATCGCTTTCTTTCCCGGGCATCTCTGCAGGGGGGGGGCACTGGATCCTGGCATCCAGGTGACCGAGCGGACGCCGCCCACTTTCCTTATCCAAGCGTGGGACGACCCGGTGGACCCCATCTGTAACAGTACGCTCTACGCGCGCGCCCTGAATGAAGCGAATGTCTCCAGCGAAGTTCACTTGTTCGCCCGTGGCGGCCACGCCTTTGCATTGAGACGCGACCACTCGCCCGACACGGTCTGGCCTGGGCTAGTGGAGACTTGGCTAGTCCAGATCGGTGTCTTGACGGAATTGCCCAATAGCCTCGGCATGAGCAAATGATCCGAGCCATGGCCTGCAACTTTAGGAGTAGTGTCGGTAGGATATGCGAGGGTCGAGTGCGGGGGCCCGGCACCAGGTCGAGCCGCTCGATCTGATCCGAACTCGACTGCCAGACCTAGGCGTTGTCCGCTTTCTGTGCCTGAGTTCCGCGCTTCTATATGATCCGCACCCATTGAAGCTCAACCGGCTATTCGGCTCTTCGTCGGTAACCCGCCCATTAAAAAGTACACGCCATATTGGTAGAAGGGCTCGCGTCAAGCGGTGCCGTTGAGGACTGAGAAGTAGTCTTTTCCTATTTTGCCCCAGGGGCGGTTCCCTTCTCTCGGTCGATACCGCACAACGAAGGAAGGCTGTGTTCCGACAGGGTCAGTCGTGATCTGAAGGCGATACTGGACTATTCGAAGACCCTCGTCGGCTGCAGCCTCCAGGGAAACGGTTCGAGCCTCATCAATCCAGCCATCGCGTGGCATGACCGCGATAGCGGGGTAGTCCTCGGGTTTCAGATCGACGAACCGCCCGCTCTGCGCGAGATCGCGCCATTGACCGACCCAGGCCGCGTCCTTGGTGTAGTTCGGCAAGCCAAAATGCGATTTGATGAGACCGATCTGATACCAGGCGGGTGTCGTCGTTCCCGGACGGGACAGCAGGAAATAGAACTCGCGATCCTGCGTGACGACCCGGACGGCGTCCCCTGTCAGCCGGCAGCTTATGGCACCCCAGCCGGCACCCCCATAACTGTAACCGTAAGCCTGGTTGGAGCGAAGGCTCACGACGCTGCTGAAGGTCTGGTCGCCCGTCGGGGTCGCGATGGTGACGAGGTGCTTCAGACGCAATTCGTGTCCGTCACGGACCTGTCCGCAGCCGGCCAGCCCCAAGGCCGCCGAAAGGATCGCGGCCCAGATGCCTTTCGCTTTCGGTCGATACACTATGGCGCTCCCGATCTGGATCGGGCCAGCGCCTCTTGGGAGGCCGTCGTGAACATGCCCCGGTTGGCGGTGACGGCCAGCGCGTCGGTCGTCGGATAGCGCACACTCGAAAAGTTTGTCCGGCGGTCCGCCAGCCATGGGAGCCGACGCGGGATGTCATTCGAGACGGGCTCTTCGGTGATCTCGATCGTGATGGGTTTTAACCGGGCACCGCCGGGGAGGGCATCGGGATCGAGTTCGACGATGGACGTCGGATCGTTGGGTCGAGTGAAGCGCGCCAGGCGCGGCCATCCCGATCTTATTCGATCGTCGCCGCGATCGACCTGGCGCGGGAGGTCATAGATGCCGACCTGTTCGATGCGCGCCCGAATGCGATCGAGACCATGCAGGGTGGGGTCGGTCAGGAGAGCCACGTCCTCGGGGAAGTCACCGGGGGGTCCTAACAGGGCATAGACGTCTGCGCTCTCCGGAAGCGCCAGCGCAAGCGCCTCCCCTTCAACATCGCGCGAGAAGGCCGGTGCCTCGCGGGAGCCAATCATGAGCGCATTGGTTTGAACGACTTGGCGTACGGTGCTGAAGCGCTCAAGGCCGACCGGGGTCTCCACCTCGGGTGTCATCTTGAACCTGTAGTCCGGCGCGGTGTCGCATCCCGTGAGGGGGATCGCCGTCAACAAAATCAGCAGTCGCCAATCCATGTGACACCCCCCGGCCAGGACGACAGCAGACCGGTCTTATCCTAAGGTTAGATGAATGCGGTGATTGACCCTGGGGTGAGCAGTCCTAAGCGGGTGCCTGTGAGCAGCGGGTAAGGATCAGAACTGGACGTGACCGACATGACCCTTGGCGTCAGAGACCGAAACTGAAAGCGCATGACGCGAGCCGGTAAAGTCTTCAGTTGCACCGCTCGAGCAGCTGCTTTCGTCCGTCGACATCAATCCCCAAACGGTTGTCATCGGCAGACAAGGTCCAGATTTCGTTACTGTCCCAGAACTGACCCTCGCCTTCGTAAGCGAGTTGGACCCTGATCGATCTCGGTTGACCCGATTGTGTCACCCGCATGAGGCGGCCTCCGCTTTCATAATAGTCCACTCCACTAGCGTAGACTTGAACGAGATTAACTCCATCGCTTTCTGTACAGCTTGCTCGGTCCGGTGCCCAACGGCCCCGAAACGCATCGGGAAACAGCTCCGGCTCCAGCACGCTGCTCCCGCCAGGCGACCAAGCGTCCTGAGGAGTTTCCGCCCCAGCGGTGCCTACAATCAGGAAAGAGGCAAATGCTGTCGTGAGGATGAGCCGCCGCATAGGACCTCCGGATTGTAGACGAGAAACATTCATGCGCATCGCTCCTCCTGTCTACCATCGCTGTGGCCCCAGACCGGAGGTCGGTCCGTTTAAGCAAGAGCGGCTCAAGATCTCGACCGGCTTTTGACCGGAAGACCGAAGAGCTGGTCTTGGCTGCTTGTCTAAATATCGTATTCCCGGCGTTCAGCGAATGCCGCTTCTGGCCCTCAGCGGTTCTTAGAAGCGTCTTGAAAGCGAAAGCGAGAGGTTGCGGGGCCTCTGCGGCGTTATCACACTCTCCCGCTCAACCAGAAACGGGTTGCCGTAGCCGAAGGTGTCGCCGGCTCCCCCGAACAGGTTGTCCAGCCGGAGGGTGGCGAACCACTTGTCGAACGCCAAGCTTGCGGCCAACTCAGACGTGACGTAATCGCCCATGTCGGTGACCGTCGTCGGCGTAAATCTCTGCCGGGACGGGCCGACATAGCCGATCGTGCCGCCGATCCAGCCGGGAAGGCCGAACAAGCCGCCTTCGCGACGGGCGCTGATCGCGCCCAGGATCCTGGGTACGCCGGGAAGATCGCTGTCTGTCGCCAAGGGGTAACCGTCGTCCTCCGCGTTCAGGCGCGGATCGTTAGCCATCAGGTTGAAGTCGATCCGCCAGTCGTCGTCGCGCCAGACGCCTTCGATCTCGAGACCGGTATTGTCGGCCGAGCCGATATTGGCGGTGAAGGGCAGGCCGTCACGCGAGACACGGTCAGACTGGATGGAGCGCCAATCGACCAGAAAGGCGGCGATCCGCAATGCGAGCCGTTGATCCAGAGTCCGCCAACGCAAGCCGATCTCGTGGCTGAACAGGGCGTCGGGCTGGAAGGCGCGATAGGGCTGCGACCCAGTCCCCGGTTCCCCGTAGACCCCGTTTAGCACAGCGCCGCCGTTGAAGCCGCCCATGCGATAGCCTTGGCTGGTCTGGGCGTAGACCAGGACGTCGTCACGGAACGCGTATTCCAGCACCGCCTTGGTCGAGAAGTCGTCGTCATCCAGTCTGCCTTCATAGGAATCCGACAGCAGGCCGCGACGACGGGCCGTCGTCGATGAATCCGTGGCCGCATTGAAGTAGCGGCCGCCGAGGGTGACCTTGATACGCTCGCGAGGCGTCCAAGCGATCTCGCCGAACAGAGCCGCCTCGTTTGTCTCGTCCTGTTTCAGGGTGTCGTAGAGAACGAGAGCGTCATCCGGTTCGACGATCTGTCCGGTGCGGTCGTGGCTGTAGTGGGAGACGTAGAGACCGACGAGCCAGTTGACCGGTCGCCCCGCAGGGGACGTCAGGGACGCTTCCATGGCGAAGGCGCGGATGATGTCGGTCTCATCATAGGCCAAGGGTGCCCCGGTCCCGCCAAACCGGACGAAGGCGGTGGTCGCGTCGTAGCGGCGGTCCAGATTGTGACCCTGGTAGGCGCTGCTGAGCTTGATCACCCCCCAATCAAACTCGCCCTCCGTCATCAGGGACACGCCATTGAAGTCGTTGTTGCTGGGCTCGCGCAGGGACAGGCTTCGCTCATAAGCGGGCCGAGATTCGAAGCCGTATTGGCTGTCGTCGATATGTAGGGTCTGAAACACCCCGCCGACCCGCGCTTCCCAGTTGTCGTTGATGCGCCAGAGCATCGAGGGACGAAGGCCAAGGCGCAGGGTTCTGCCTGTGTTGGACAGGCCCAACCCGGCATCGTCGACGACGCCTTCCAGGGTCTCCTCGTACAGAACCGTTCGAATGGCCAGGCGGTCGCGGAGCAGAGGTACGTTGACGACCATGTCCACCGATTGTCCGGGCGCAGCATCGTCGGCGAAGGTCAGGCCGGCGGTGACCTCGGCCTGGTAGTCGTCGAGCACGGGCCGTTGGCTGATCAGCTTCAAGACCCCGCCCAAGGTTCCGGCGCCGTAGAGGGTGGACTGCGGTCCGCGCAGCAACTCCACCCGATCCAGATCCACGAGGCGCAGGTCGGGGTCAGGTGCGTCGTAGGTCAGGCGGGTCTCGTCGAGATAGAGGCCGACCATGGCCTGGGTCTGGCCGGTCAGCGGGCTGTCCGCGAGGCCACGCACGAACAGCTTGTTGCGGCCGGGGCCGAGGTTCGTGACCGTCAGGCCCGCCAGCCGGGTCGCCAAGGCAGACGTATCGCGGCGAGCAGCCGCGTCAAAAGAAACACCGTCGACGGCGGACAGGGAGTATGGGGCGTCGGCGAGGTCAATTTCGCGCCGGGTCGCGGTCACGACGACTTCGTCGAGCGTGCTGATGGCCACGGGCCGAGGTTGGGGAGGCCCGACGCGCCGAAGCCGGGGAGAAGGCGTCGGCGGGCGAACCAGGATCACATAGGCGCCGCGATCGATCCGCCGGAACGTGCAACCGCTGTCGGCCAGCATCATCCGCAGCGCCGTCTCGACGCTATAGCTTCCGGACACGGGACGGGACCGACCGCAGCGGTCGGCGTCGCGAGCGCCGATGGACACGCGCGCCTGGGCTCCCAACTGCAGGACCGCCGTCGTCATCGGCTGCGCGGGGATTGAAAGACGCCGAGCCTCCTGGGCATGAACGCCGCCCGCTCCGAGCAGCCATGCGAGCGCGGTACAGATCAGTCTGGTTCGGATCTGCCGACTCATTCGGACGGGGTCAGCGTGGACGGAGTTCGATGACGCCCTCGCGGCGGGCGGCGGCGATCGGCAGGAAGGCTTCCAGCCGGCGAAGCGTTTCATCCTGGCTGTCCAGGGCGATGACGCCGCTGAAGCGCATTTCCGCCGCGCCGCCAATCACCCGGATCGGCGTCGGATAGGCCCGGTTCAGGTCGGCGACCACCTCCGACAAGGGGCGGTCGTTGTAGAAGAGCTGGCCGCCTCGCCAGCCTGCCGGCTCCGCCGATCCCCGCGTCACCTCCAGCTCGCCCGTGGCGTCGGCACGAGTGACAGCCTGACCGACGGTCAGCCGGACGTTCCGGGCGGCGTCGTCGAGATCGGAGACCCGGACGACGCCTCGCGTGACGGCCACCCGAGTGGTGCCGGCGTCGCGGCGGACGTCGAAGGACGTACCGAGGACCTCGACCCGGCTTTCGCCGACGGTGACCTGGAACGGTCTGTCAGCGTCGTGGGCGACGTCAAAGGCGGCCTCGGCGTCCGCCATCTCGACACGGCGTGCCTCGCGCGAGATTCGCACCGACAGGGTCGAGCCGCCGTTCATGACGATGGTCGAGCCGTCGGGCAGGTCCAGGGTCCGTTGCTCCCCCGGCGCAGTGACATAGGTTACGGGGCGCGACGTCAGTGCGGGGCCGAAGATGACGGCGCAGACTGCGGCTGCGGTTGCCAAAGCTCCCGCGCTCCATAGCCAACGCCCGCTGGCTGCCGGACGGCTCGGTGCCGCACGAGCGGCCGCGCGGCCGAGGGCCGCGTCGAGCGCGGCGCGATCCTGGTCCAGCGAAGCCCACAGGCCTTGTGCTTCATCGAAGGCGGGGCGATGGTCCAGCGACTGATCCAGCCACGCGGCCAGACCCTCGTAGTCGGCGTCCGATACGTCGTCGCCGCCCAGCCTGACAACCCAGTCCGAGGCCTGGTCGATGACGGACTGCGGATAGGTGCGGCGAGCGGTCATTGGCTTTCGATCCGGCGGGGAGACCGCCGTCCAGATGAGGAGACGCCACGAACGTCGACGACCCACAAGGAAAAATGGCGAAATCTCGTTCTCATGGCCAGCCGACCTCCCTGAGAAGGCGGGCGAGCACGCCGCTGAGGTATTTCTCGACCGATGAAGTAGAGACGCCGAGGCGTTCGGCGATCTGGGCGTGTGTCAGGCCGTCGATGCGGTGCAAGCGGAAGGCCTGGCGGGCCTTGGGCGCAACGTCCTCGAGCGCGCGGGAGACCTGGTCTAGCTTGAGCCGAGCCCAGGCTGCGTCCTCCGGCGAGGGCTGGTCGGCGACGGACAGGCCGCCGACGACCTCGCCTGAGGTTTCGGTCCAGGCCTGATCGCGGACCGCGGTCCGCTTGCTCTGTCGCACCGCGTCGAGCACCAGATTGCCGCCGATGCGATAGAGGAAGGCCACCGGCTTCTGGACTTCGGCGGCCGATATCTCGGTCAGGGCCTGAAGCCGGACGTAGATGTCCTGTACGATGTCCTCGGCCCGGTCGGTCGACCCCAACCGTGCGGCAAACGAGCGGACGAGGGCGGGGCGCCGCTCAAGATAGACCGCGAGCAGTTCGTCTTTCACGCTCGACGCCACGTGTCGGAGGCCCCCTGGACAGCGAGCGGCGCCGCGCCCGCCGGACCTTGTCCGCCGCGCCGGAACGCCACGCAATGGGGAGGTTCCGCTTTCGCAGAAGTTTTTTCGATTTTCGATTGAGAGGTTTGGTGGGCGGTGACGTCGTTGACCGAGCGCCAGACAAGGCGACGTCAGTTCGAGATGCAATAGCGATGCAAAAACGCCTTCAACTCCCCCCGCAGTCCGGACCGACTGGCCAAGCCCTGTCCAGGATCGTGACCATCGCGGCCCTACTGGGCGCGACGAGCCTTGCCGCCTGCCACACGACCGCCGCGCCAAGTTCCGGATATCTGAGCGCCTACGATGGCATGGAGAAAGCTGGCCGGACGCCAGGTATCGCCTTGAACCAGCGCCGCGATGATGTGGCTTCCGACAGCGTGCACAGCGTCTACCTCGAGGCCGCCGTTTTCGCGCCCCAGGTCGGCGACAACCTGTCAGACCATGAGCGGGCCATGGTGCTGAGCGAGGTCGATCGTCAGATCTGTTTCGAGGTCAGCGAGCGCTTCGTGATCGCGCCGACGCAGGACTTGAACACGGCGACGATCCGCACGGCGATCGTGAGGGCCCAGCCCACCGGCCGCATCGGTTCGGTGGTCAGCGCGGCGGCGGGCTTCTTCGTGCCGGTCGTCAGCCTGAGGCCGCCGATGACCACGGGCGGTCTGGCGGTGGAATCCGAACTGCTGGAGGCCGGTACCGGACGCCAAATCGCGGCTATCGCCTGGGCTCGCAATGCCCAATATGTCGGCCGCGATTCCGGATCCCTGTCCCGCGTCGGCGATGCATTGCAAATGGCGGAGCCGATGGGCGACGCGGTCGGCGACGCCTTCTCCAGCGAGACGCGCGAGGTCAAGGACATCCCGGATCCCGACCCGTGCGCCGAGTTCGGCCCCCGTCGTGATGTCGGCCGCACGGCCGCCGGATTCGTCTTCGGCGCGGCGACCGGTCTCTATTCGCCGGAAGCCTCCGGCAACGGCGCTCGTCAACGTTCCCCGGAACCCTGACGGCAGACGGTTCCGGGCCGGCTGCCGATTTCTCCTCGGCTTCCCCCAAGGCCGGCGTGGTGCCGAGCCCGTTGTTCCCGCTCCCAAGGAAACTCCCATGTCACTCGACCTTTGGCCGGCGGGCTTCGCGCCGCCGCGAACCCCCATGCCCGCATCCGTCCGCCTGAGCCGGTTCTACCGCCACCTCTTTCTCTGGGTGCTTCAGGGTTGGTTGGCGATGTTCTACATCGGCGCAGCGTTGGCCAAGTTGAGCCAGCCGCTGGACACCCTGTCCTACCTTCTCGTGTGGCCAGCCAGGGTGGACCCGGTCCTGGTTCAGGCGATTGGATGGGGCGAACTGGCCATGGCGATCGCGGTCCTCTCGCCACTTGCGTCATGGCGGACTTTCCGGCCGCTCCTGCTCGCTGCGGCGGCGGCCCTGCTCGCCGAGGCGGTCGTGATGACCGTTTTCCACGCTCTGGAGATGCAGTGGTCGCTGGCGGTCGCCAATCTTCTGCTGGCCGCTATGGCGCTGACCGTCCTGACAGGGCGCCGCCCGGCCGCCGAGCGAACGGACCATCGCGCATGAGCGCCGCGATCAGGAGCCGGAAAGAGCTGAGCGGGGTCCAGCACCGCCGTCGCCGCTCGGTCGCCGTGGGCCTCGCACTCGTCATGGCCGTCGCCGTGTTCACGGAATCCCGATGGCGCGAGGACGGCGCAGTTCGCGTCCTGATCGAAGACCTCGGCCTCATCATGATCGTCTTCGCCATCATCGGCCGGGCGTGGTGCTCGCTCTATATCGGGGGACGCAAGGCCCAACAGCTGGTGACCACCGGGCCTTACTCGATCAGCCGCAATCCACTCTACCTCTTCAGTTTCATCGGCATACTCGGCGTGGGAGCGCAATCAGGCAACTTGACCTTGGCGATGATCTTCCTTGTGGCGACGTTGACGGTCTTCCTGCCGTTGATCGCGCGCGAGGAAATCTATCTCACCAACGCCATGCCGCGGCTGTTCGAAGCCTATCGCAGCATGACCCCGCGCCTCTGGCCGCGCCTGGCCCTGTGGCGGTCGCCGGAGGAGATCACCATACGGCCCGACCTATTCCTAAGGACCCTTGTCGACGGCATCCCGTTCCTTGCGGCCTGGCCCCTGTTCGAGGGGATCGGGGCCCTACAGCGAGCCGGCCTGCTCCCGACCCTGCTGCGTTGGCCATGATCGATCTCTTCGACAATGTTTTCGACTTCCCCCGGCGCTTGGCGGCCGCCACGCCGGGCGTTCAGCATCCGACCACACAGACGGTTCTCGTTTTCGAAGACGACGCCGAGGTTCGCACGCTAGCGATCCACAGTCTGCAAACGCCCTCATGGCGGGTTGTGGCTTTGGCCAAGGGCACTGATTTCGAAACGTCTGCGCGCGAGTTTCACGCTGACCTGATTGTCCTGGGCGCGATGAAAACGACGCAATCGGACGTATCATCATCTTTGCGACAAACCTTCGGGACGCCGATCGTGCCGCTGTTCCGTCCTTCGGTCTATGCCCGACAAGGGGTGCGTCCCACGAAGCTGGCGTCGGAGTTGGTGCTCGGTCTTCTGGATTGCCGGATTCGGATCCGCCAGCACTTGGGAGCGTCTTCGCCCCCTCGGGAAGTCGCTGTCCGGTGGGGAGACTTCACCTTGAAGCTCGAGCCGTCCGCGTTCGTCTACCGAGGCCACGGCCTTCACCTGACCAGGGTCCAGGGGGCGATAATGTCGCTGCTGATGCTGCATGCCGGAGAAGTCGTCAGCTCCCGCATGATCGAGAACGTCGTGTTTCAGGCGAAACCGAGAAGCGCGACGAATTTCATCCCGGTGCACATAAGCCGGCTCAGAGCAAAGCTGCGGGAGAACCGAAGCGGGGTGTTCATCGAGAATGTCAGGGGCATCGGCTATGCGCTGTTCTGGAACCCGTCCTTCTCGACGGAGAGCATTCCAGCGCCCCATGTCTTCGTTCCGAGACCGGAGGATCAAGAGCGACTTAGGGCGAAGGCCGAAGCGATCTCGATCGTCTCGAGACCTCAGGTCGGATAGTGCCGATAGGCGTAAGTTCGCCCGGACTGGTCCATCGCTCCCCGCTGTCGCCTGCGTGGCACGCGCCGACAGTGGCCCGCCGGCCGCGAAGTGTCGGCCGATCTCCTGGTCCGATCTACCGGCCCGATGCTTTCACCTCAGCTCCGCCGAACACAAGCCGGTTTACGAAGGGCGTAAACAGGGTGCTCGGATAGGACGGTTGCGGTTCGCTGGCCGCGTCGAGACGTCGGGTCTGATCGGCGCTCAACGAAACCGCCAGGGCTTCGGCGTTGTCTGCCACTTGTGACGGACGGCTGGCCCCAATCAGGATCGCGTCTACGGGACGCCGTGCGCTGAGCCACGCCAGCGCGACTTGCGCCGGTGTGACGTCGACCTCCCTGGCCACGGCCTTGACCGCCTCCAGAACGGACCAGTTCCTGTCGGTGAACTTGCTGTCGCCGAAGGGGTTGGAGCCCGACAGACGGCCGGTGCCGCCCGACGATTCCCGGGCCTTGCCGTCGGGCAGAGACGGGACGGACTTGCCGGACCTGTTGGCAGAGTCGTCCCGGCTGTACTTGCCGGTCAGGAAGCCGCCGCCGAGCGGGGACCACGGAACAAGGCCCATGCCGAAGACCTCGGCCACAGGGATTAGCTCGGCCTCCACGCCGCGTTCGACCAGCGAGTATTCGAACTGGACGGCGACAGGTCCCGGCATGCCATGGACCTTGGCGAGGGTCGCAAGCTGGGCCGCATACCAGGCCGGCACATTGGACAGACCATAGTATCGGATCTTTCCTGAGTGGATCAGGCCAGACAGCGTTTCGAGGAGTTCCTCTGCGGGGGTGACCATATCCCAGACGTGGACCCAGTAGAGGTCGATGGCGTCCATCCCCAGACGTTTGAGTGATCCCTCGACGGCCGCCCGTACATGTTTGGCTCCATTGCCGCCCGAGTGCGGATGGTTGCTCGTTCCGAACCCTGACTTTGTCGCGACCACGATCCGATCGCTGAGCCCGGCGTCCTTGACGAACCGGCCGACCAAGCGCTCGCTCTGGCCGCCAGAATAGACGTCGGCGGTATCGATGAAATTGCCGCCCGCCTCGACATAGGCGTCGAAGATCGCCCGTGAGCCGGTCTCGTCAGTCCCCCAGCCCTGGGTACCGAACGTCATGGCCCCGAGAGCCATGGGGCTGATGACCAGGCCGGAGCGACCGAGGGTCCGGAAGGCTGTGAGGGTCATGGGTTAGGTCCTGTCTGAAAGGAAACGACGCTGTCCGGTAGAGTGGCGCGGCCGGACAGCGTCGGGGAATTGCGTGTCGGACGGCGTCCTAGAGGCCGACGTAGACCGACTTGATCTGGGTATAGGCGTCGATCGACTCCGGGCCGAGCTCGCGACCAGTCCCGGAGGATTTGTACCCCCCGAAGGGCGAGGCCGCGTCGAGATTAAACATGGTGTTGACCCACACGGTCCCGGCCTTCAGAGCCCGCGCCATCCGGGTCGCTCGACCGGCCTCGGCGGTCCAAACGGTGGCGGTAAGGCCGAACTCCGTGTCGTTGCCCTTGGCCACCGCGTCAGCCTCGTCGGTGAATCGGATCAGGACTGCGACGGGCCCGAAAATTTCCTCACGGACGATCCGCATGTCCGGCGTCACATCGGCGTAGATCGTCGGCGCGATGAAATAGCCCTTGTCGCTGAGAGTTCGATCCGGCGTTATCCTGCGCGCACCCTCCTGTTCAGCCAGCGCGAGGTAGCCGTTCACACGGTCATACTGGGCCTTCGACGCCAGGGGGCCGAGCGCTGAGGCCTCATGGAAGGGGGACCCGGGCGCCATCGCGCCGACAGCCGCCGTCAGCTTGGCGGCGAAGGCATCGTAGACCCCGTCCTGAACCAGAATGCGTGATCCCGCGACACACATCTGCCCGGTGTTGCCGGCGAACCCGTAGGCCGCCAGGGCCGCCGCCTTGTCGAGGTCGGCGTCGTCGAAGACGATCGTCGGCGACTTGCCGCCGAGCTCCAGTCCAACCTTCTTCATGGTCCGCGACGCCACCTCCATCAGATGCTTGCCGGTCTCGGTGGATCCGGTGAAGGCGAGCTTGGCGACCAGAGGGTGGTTGATCAGCGCCTCTCCCGCACCCTTGCCGTAGCCCGGGACCATGTTGACGACGCCGGCGGGAACGCCCGCCTCCTGGATCAGTTCGGCGAGACGAAGAACGACGAGGGGCGCGACCTCGGCAGGCTTCATCACGACGGTGTTGCCGCAGGCCAGGGCCGGCGCGAGCTTCCAGGTCGCGGCCAGGATCGGTCCGTTCCAGGGAATGATGGCGGCGACAACGCCCAGGGGTTCGCGAAGCGTATAGTTGAACACGCTTCCGTCGGACGGATTGGTGTGGCCGAACATCTTGGTCGTCCAGCCCGCGTAGTAGCGGAAAACATCCGACATCATCGACGTCATCAGACGGGTCTCGCGAACGACTGCTCCCATCTCGAGGGACTGCAGGGTGGCCAGCTCCTCAATGTTCTCATCCATGAGATCCGCGATCTTCAGCAGATAGCGGGCGCGCGCCGCCGGCGTGATGTTGGCCCAGTGGGGGTCGTGAAACGCGCGATGCGCCGCTTCAACGGCCAGATCGATGTCGGCGGCATCCGCGAGGGCGACCTCGGCCAGAACCTCTTCCGTGGTGGGGTTGATGACTTCGAAGGTCTCACCCGATCGTGCGGCGACCCAGTCGCCGTCGATGAGGAGGCGTTTCGGCCCACCGGACAAGAAGCCCTTGGCGATGTCCAGGGCGGCGAGGGCAGGGTCGATTTCGATATGGCTCATGTCGAGCACCCTTGATTGCAGACCTCAAGATGTGCTCAACCCATTCCGATGATAAGGCGTGGTTATAGACATGACCCTGTGAGAAATTCTCAGCAATGACCCGCGACAATCTCAACGATCTGAGTACCTTCGCGGCCCTCGCCGACGCTCGGAGTTTCACACGTGCCGCCGAAAGGCTCGGTTCCTCGCCGTCGGCTCTCAGCCATGCCATGCGGGGCCTCGAGGAGCGCCTTGGCGTGCGGCTCCTGACGCGGAGAACGCGTAGCGTGACGACGACCGATGCGGGCGAGCGCCTCCTGCTGAGCCTGCGGCCGGCGCTGGCCGATATCGACAGCGCGGTCGTGTCCCTAAGAAGTTCACGCGACACGCCGGCGGGCTCGATCCGCGTCACGGCGGTCAAACACGCCATCACTTCGGTCATCCTCCCGATGCTGCCCGAGTTCATGAGGCGCTATCCGGACATCCGGATCGAACTGGCTGGTCGCGGAGGACTTCATCGAGTTCGGCGACCGGGGTGAGAATTTCAGCAGTCGACCTTCGCGGGCCACTTCGTGGAAGTGGGCGTCAACAGCTACACGGGCGAGACGCGCATCCGGCGCATGCTGGCGGAGTGCGCGGCCGGTCGCATCCTCAACCCCAAGGCCGCCCGCACCCAAGTCATCGGCGCCATGACCATGGGCATGGGCGCGGCCTTGATGGAGGAACTGGCTGTCGAACGCGGCACGGCTTCTTCGTCAACCACGACCTGGCCGGCTACGAGGTGCCCGTCCACGCCGACATCCCGCATCAGGAGGTGATCTTCCTGGACGAGGTTGACGACAAATCCTCGCCGATGAAGGCCAAGGGGGTCGGCGAACTCGGACTCAGCGGCGTCGGGGCGGCCATCGCTAACGCGGTCTACAACGCGACGGGCGTCCGGATTCGGGACTATCCGCTGACCCTGGACAAGTATCTGGACCGCCTGCCGGCGATCGCCCGATAAGGTCATGTTCTGATCGATCCTTCAGTCGACCGGCCCGGGCCTGTCGGGAGCCGCGATCTTGAAGACCTCGGCGATCCAGTCGACGAAGACGCGCAGGCGCGATGAGAGATGCCTGTTTTGGGGATAGAGGACGTAGACCGGCATCGGTGGGGGGGCGACGCGGCGAGTACCGGGACCAAGGCGCCCGCCGCGATCTCGCGGACAACCCGGTAACGCGGAATCTGGATCAGGCCGAGCCCGGCCCGCCCGGCCGGCCGTATAGATCTCGGCTTCCCGCACCACAATCTTGTAGGGCAGGGGGATTTCGGGCAGCTGCGGGCCGTCCCCGAACTCCAGCGGATAGGGCTTGCCGGTGCCCGACGCCTTATAGGCGACCATGAGATGACCGTGGAGGTCGTCCGGCGTCGTGCAGGTTCAACGCCTGGGTCAGCGCCGCCACGTCCGCGGCGTACGTGTCCATCTCGTTGCCCGTCCAGGTCCGGCTGGACCGGCCATCGCCATGGCCGCGGCGATCGTGGAGCGAGCACGCGGTAGCCTTGCGCGCGGAAGAACATTATCTGGTTGTCCCAATCGTCGGCGCGCAGGAGCCGCCCATCTCCAGCGACTGCAGGGTGGCCAGTTCCTCGATGTTCTCATCTATCAGATCGGCGATCTTCAGGAGACAGCGGGCTCGGGCCGCCGGCGTGATGTTCGCCCAGCTAGGGTCTACAAACGCGCGATGCGCCGCTTCGACGGCGAGGTCGATGTCGGCGGCGTCCGCCAAGGCACATGTGCCAAGACCTCTTCCGTCATGAGTCGATGACCTCGAAGGTCTCACCCGATCGTGCGGTGACCCAGTCGCCGTCGATGAAGAGGCTTTTGGGCCCGCCGGACAAAAAGCCCTTGGCGATGTCAAGGGCGGCGAGGGCCGGGTCGATTTCGATATGGCTCATGTCGAGTTTCCTTGATTGCAGGCCTCAAGATGCGCTCGGCCCATTCCCAGGATAAGATGCTATTATCGACATGGTCCTGTGAGGATAATTTCAAAATGGCGCGCGACAGTCTCAACGATCTGAGCGCCTTCGCGGCAGTTGCCGATGCCCGGAGCTTTACAAGAGCGGCCGAGAAGCTCGGCTCTTCGCCGTCCGCTCTCAGCCATGCCATGCGCGGCCTCGAGGAGCGCCTCGGCGTTCGGTTGCTGACGCGGACGACGCGCAGCGTGACGACGACCGATGCGGGCGAACGGCTCCTGCTGAGCCTGCGGCCGGCGCTGGCCGATATCGACAGCGCGGTCGTGTCCCTAAGAAGTTCACGCGACACGCCGGCGGGCTCGATCCGTGTCACGGCGGTCAAACACGCCATCACCTCGGTCATCCTCCCGATGCTGCCCGAGTTCATGAGACGCTATCCGGACATCCGCATCGAGCTGGACGTGGACGACGCCCTGTCGGACATTGTCGCGAACGGCTACGATGCGGGGGTCCGGTTCAGTGGCAGCGTCGACAAGGACATGCTGGCGGTACGAATCGGTCCGGAAATCGAGGTCGTGGTCGTGGCGTCGCCGGCCTATCTGGCCCCCCGGTCGCCGCTGGAAACACCGAAGGATCTCGATGGCCACGACTGCATCGTTCACCGGCGGCCCGGCGGCCGGGGATCTTACCCTTGGGCCTTCCAGCAGGATGGTCGCTTTTTCCAGTTGCGGATGAGCGGTCCACTTTCGTTCAACGACAGCGATCTGGTGCTTGCTTCGGCCCTTGCGGGTCAGGGTGTCGCCTATGTCTTCAGGGACTTCGCGGCCCCTCACATCGCAACCGGCGAACTCATTGAGGTCCTCAGCCGATCGACGGTCAATCTTCCAGGCTACGACCTCTACTATCCCAGCCGAAGACAGAACCCACCGGCACTGGCCCGGTTCATAGAAAGCCTCCGTCATCCGGTAAGATCGTCGCGTTCCAAGCCCTAGCGCGCTTGCCGGGAGGCCTCGAAATCGGCTCGCAGGGGCGCGGTGTCGTAAATGATGGTGAGCTTGGTGAAGCGATCCTGACTGGCGCTGAGCTCGAAGATGTCGACGCATTCGAACTCGACGATCGTCCCGCTGCTCAACGTCCAGACGTAGCGGAAATGCAGCGCGATCGCGCCGGAATCGGCGGAGCGGTCGAAGACATTCAGAAGGGTCGTGTTGGAGGCCGACGTGTCGGCGAAGAGACCTTGGAAGAAGGTCGCCGCTGGCCTGGTCTCATAAAGTGGAGAGACGACGACGGCGTCGTCGGAGAACAATCGCAGGACCGCTTCAAGATCGCCGGCGTTCAAGGCCGCGAGATAGTCGGTGCAAAGATGCTGGATGGTCATGGCGTTTTCCAGGTGAATCGGATGTCTGCTCGACGTCGTGATCGCGACCTTACAGTGCCGGGTTCGCTATCCGAACCGTCCAAGGTTCGGATAGCGATGGGGCTCAGACGACTCAGGCCGGAGCGCCGCCACTGAGAAGCAGGTGTTGGCCACTGACATAGCTGGAGAGATCGCTCGCCAGATATTCGGCGGCATTGGACGTATCCTCTATGCTGCCCATCCGGCCCATGGGATTGTTCGCCGCGATGAAGGCCTGGACCTGCGGACGTGGACCATTGGTGGAAACGCCTGCGCCATCCGTCGCCGTCGGCAGGATCGAGTTCACTGTGACCCCTCTGACCCCGATCTCCTTGGCCAGGACTTCGACGAAGAACCGGGCCGCCATCTTGCTGCTGCCATAGAGGGCGTGGCCGGGCATGGAAAGGCCGTCGTGCTCGATCCCACATGGATGATCCGGCCGTTGTCGGCGACGTCGCGGGCCGCCCGTTGCATCGTGAAGATGGCACCCTTGGTGTTGACCGCGAACAGGCGGTCGAAGTCCGCCTCGTCAAACTCCACGGCGGCCCGGCCCGGCAGTTCGACGCCGGCGTTGGCGACGATGATGTCGAGCCGCCCGAAGGCGCGCAGCCCGGCGTCGAACAACCGGTCTATGTCGGCCAGTTTCGAGACGTCGGCCTGGACCGCGATGGCCCGGCCGCCGCTGTCCTCGATGCGACGCACGGTGTCCTGCCCGGCCTCTTCGCTGCCGGCGTAGTTGACGACCACGCTTGCGCCAAGGCGGCCGTAGCGCTCGGCGATGCCCTTGCCGAGTCCACGCGCCGAGCCGGTGATCAAGGCGACCTTGCCTGTCAGGTCTGTCATGGTTTTGCTCCCTGTCGGCGCCCTTTGCGGGGGGGGGGGACGAGGTTGTTAGTTCAAATCCGCCTAGAGGTTCATCCCGCCGGAGACCTCGATGCGCTGGCCGGTCACCCAGCGGTTGTTGTCCGACAAGAGAGACGCGATCATCGGACCAATGTCGTCCGGAACGCCCGGACGGCCCAGCGCGGTGATGGAGGACACGAAGGCATTGACCTCCGGGTTGTCGCGCACCGTGCCGCCGCTGAAGTCGGTCTGGATGGCGCCGGGAGCCACGGCGTTGACCGTGATGCCGCGTGGACCCAGGTCCTTGGCGAGATAATGGGTGAAGACCTCGATGGCGCCCTTGAGCGACGCGTAGGGGATGGTGTCGGGGGTGGTGAAGCGGGTCAGGCCCGAGGAGATGTTCACGATGCGCCCGCCGTCATTCATCAGGGGCAGCAGGGTCTGGGTCAGGAAGAAGACCCCCTTGAAGTTGACGTTGTAGAGCGCATCCAGCTCGGCTTCCGTGGTCGCTGTGAAGCTGTTGTGATGCGAGATGCCGGCGTTGTTGACGAGGTAGTCGAACCGCTCGGCGCCCAGGCGGACGAGCACCGCCCGCACGCTGTCCGCGAAGGCGGCGAAGGACGAGACATCGCCCATGTCGAGCCTCAGGGCGACAGCCTCGGTTCCGGCCTCGCCAGCGCCCGCGACGACCGTGTTCGCCTCCCCAAGGCTGCAGTTGTAGGTGAGGATCACGTGAACGCCGCGCCGCGCGAGATTGAGAACAGTATTGCGGCCCAGGCCGCGGCTGCCGCCGGTTATGATGGCGATGCGGGGGGTATCGATCATTGGGCAACTCCTTGCTGTCCGCAACCCTATGCACCCGAGGTCGGCGCACGATAATCCATTGAAGTCGGCACAGGTTGTTCGTAGTTTCGCACAATGGCCACTGACATTGGGGATCTGACGGCCTTCGTCGCAGTCGCGCGCGCACGAGGTTTTCGCGAGGCGGCGCGGGCATCCGGCGTGAGCGCGTCCGGTCTCAGCGAAGGGGTGCGGCGACTGGAGACCCGTTTGGGGGTGCGTCTGCTCAATCGCACGACACGCAGCGTGGCCCCGACCGAAGCGGGCGCCCGCCTGCTCGAGCGGCTCGGACCCGCGCTCAGCGAGGTCGAGTCCGCAATCGACGTGGTCAACGGCTATCGCGACACGCCGAGCGGCACCCTCAAACTACACGTCCCCCTGAACGCCGCGCGTCTGGTTCTGCCCTACATCGTCCCGGCGTTCCTCGAGGCCCACCCGGACATCCGCCTGGAAGTCGTAGCGGACGCCGCTTTCGTGGACGTCCTGGCCGCCGGCTGCGATGCGGGCATACGGTATGAGGAGCGACTGGAGATGGACATGATCGCGGTGCCGATCGGCCCGCGCCGACAGCGGTTCGCGACGGCGGGCTCTCCCGCCTATCTCGATCGACACGGACGGCCGGACCATCCCCGTGATTTGCTACAGCATGCCTGTCTTTCGGGGAGGTTCTCCAGTGGAGCGCTGACGCGCTGGGACTATGAACGGGACGGGGAAACCGTGCGGATCGACCCCACGGGTCCGCTCGTCGTAAGCGCGGGCTGCATCGACCTGGCCGTCGACGCCGCCGTGAAAGGTCTGGGGGTCATTCAGCTGTTTGAAGACTGGCTGACGCCTCATCTGAGCGACGGATCGTTGGAGCCGATCCTGCAGCCATGGTGGCCAACGTTCGCCGGGCCGTATCTGTATTATCCGGGCCGGCGATACCTTCCGGCTCCGCTGCGCGCATTCGTGGATTTCAATGCCAGCCGTGGCTGGATCCACCAGCAGGACTCCACGCCGGCCTGAATCCGAGCGTTCGCAATAGCGTGCCGCAGGCGGCCGAAGCGGTGCCGCGCGACCTTCCGTTCCAACGTCGCAGGCCTCCCGGGATACTGAGCCCTACGCCACCGGCTTGACTTGTCTCCAAGTGGAGTGTTCATATCTCCAAGCGGCGACTTGGGCCGCATCTGGTGTCATTCGTCCTCCATGTCGAGCCCTTGTTCAGCCCGTATCCAGCCTTCATCGCGTTCGGCGGGTCACGCTCTCGCGACCGCTTGCGCCGTGCTTGCCCTTGCCGCGGGGCAGGGGGCTGCGGCGCAGGCATCCCCGTCGGTCAAGGGGGCCGATGAAGCGCGGACCGGCGGCCCGATTACCGCGACCGGCTGGTGGATTGGGCGTATCGATCCGGTCGCCCAGATGCTGATCGAGCGTACCCTGATCTCCAATCCCAGCCTCGAGCAGGCGGCGGCCCGGATCGATGAAGCCGCCGCAGCCTTGGGGGCAGCGCGCGCCGATGGTCGCCCCACGGCCGACGGGTCGTTTTCCGCGACTCAGGAGAACAGCGACGACGGCAGCGAGGCGCGCGTTCTCGATGGGGGTCTCGACCTCAACTGGACGGTCGATCTGTTCGGTCGCGTGGCGGCAGGTTCGGCGGCCGCTCGCGCGAGGCTCAGTGCGAGGACAGCCGACGCCGCCTTGATGCGGCTCGCCCTCACGACGCAGATCGCCGATGCGGCTCTGCAGCTCCAGGCCTGCCGCGTGTCGGAGGCCAACCTCGCCGTCGAGATCGAGTCCCGCCGCGCGACGCTGGACCTGACCCGGTTGCGTCGCGAGGCCGGATTGACCGCGCCGATTGACGAAGCCCGCGCGGCGACCGGGCTGGCGGCCGCGAGAACCAGTCTGGTGCTTCGCCGACAGGATTGCGACCGTCTGGGCAATGTGCTGGCCAATCTCGCCGGCATGGGTCGCCTCGAGGTCGATCGTCTGATCGGCGCGCCCAGCCGTCTGCCAACCCCCTGGATCGCCTCGACGCGTCTCCCGGCCGACCTGCTCGTCGACCATCTGGCCGTGTCGGCCGCCCGCCAGGACGCGGAAGCGGCCATCGCGGATGTCAAGGCGGCGCGAGCCGAACGAATGCCTCGCCTGGATCTCGCAGCCGTCCTGAGCGGGCGATGGTTCGATGCGTCCGGATCCGCGCTCGACGTGATCGCCAGCGCGTTTGGGCCGGCCTTGTCGATCCCTTTCCTGGACGGCGGGCGCGGCACCGCGGACGTCCAGGGGGCGGAAGCGCGGTATCGCGGCATGTCCGCCGGCGTCGAACTCGCTATTCGCCGGGCGGCACAAGACATTGATGACGCGATCGCGGCGGCGGACTCGGCCCGGGCCCGGGAACTCACCAGCGCCGACGCTCTCGACGCCTCGGCCTTCGTTCTCCGTGCCGTCGAGGCGCAGTGGCGCTCTGGCGCAGTCAGTCAGTTCGAGCTTGAGGACGCCAGACGGCAATACAACGCCGCTCAGGAGAGCGCCGTCGCCGCACGGCGCGATCGCGGCCAGGCCTCGATCGCCCTTGTCCTCGCCCTGGGCGGCGCGACCCCCGCTACGGAAGAATCCGACACATGACCTGGTCATCCGCCCTGTCCGGGAGCGCGCCCGCGCGTCTCCTGCGCCGCCGTCCCTGGCTCGCCGTGGGGGCCGTTGTCCTCCTGATCGGCGTGACCGGGACCGTCGTGGTCGTCTCGCGTACCGATGCCTCCCCCGCGTCGGCTGAGACGGCCACGACACCCCCCATCGCCATCGGCGTCGAACCGCTTGTTCGAGAGACCTGGCCGGTGACCCTTGAGGCCTCCGGGTCGGTGACACCCTGGCAGGAGACCGTCATCGGCAGCGCGCTGGGCGGTCTTCAGATCAACGCCCTGTATGCCGGCGTCGGCGACAGGGTGCGCGCGGGCCAGGTGTTGCTCCGTATGGACGCGGACCAGCTCAGGGCCGAGGCCGACCGGCTCGAGGCCTTGCTGCAGCAAGCCGAGGCCGAAGCCGTCCAGGCCGAAGCCAATCATTCGCGCGCCGCGCAACTGGCGGGAACCGGCGCGGTCAGCGATCAGGAACGCCTTCGTTACGAGACCGAAGCCGGTACCGCCCGAGCGAGAGCCAGAGCGGCGGCGGCTGAGCTCCGGGTGCAGCAGGTCCAGTTGCGCTATGCCGACATCCGCGCCCCCGACGACGGAGTGATCAGCGCGCGAGCGGCGACCCAGGGGTCCATCGTCGGCGTCGGGCAGGAGATGTTCCGGCTCATCCGCCAAGGTCGCCTGGAATGGCGTGGCGAATTGACGGCGACCCAGTTGGCTCAGGTGCGGCCGGGTCAGAGTGTGAGCCTGACCCTGAGCGACGGGACGGTCGCCTCCGCTCGCGTGCGTCAGACGGCCCCGGGGGTGGACGCCAGCACCCGCCTCGGTCTGGTCTACGCAGACATCACCCCTGGCAGCGCCCGGTCCGGAACCTATGTCACCGGGCGGATCGCCATCGCCGACGGACTTGTGAATGCCGCCCCGGCCCGAAGCGTCGTCATCCGCGATGGGCGGAGCCTGGTGTTCGGCGTCTCCACCCGGAACGGCGTCTCGCGTCTCACCGCCTATCCCGTCGTCATCGGGCGCAGGCGCGGCGGCCGCGTTGAATTGATCGGCGCCACCCCGCCCGACGGTCGTGTGGTGACGACCGGCGTCGCGTTCCTGAACGACGGAGACGCCGTGAAGTTCGCCTCGCCAAACGCAGCGCCGGTCGGACCGGGAGCTGGCGGATGAACCTCGCGACCTGGTCGATCCGCAACCCCGTTCCCGTCATCCTGCTGTTTGTCCTGCTGGCCTTGGCGGGCTGGCGCGGTTTCACCCAGCTCTCCATCCAGAACCTGCCGGATCTCGACCTGCCGTCGGTCACCGTCAGCCTGTCGCAACCGGGGGCCGCGCCCTCCCAGCTGGAAACCGAGGTGGCGCGTCGGGTGGAAAACTCTATCGCGACCCTGGCCGGCCTCGAGCACATCCGGACCTCGATCACCGATGGACGGGTCCAGATCATGGCGCAGTTCGCGCTCGAAAAGCCCTTGTCAGAGGCTCTTGCGGAGACGAAGGACGCGGTGGACCGGGTCCGAACGGATCTCCCGCAAGATTTGCAGCCGCCGATCGTGACAGCGGTCACCATCGCCGGCGGCCCCATCCTGACCTATTCGGTCGCCGCCGCCGGCCTGGATGAGGAGGCCCTGTCCTGGCTCGTCGATGACGAGGTGGCCAAGGCGATCCTCGCCGTCCCCGGGGTTGGGCAATTCGAGCGCGTCGGTGGCGTCCAGCGGGAAATCCGCGTCGAGGTCGATCCCGTCCGGCTCGCCGGCGTGAACGCCACGGCCGCAGAGGTCTCCCGCGCGCTTCGCGACACCCAGCAGGAATCCTCCGGAGGGCGCACGCAGGTGGGCGGCGGCGAACAGGCGATCCGTACGGTCGCGACCGCGGCACAGGCTTCGGACCTGGCGCGGATGCCGATCGTCCTTGCGGACGGCCGGAGTCTGCGGCTCGACCAGGTGGCCGAAATCCGTGACACGATCGGCGACCGAACCCAGGCCGCGATGCTCGACGGCACGCCGGTCGTCGGGTTCAACATCTTCCGCGCCAAGGGCGCGGACGAAACCCGCGTCGCCCAGGGCGTGGCCGAGGCTCTCGCCGCCTTGCAGGCCGAAGACCCTCGCCTGTCGGTGACGCCGATCGACAGTTCGGTGGACTACACCCTCGAGCAATATCACGGCTCGATGCAGATGCTCATCGAGGGCGCGCTGCTCGCGGTCCTGGTGGTCTTCCTCTTCCTGCGTGACTGGCGCGCGACCCTGATCGCGGCAGCCGCGCTGCCGTTGTCCATTCTGCCGACCTTCGCGGTCATGGACTGGTTCGGCTTCTCTCTCAACACCGTGACCCTGCTCGCCTTGGCGGTGATCGTGGGCATTCTGGTCGACGACGCCGTCGTCGAGATCGAGAACATCGAACGCCATCGTCGCATGGGAAAGCCGGCAGTGCAGGCGGCCGGCGACGCGGTGACCGAGATCGCCCTGGCCGTGATGGCCACCACGCTCACGCTTGTCGTCGTCTTCGTGCCGACCGCCCTGATGTCGGGGATCCCCGGCCTCTTCTTCCGGCAGTTCGGCTGGACCGCGGTCATCGCCGTGATGGCCTCGCTTCTCGTCGCACGACTGCTCACCCCCTTGATGGCGGCCTACCTCCTCGGAGCGAGCCGGTCCCGGACCGAGCGGGACGGCGCGGTGATGCGCCGCTACCTCGCCGCCGTCCGCTGGTGCCTCGCCCATCGCGGCGCGACCCTCGCCGCCGCCTTGGCCCTGTTCATCGGCTCGGTCGCCCTGGTCCCCCTGATCCCGACCGGGCTGATACCGCCCGCCGACCGTGGCTCCACCTCCGTCAACATCGAACTGCCGCCTGGCAGCGCTTTTGAAGAGACGCGGGCCGTGGCCGAAGCGGTGCGACGCAGCCTGTCCGGTCTGGATGGCGTCGCCTCCACCTTCACGGCCATCGGCACGGCCCAGGGTGGAGGAGACGGCCCCTCGGCGGCCGAAGTCCGGCGCGCCACGGTGACGCTCAAACTCAGACCCAGGGGCGAGCGGCCGGCCCAGGCTGAGATCGAAACCGCAGTGCGGACTGCGGTCACGGCCGTACCGGGCGCACGGTTCACCGTCGGTGGAGGGCCCGGCGCAGCCCTGTCCCTGATCCTGGCCAGTGACGACGCCCAGGCGCTGACCGCCGCCGCCCGCGCCTTCGAACACGACCTGCGCACCGTCCCCGGACTGTCCAACGTCGCCTCCACGGCGAGCCTGGAGCGGCCCGAGGTCGTCGTCCGGCCCGACCTCGCGCGCGCCGCAGAACGCGGCGTCTCGACGGCCGCCATTGGCGAGACCGTCCGGATAGCGACCAGCGGCGACTTCGATCGCGCACTGGCCAAGCTCAATCTCGACAATCGCCAGATACCGATCCGTGTTCGGATGACCGACGTCGACCGGAGCGATCCCGACGCCCTGGCGCGTCTGCGGGTGCCTTCGAGCGGCGGATCGACGCCCCTTGGCGACATCGCCACCCTCTCGCTCGAAAACGGTCCCGCCCAGATCGATCGCTATGACCGTCAGCGCCAGATGACCCTGAACGCCGATCTCGGGGGGACCCCCCTGGGTCGCGCCACCAGTCAGGCCATGGCGCTTCCGGCCGCAGTCGGCCTGCCCACCAGTGTCCACCTGATCCAGTCCGGAGACGGTGAAATCGCCGGCGAACTCGCGTCCGGCTTCATCGTCGCGATCGTGACCGGCATTCTGTGCATGTTCTGCATTCTCATCCTGCTGTTCAGGGATGTCCTCCAACCCCTGACCATTCTGTCGGCCATTCCCCTGGCCATGGGCGGCGCCTTCGTCGCCCTGTTGGTGGCAGGCAGCGAACTGGATGTCCCGGCCATGATCGGTCTCGTCATGCTGACGGGGATCGTCACCAAGAACTCGATCCTTCTGGTCGAATACGCCGTTGTGAGCATGCGCGAGCGCGAGCTCCCCATGGTCGACGCCCTGGTCGACGCCTGCCACAAACGGGCCAGGCCGATCATCATGACGAGCGTGGCGATGATCGCGGGCATGCTGCCCGTCGCCATAGGTCTCGGCGCTGACGCTAGTTTCCGGCAGCCCATGGCCACCGCCGTGATCGGAGGGCTCGTCACCTCGACCCTCCTGAGCCTGCTGGTGGTGCCCGTCGTGTTCAGCGTCACCGCCGGTGTCGAACGCCGGCTGGCGCGGCTGTTCCGAGCACCGGTCATTCGAACCCGCCACGCCCCTGATCCCAAGCCAGGAGAGACCGCGCCATGACCTCCGCAGACCACGACGCGTCCGTCGGGCGCTACGAGGCGAAGACATCTCGCCTTCGCAGCGTCTGGGCCAATCCGCTGCTCTGGACCCTCCAGGGCTGGCTGGCGATGTTCTACGTCGCGGCCGGCTACGCCAAGCTGACGGAACCTCGTGAACTTCTGATCGCGCTTCTGTCCTGGCCCACCTACGCGCCGCCGGTCCTCGTGACCGTGGTCGGGTGGGCGGAGCTGTTGCTGGCCGTCCTCCTGCTCAGCCCCCTTCTGTCGTGGCGGTTCGGCCGACCCGCGATGTTCGGCTCCGCTTTGGCGATCACGGTTTCGGCTGCGGTGATGGCCCTGATCCACGGGGCTTCCCTTCAGCCCGGACACGTCGTCACGAACCTCATCCTCATGGCGCTCGGGATCGGCGTGATCGTCGGCCGTCAGGCCCATCCGCCGCCCGCCGTGCGTCCAGATGCGGCTCTGCCCCGCTGACATTGCCTCACCGCCACAGCCTCCAACCGGCGTCCGTTCAAATTTCCCGCCTCCCCTCCAGACCACGAAAGAGACCTGACCATGCGTTCTTCCATCTCCTCCCTCGGCGCGTCCGTCGCGCTCGGCGCCCTGCTGATCGCTCATCCCGTATTCGCCCAGGACCGCCCCGAAGCGGATCGGCCCGAACAAGGCTTCCACCCCATCCTCGGCGTCGCCGGGTTGTATCGACCCGAGTTCCGCGGCTCCGATGACTACGAGTTCCAGCCTCGCCCGTTCGTCGGCTTCCGGTACGGGCTCGGCGGCACCACCCTGTCGATGCAGGGAGCCGATTTCGAACTGGATCTGGTCCCGAACGGCCGGTTCGAGGCAGGACCCGTGATCGGGTACCGATCCGGTCGGGACGACGATATCAGCAACGAGATCGTCCGCCTCCTGCCGACCATCGACGGCGCGCTCGAGGGCGGGGCCTTCGCGAAGATGAACTGGGAGGTCGGCGGCGGGACGATCGCTGCAGGGGTCAAATTCATGGCGGATCTCGGCGATGCGCACGAAGGCTATTCGGTCGGGCTGGACACCAGCTACTCGGCGCCGATCACCGAACGGCTGAGCTACAGCGTCGGCGCCAACATCGTCTGGGCCGACGATAGCTACATGCAGACCTATTTCGGCGTGGACGCCGCCGGTGCCGTCGCATCCGGTCTGACGCCATTTCAGGCGGAAGCCGGCCTGGAAAGCGCGGGACTTTCGGCGAATCTGCGTTACCAGCTGAACGAACGTTGGGGGATGGCCCTGTTCGCCTCCTATGACCGCCTTCTGGGCGATGCCGCCGACACGCCGATCGTGACAGAGCAGGGATCGGAGAACCAGATGCAGGTGGGCTTCGCGATCTTCCGGGCGTTCTGAGCCGAGTCCGAATCCTGCGAACTTCCGCGCCGGTGATCGCTGTCCGTTCCAACGGTCGGCGATCGCCGGGCGCGGGAATCGTCCGATCGTCGACCGCCCGATTGCGGAGCGGTTTGGCGTCGGGGGCCATCCCGGCCTAATGTGCTGACGAGCCGAACAGAAGAACCCATGTCCCCCCTTTCCAAGATCCAGCCTCGCGTTCGACAGACCCGCGATCGGGCTGCCACAGAGGCCAGGCTCGTCGCCGCCGTCGGGCAGGTGATCTCCGACGACGGATTCGAAGCGCTGGGAACGCGTACGGTCGCGAGACGGGCGGGCGTGGATCACATGCTCATCAATCGCTACTTCGGCAGTCTGGACGGGTTGTTTCAGGCCTATGCGGATTCTTCCGAGTTCTGGCCGACCGTCGAGGAACTGACCGACAACGGGGCCATCGAACACCTGCCGCTCTCCGAGCGGTGCGCCCGAATCCTCATCAATCTGGCGGTCGCCATCAAGGCGCGGCCCATGATGACCGAACTCATGTCCGCCGAAACGCGGCAAAGCAATGAGCTGACCCGGCGCATGATGGAGCGGCGGCAGGACTCCACCGCCGAGATCGCGCGTCTCTACTTCGCCGATCTGGGGCAGACGCGTGACGGGGTCGATGGTCAGGACCTGCTGCTCGTGCTCTCCGCCGCCATCCACTACCTCGCGATCCGTTCACGCCGCCCGCATATGGGATTCGGCGGAATGGGTCTGGAGTCACCGGAGCAGGTCGCCCGACTTTCGGCGGTGATCAACAGCGTCTGCGGGATGCTCGAGCCCGCTCCGACGGATATCGCAAAGGCTGCGGCCGCGGTCGAACCCGGCCAATAGGTCTCGCCAGCCGCTGGCCGGTTGACTTCTCTCCAAGTGAAGACTTAGATGTCTCCAGGTGAAGACGCGCGGACCGTCCACCCGCCGTGCCCGGCTTTCGGTCCGAGAGGGATGTGCAGGTCCAGCAGGTCCGCGCGCACTGACGGGCTGTCCGGCCCGGTTCGCGCAACCACGGCGTGGCGGACGACCAATCCACGCCAGGCCAGACGGTCCAGCCTCGCCCCTGCCCACGCCAGCGTCACGAACCGCGCCCGCCCCTTCAGACGAGAGACCCGAATGACCCCGCCCCAGGACCGCTTCACCCGCCCCGCCATCTGGCTGCACTGGATCACTGCGCTCCTGATGATCTTCATGTTGCTGTGGGGGGAGGATTACATCCGTCGCCCCGAGGGCGCGTCGCTCGCCGGCTGGCAGCCCTCGACGCACGCCACCATCGGGGTTCTGATCCTGCTTCTCGGCATTGCCCGGTTATTGTGGCGAATGGGAAATCCGCCCCCGAAGCTGCCTCGCACGATGCGGCCCTGGGAGGCCTGGGCGGCGAAAGCGACGCATTCGACCTTCTACGTCTTCCTCATCGCCCTTCCGGTGACGGGTCTGCTTGCGATCGTGCCCTACGGGATCGACCGACTGGACGTCGATCAGGTGCGGGTCTTCGGTCTGTTTCCAGTCGCCTTTCTACCGAACCTCGGCGATCTGACAGGGAATGTGCACACAAGCCTGACCATTCTGACCAAGGCCCTGGTGGTCGTGCACGTTCTCGCAGCGCTCAAACATCAGTTCTGGGACAAGGACGGCCTGCTCGGCCGTATGCGGCCGGTGTGATCGCATCGGATCATGACCGGCGACCCCGAGCTCGACGCGCACCGGTCCCAACGCTCTGGAGGCGCCGGCGACAATCTGATCCGGGTCCTCACAGCGGCTCTGGATGCCGTCGGAGCCAACCGGCCCGGACCGCTTCTGGACGGCGACGCGGGCGGACGGTTCCCACCCGCATCGCCGTCTGCGGCCTTCGCGACGGGCGCATCCTTCAATGGACCGACCAATTCGATCCGGATGTCCTGCCGCCCGCGGAGCTTTCGCTTCGGCGACGCAGCCGGACGGCTCTGCAGCGCCCAAGGAAGGCGGAGACCCCATGCCCATCGAACCGTCGGCGACGACCGTCCGTTCCGACCTGAACTCCGCCGGGAGCGTAGCCGGTCTTCCCCTGCTCCTGCTGAGGTGCGAGGGCGGCGCAGTTTTTGCGGCTGCCGCGATCGCCTATTCGCAGTCCGGCGAAGGCTGGTGGATGGCGGCGATCCTGTTTTTCGTGCCAGACGCCGTGATGCTCGGGTATCTCGCAGGGCCGCGCGTCGGAGCGATCGCCTATAACCTGGGACATAGCTATCTCGTCCCCGCCCTCGTCGCCGCGACAGCCTGGTTGTTCGACTTGGGCGTCCTGCTGCCGGTGACCCTCGTCTGGATCGCTCACATCGGCTTGGACCGCATGCTGGGCTACGGGCTGAAATACAGGTCAGGCTTCGGAGCCACGCACCTGGGGCGTGTCGGACGCCGAGCGGCCACTGAACGGCCTCGCTGACCCCTGAGGTGTGTCTGGGCCGCGCCGCAGCAGCCGGCCCGCAGCAGGGTTGGATCCCATCGTCCGACGGGCACGGGACCCCAGCCGGCGCTTGACAAAACGAGCGTCCGACCTTTAAGTCGCCAGACGGAGACTTGTTGGCGGGAGCCGTTCTCGGCGTCCGTGTCTCCGGCGCTCCGGCCACCGCGTCCTCTGGCGCCCGGTCGTCATCCGATACTCCCCGAGGCTTGAGACACGCGACATCATGGACTGGACGGACGGCTATTACGTCGGGTCGGAGTACACCTCCGGCTACTATCACCGGTTGGGGCCGGATCATTTGAGGTTCGTCTGCCGGGCCGCCGGCGTTCACTGCCGCATACCCGAAGCGCCGACCTATCTGGAGCTCGGCTTCGGACGGGGCGTCTCGATCAACCTTCACGCCGCCGCCGGGGAGGGCGAACACTGGGGGGTCGATTTCAATCCGGCCCACGTGGCTCATGCGCAGGACCTCGCCGATGCGTCAGGTGCCAGGGTCCGGCTGTTTGACGACGCCTTCGCGCGGTTCGCGGTCCGACAGGACCTGCCGATGTTCGACGTGATCGTAGCGCACGGCGTCTGGAGTTGGATCTCTGAGGCCAATCGTCAGGTCCTCCTTCAGCTCATTCAGGACCGACTTCGCCCGGGCGGGGTCGCCTATGTCAGCTACAACGCCCAACCGGGTTGGGCCGGGCTTGACCCGGTAAGGCATCTGATGCGCCTTGGAAGCAACCGGATCCTGAGCGGAAACGCCGGCGGGGGCGGGGAGGTCGATCGCGCGTTGGCATTCGTCGAGGAGGTGGTCGCGGTCAATCCGCTCTTCTTCGCCGACATCAGACCCGCCGTCAGCCATGCCGCGGGCCTGAGCAAACACAGCGCGCAATACCTGGCCCACGAGTATCTCAACGCCGACTGGTATGTGCCCTATTTCGCGGATGTGGCGGCGGACATGGCGAAGGCCAAGCTGACATTCGTATCGTCCGCGCGTCTGCTCGATCGGGTCAATGACGTCAATCTGACCCCGGCCGGAGTGGCCCTGCTGGATCGTCTCAAGGACCCCGAGCTCCGCGAATCCATACGCGACTATCTCGTCAATCAGCGCTTCCGGCCGGACGTGTATGTCAAAGGTGCGATCCGGATGTCGGTCGCTGAACAGGAAGCGTTCTGGGATAGCCAGACCTTTGTGCTCGATTGCGTTCGGGACCGGATCGATTTCACCGTCCCGGGAGCCTTGGGAGACGCGAGCCTGCCCGAAGAGGTCTACGCCCCTCTGGCGGACGCCCTCGCGGCCGACGGCTACAAACCCAAGGCCCTCCCGGAAATCCTCGCCCTGGCCAATCTGCCCGCCTTGAAGCGGATGGACGCCGTGTCCGCCCTGACCGTTCTCGTTGGACTCGATGTCCTTCGTCCCGCGCGGAACCCCGGCCCCGACGCCCGTCTGCGATCACGCGCCTATAACGAACACGTCCTTCAGCGCGCGGTGACGGGACCCTACCTCAAGCACCTGGCCGCCCCCGTAGTGGGAGGCGGCGTTCCCTGCGCCCGCCCGGACCAGGTGTTCCTGAGGGCCTGGTGGGCCGGGCATCGTTCGGCCGATCAGCTGGCCGCCGAAACCTGGGCGATCTTCCAGAGGACCAATGAGCGCGCGGTGAAGAATGGTCAGGAGATGACCACGCAGGCGGATAATCTGAGCGTTCTGGCGGAGATGGCCGACCGGTTTCTGAGCAGCGTCGTGCCGATGTACAGGGCGCTTGGCATTGTGGACTGAGCCATCGCGTGCGTGCCCGGCAATTGTGGAACTCGGCCTAAACGGTGCCGACGTGATCTCAAGCGAGCTGTGGATCCTCGGCCAGGGGCGAGACCTGCAATGGGACAATCCGACTGTGTTGTCGGGGCGTGCAGCCCGTCACCCGCTTGAACGCTGTGCTGAACGCGCAAAGCCAAGGGGACGCAGCGATGGCCGCAATGGCCTCGTGCGAGGACTCAAGGCGATGACCTGCGAGAAGCATGCACCAGCGTGTCAGATACTCCATCGGCGTTTCGCCGGCAGTGTGCGGAATCTGAGTTCGAAAGTCGTCGACCCCGACCGTTTCGCTCCACTTGCCCGTCACCCTCGGTATCGTAAAGGGAATCGTGTTCGATCGCGGCATTCACCCGCGGACTAGGGCGTTGATTGAAGGACCAGACCAGACGCGGTATGGAGGTTGGGTCTTTGACCAGCTTGGCCGGCACGATGATCTCCTCGTCGCGTCCGCAGCCGCTGCAATAGAATATTGCGCGCTGCAGTGCCCACAGCGAGCGGCCGTCCCGGATTGCCAGGCCGCCCGGTTGTGGAGCAGCACCAGATAAAGTTGAGCTGAAAACGGCGGCGCGGCTCGGATCAGTTGTGGCTTGGTCTGGCACAGAGAACGATACAAAGCTCTGGCGCGCAGCTTAGTCTAGCGGTCGCTAGTCGACGCGCGGTTGGATCATCCGCGTGTCCACTCGCATCTGGTCCGGTCCCGAAAGAACGCTCCTCACTTCGCGACGCTCCAGGTCCCAAGGGCTAGGAAAGGCCTGTTCCGCCTGGGGCAGGAGTTCCGACAGCCCCAGTCCGTGTTACTGTCTCGAAAGAGTAGATCACTGATCGCGGAGCTTCGTCACTCGCGCCTGCCTCGTCGTCGCGGTCGTCGGCAGGCCCAGAAGCTCATTGATCAGCGCTTGTCGGAAGGCCGGGTCATCGGCGACGCGCCGGCGGAGCTCCTCGCTCATCGCCGGCGGCACCACGTCCGGAAAATACCCCGCGACCTTGTCCCCGGGCTTCCCCCACAGGATGGTATTCAGCAGCGCCTCCCAGGCGTCGAGCGCGGCTCGCTTCTCCTTCACGTAGTCGTACAGGGCATAGGTAGTCAGGGTGACGACCGCTGCCCCGCCCGTTTCCGTCGAATGGCTGAGCACCTTGCCGATGAGGAAGGGTGAGACTCCCAGCCGTTCGCTGGCCATGTTCGTCGCGCCCGTTCTGCGGAGATCATGCGGCGTCAGCCGCCCCAGATCCAGAGCTTCGCGCACATGTCGCAAGGCGTGGGTGAGAGCGGCCGGCGTGATCGGCTGCCTGCGGTCGCGCGGCGAAGGGAAGACATATGGCGAGGGATCAATGTGCTTGGCGTCTGCGATCAGGATCGCACGCCTGAACAGCGAAACGGCGGTCGAGCTGAGCGGGACCAGATGGGGCCGCCTGCTCTTGGTGCGGGCACCCGGGATGAGCCAGATACCGTTCTCGAGGTCGAGCTCGGTGCGCGCCGCGCCCGACATCTCGGCGCGACGGACCAGAGTGACCAGGAGCAGCTTCATGGCAATGCTGACGGGCTCGCCGATGAAGACCCTGCTTTCGGCCGCAGGCTTGTTCTTACGCACCAGTCCGCTTCGATCGCTCAAAGCGGTCCAGAGCGCCCGGATCTCGTCGTCGTTCAGCACCCTCTGCCGGGGCACCTCGTCGCCCAGGGCGGTCGTCTTGGCGACCGGATTGACGGTGACCCGTTCTTGCTCGATCGCATAGTTGAACATCTGCCGGATCTGAGCCCGGACCTTGTTGGACGTTGACTCGCGCCCTGTCGCCACCAGCGAGCGCAGGATTTTCTTGATGGCGGCCGGGGTCACGTCGTCGATGGGTAGATCGCCGAGCTCAGGCTTGATGTGTCGCTCCCAGAGCCACTTCTCACCGGCCAGGGTGGACGCGCGCTTCTTCGTCTTTCGCGGCTTCCACTCACCGACCTCACTCGCCGCGAAATAGCTGTCGGCGAGATCGGTGAAGGTCTTTAGAGGGTTCGAACGGGCTTCGGCCCGCCGCTGTCGCCGTTCTCCGGCCGGATCGTCGCCATCGACGGCCTTCTTGCGCGCCTCTGCAGCCCGACCTCTCGCCTCCCCCAGACCAATGTCCGGGTACATGCCGAGGTTCAGACGTCGCTGCTGTCCGTCGTCGGTCCTGTACCGGACCATCCACACCTTGCGGCCGGTGTCGGTCACCCGCAGCATCAGCCCCGCGCCCATCAGGTGCTGATCGAATACCTCGAGCCGCTTTCCAGGCTCAGCGGTGATCGTCGCGACATACCGATCGGTGAGTTTGACCTTGCTCATTTAGCCCCCTCCGCACGCATCGGGTTAGGGATCGCGTTCCCCGCGACCCGTCAGGCGATCAGTCTTGAAATCGCTTTGGGGCACATATGGGGCACAGAAAAACAAAAAAAGGGTGAAACCGCTTGAAACGCAAACATACCGACAATTAGGAAAAATATGAACGAAGACAATAGTTTGTGAAGCAAACTGAAACAACCTGGAACCGCCCGAAACTGGCTTCGAAACTTCCTACGAATCTGAGGGTCGGACGTTCGAATCGTTCCGGGCGCGCCATTTAATTGATGAAATCAGAGACATAGAAGATCGGACGTCAGCGTGAAGCGACCCGTTCGGCTGTAACAAGCCATGTCCTAGACGGCCTTGTTGCTGTTTTTGTTAAATAATAGTTCAGGGTCGGGTCTGGTACTCATCAGCGCCTGAGCCCACGGCTCCGGCTATCCGCGCTCTGACTGCGTGACTGGCCTTCAGCAGAGCGGGTGCGGTGTTGCCCGACGCCGGCCTTGGGGCCGCAAGTTACCCGCGTCGACGGGGCACGTCGTCCCAAGCGAGCCGACGCCGGCTCGCTGTACCCACCTTTACGTTTCCCTTATGCCGACAATCCCTTTGCCCATGGAGCGCTTACGCCCGCCGGTGCTCAAACCCCGCCTTAACGTTGAGCTGGAGGCGTCGGCATGGCCGATCTTATTTTCTTGGGCGTCGGCGGCGGTGCGTTCGTCGCCTTCGCCGTTCTCGCCGCTGCCCTGAAGCGGGTGTGACAATGCTGGTTGCCATACTCTGGGGGGCCGGCGCGGTCGTCGTCGCCGTCTACATGGTCGCGGCGCTGCTGCGCCCCGAGCGGTTCTAGGGAGCCGCCGCCATGAACCTTCAAGGATGGGCGGAAATCGCCCTGACCCTCGGCCTGGCCGCCCTGATCGGCTGGCCGCTGGGAATCTATATGTCGCGCGTCTGGAACGGCGAGCGGACCTGGCTCGACCCGGTGCTGAAGCCGGTGGAGGGCCTGTTCTACCGGGCCGCCGGGGTCAACCCGACGCACAGCCAGGGCTGGCTCGGCTATGCCGGGGCCCTGCTGGCCTTCAACGGCGCGGGCTTCATCGCCCTCTACGCCCTGCTGCGCCTGCAGGGCGGACTGCCGCTGAACCCTCAAGGCTTCGAGGGTCTGTCGCCGCATCTGGCCTTCAACACCGCCGTCAGCTTCGTCACCAACACCAACTGGCAGAGCTACGGCGGCGAGACCACCCTGTCGACGCTGACCCAGATGGTCGGGCTGACGACGCAGAATTTCCTGTCGGCCGCCACCGGGGCCGCCATCGCCGCCGCCCTGGCCCGGGCCTTCGTCGCCAGCCGCGGCGAGGGGGTCGGCAATTTCTGGGCCGACATGACCCGCACGACGCTTTGGGTCCTGCTGCCCCTGTCCATCGTCCTGGCCCTGGTGCTGGTCGGTCTGGGCGTGACCCAGACCCTGGCCGCCTCGGCCGGCGCGACGGGGCTGGAGGGCGGGTCCCAGACCCTGTCCCTGTTCCCGACCGCCAGCCAACTGGCCATCAAACAGCTGGGCATCAACGGCGGCGGCGTCTTCAACGTCAACTCGGCGCACCCGTTCGAGAACCCGACGCCCCTGACCAACCTGATCACGGCGATCTCGATCAACGTGCTCGGCTGGGCCGCCTTCTTCGCCTTCGGCCGCAGCGTCCTGGCAAAGAAAGACGTGCGCGCCCTGATCCTCGCCGCCGTCGTGCTGCTCGGCCTGTCGGCGGCGGCCATGTATGCCATCGAGACCCAGCCCGCGCCGTCCCTCGTCGCGGCGGGCGTCGACGCCTCCGCCAATATGGAGGGCAAGGAGGTCCGCTTCGGCGTGCCGGCCTCGGTCGCCTGGGCGGTGCAGACCACCGGAGCCTCCAACGGCTCGGTCAACTCGATGCACGCCAGCTACCTGCCGCTGGGCGGGGCGCTGCAGATGTACCTGATGCAGCTGGGCGAGATCCTGCCGGGCGGGATCGGCTCGGGCATCGCCATCATGGTCGTCATGGCCGTGCTGTCGGTGTTCGTCGCCGGCCTGATGGTCGGGCGCACCCCCGAGTATCTGGGCAAGAAGATCGAGGCGCGCGAGATCCAGTACGCCATGATCGCGGTCCTGGTGCTGCCCCTGGCCGTGCTCGGCTTCACCGCCGTCGCGGCGGTCCTGCCCACGGCGCTGGAAGGGCTCCTCAACGACGGCCCCCACGGCCTGTCCGAGATGCTCTACGCCTATACCTCGGCGGCCGGGAACAACGGCTCGGCCTTCGCCGGCCTGACCGCCAACGCGCCGTGGTGGAACACGACCCTGGGCCTCGCCATGCTGATGGGCCGGTTCGTTCCCGCCATCGCGGTGCTGGCCATCGCCGGCAGCCTGGTCGTCAAGCCGAAACTGGCCCCCAGCCCCGGCACCCTGCCGACCCACGGGCCGCTGTTCATCGGCCTGCTGATCGGCGTCATCCTCATCCTCGGCGGGTTGCAGTTCTTCCCCGCCCTCGCCCTTGGTCCCCTCGTCGAGCATTTCCAGATGCTCGCCGTCGTGGCCGGGCTCTGATCGGACCCCTGACATGACTTTCGCAAACCCCGACCTGTCGGGCGAGCCTTCCCGCGCCGCGCCTCTGGCGGGGGGCCTGTCCGGTCCCCTGCTGGGCCGGGCGCTCGGCGACGCCTTCGTCAAGCTGGACCCACGCCGCCTGCTGCGGAACCCGGTGATCTTCACCACCTGGATCGTGGCCCTGCTGGCGACGGTCTCGGCCGTCGCCGCCGTCGTGGCGGGGGAGGCGGCCGGCTTCGCCCTCCAGCTGGCCCTGTGGCTGTGGGCCACCGTCCTGTTCGCCAACATCGCCGAAAGCGTCGCCGAAGGGCGCGGCAAGGCGGCGGCGGACTCCCTGCGCGCCACCCGCGTCACCACCAAGGCCAAGCTGATCGTCGATCCGGCCACCGGCCTGACGGTCCCGACGCCCGCCGGAGAGCTGCAGGTGGGCCAGGTCGTGCTGGTCGAGGCCGGGGACGTCATCCCCTCCGACGGCGAGATCGTCGAGGGGATCGCCTCGGTCAACGAGGCCGCCATCACCGGCGAAAGCGCGCCCGTGATCCGTGAGAGCGGCGGCGATCGTTCGGCCGTCACCGGCGGCACCACGGTGGTGTCCGACTGGATCAAGGTGCGGATCACCGCCGCCCCCGGCTCGACCTTCCTCGACCGCATGATCGCCATGGTCGAGGGCGCGGACCGCCGGAAGACGCCGAACGAGCTGGCCCTGTCGGTGCTTCTGGCCGGCCTGACCCTGGTGTTCCTGATCGCCGTGGTCACCCTGCTGGGGCTCGGCGCCTATTCGGGCATCGCCCTGGACCCGATCGTCCTGGGGGCCCTGTTCATCACCCTGATCCCGACCACGATCGGGGGTCTGCTGTCCGCCGTCGGCATCGCCGGCATGGACCGGTTGCTGAAGGTCAATGTTCTGGCCACCTCGGGCCGCGCGGTGGAGGCGGCCGGCGACGTCGACACCCTGCTGCTCGACAAGACCGGCACCATCACCTTCGGCAACCGCATGGCGACGGAAGTCATCCCCGTCCCCGGCGTCCGGCCCGAGGCCGCCCTGCGCGCCGCCGTCATGGCCTCCCTGGCCGACGAGACGCCGGAGGGCCGGTCGATCGTCGAACTGGGCCGCAACGCCGGCCTGTCCGTCGACCTGCCCGAGGGGGCCACCGCCATCCCCTTCTCGGCCACCACACGCCAGTCGGGCGTGGACGCCCCCTCTGACGGCTCTGGCGTCAAGTCCTGGCGCAAGGGGGCGGTCGACGCGGTGCTGAAGTCGCTGCACCGGACCGACGACCAGACGCCGGCCGAGTTCCGCCAGGCCGTCGACCGCATCGCCCGCTCGGGCGGCACGCCGCTGGCGGTGGTCGAGGACGGTCTGCTGGTCGGCATCATCCACCTGAAGGACGTGATCAAGCCCGGCATCAAGGCCCGCTTCGCCGACCTGCGCCGCATGGGCCTGCGCACCGTGATGATCACCGGCGACAACCCGGTGACCGCTGCCGCCATCGCCTCGGAGGCCGGGGTCGACGACTACCTCGCCGAGGCGACGCCCGAGGACAAGATGCGGCTGATCAAGGCCGAACAGGCCAAGGGGCGGCTGGTCGCCATGTGCGGCGACGGGGCCAACGATGCGCCCGCCCTTGCGCAAGCGGACGTCGGCGTGGCCATGCAGACCGGGGCCCAGGCCGCCCGCGAGGCCGGCAACATGGTCGATCTGGACTCAGACCCGACCAAGGTCATCGAGATCGTCGAGGTCGGCAAACAGCTGCTGATCACCCGCGGGGCCCTGACCACCTTCTCGATCGCCAACGACGTGGCCAAGTATTTCGCCATCATCCCGGCGATGTTCGTAGTCGCCCTGCCGGCGCTGGGGGCCCTGAACGTCATGGATCTGGGCAGTCCGGAAAGCGCGATCCTGTCGGCGGTGATCTTCAACGCCCTGGTGATCGTGGCCCTGATCCCCCTGGCCCTGCGCGGCGTCAAATACCGCGCCGTCGGGGCCGGGGCGCTGCTGGGCCGCAACCTGCTGATCTACGGCCTCGGCGGCCTGATCGCCCCCTTCGTCGGCATCAAGCTGATCGATCTCGTCATCTCCGGCCTCGGTCTGGCCTGAGCCTCATGTCCTCCCTGTTCCCGAAAGTCCCTTCGATGTCCCGCAAATCCCGTTTCAAGGCCTCCGGCGCCAACGACGCCTTGTTCGCCGGCGTCTGCCTGGCCGCCATCGCCGTCTTCGGCCTGGCCTCCCATGCCAGGGCCCAGGCGGTCGATCCCACCACGGCCCAGAACCCCAGCCAGTCGGTCGCCGCGTCCTGGTCGCCGGACGTGGCCTTCAACCTCGCCGTCGGCTCGGACTACGTGTTTCGCGGCGTCAGCCAGACCGAGGAAGACCCGGCCCTTTCCGGCGGTGTCGATCTGACCTTCGGCCAGGGCTATGTCGGGGCCTGGGCCTCGACCGTGTCCTTCCCCGGCGACGGCGACACCGATGCGGAGATCGACCTGTACGGCGGCGTCCGGCCCGAGGTGGCCGGCTTCACCCTCGACCTCGGCGTCGTCGGCTATCTCTATACGAACCAGCCGGACGGGGCGGACTACAGCTATGGCGAGGTCAAGCTGGCCGCGTCGCGCGCCGTCGGCCCGGCCACGCTCGGGGCCGCCGTCTACTGGTCGCCGGACTTCTTCGGCGCGTCGGAGGACGAAGCCACCTATGTCGAGGCCAACGCCGCCTTTTCCCCCGCCGACCGCTGGACCGTGTCGGGCGCGGTCGGTCGCCAGTTCGTCTCCTCGGACTTCGACTACACGACCTGGAACGCCGGCGTGACCTATGCCCTGACCGAGACCCTGGGGCTGGACGTGCGTTATTCGGACACCGACGAGCACGAGTTCGGCGACATCTATGGCGCGCGGGCCTTCGCGTCGCTGAAGGCGGTGTTCTGATGTTCAACCAGCTTCGTCCCGCGGTCGTGATGGTCGCCCTGTTCACCCTCCTGCTGGGTCTGGCCTATCCGCTGGGCGTCACCGGCCTGGCGCAAGGCCTCTTCCCGGCCCAGGCCAACGGCAGCCTGATCCGCGACGCGGACGATCGCATCGTCGGCTCGGCCCTGATCGGCCAGCCCTTCGTCCAGGCCGGCTATCTGCACCCGCGCCCCTCGGCCGCCGGCGACGGCTATGACGCCTCGGCCTCGTCGGGCTCCAACCTGGGACCGCTGAACCCCGGCCTGGCCGACCGCATCCAGACCGACGCCGACGCCCTGCGCGCCGAGACGGGGGCGACGGTCCTTCCGGCCGACGCCGTCACGACCTCGGCCTCGGGCCTCGACCCCCACATCTCTCCGGCCTACGCTCGCCTGCAGGCGGCGCGGGTGGCGCGGGCGAGAGGGATCGACGTGGCGACGGTGCAGCAGGTGATCGATGCGAATACCGAAGGGGCCCTGCTGGGCTTCATCGGCCAGCCGCGCGTCAATGTGCTGCTGACGAACCGGGCGCTAGACGCCCGCTTCCCCGCCGCGACCTGATCTTGGCGGACCAGCCGCCTCCGCCCGATCCGTCCAAGGTCGCCGCCCGACGGCCGAAGCGCGGCCGGCTGAAGGTGTTCCTCGGCATGTCGCCGGGGGTCGGCAAGACCTATGAGATGCTGCGCGCCGCCCGACGCCGAAAGGCCGAGGGCGGCGACGTCGTGGTCGGGGTGGTCGAGACCCACGGTCGGCGCGAGACCGAGAGCCTGCTGCGCGGCATGGAGGTGATGCCGCGCGCCCCCATCGACTACAAGGGTCGGGCCCTGATGGAGTTCGACCTTGACGCGGCCCTGGCGCGCAAGCCTGACCTGCTGCTGGTCGACGAATACGCCCATTCCAACGTGCCCGGCTCGCGCCACCCCAAGCGCTGGCAGGACGTCGAGGAAATCCTGTCGGCCGGCATCGACGTCTGGACCACGCTGAACGTCCAGCATCTGGAAAGCCTGTCCGACGTGGTGCTGCGCATCACCGGGGTGCGCCAGCGCGAGGCCGTGCCCGACAGCGCGCTCAGCGGGGCGGACGACATCGAGGTCGTCGACATCACGCCCGACGAGCTGCGCAAACGCCTGTCCGAGGGCAAGGTCTATGTGCCCGAGACGGCGCGCTTGGCTTCAGAGAATTTCTTCAAGGTCGAGAATCTGACGGCCCTGCGCGAGATGGCGCTGCGCCGGGCGGCCCAGACGGTCGACGACCAGCTGCTGGCGACGCTGCGCGAGCGGGGGGTCGAGGGGCCGTGGGCAGCGGGGGAGCGGATCCTGGTCCTGGTCGGGGGCAACGCCATCGCTACCTCCCTGGTCCGGGCCGGGCGACGCCTGTCCGACATGACCATGGACGCCCCCTGGACCGTGGCCCACGTCGAGCGGCCCAACCGGCCCGTGTCCGGCCCCGGCGGCCGGACCCGGATCAGCGAGGCCTTCGCCCTGGCCGAACAGCTGGGCGGCCGGACTTTGGTCCTGACCGGGGACGACGTCGTCCGGTCGGTGATGGACTACGCCCACCGCAACAACGTCACCCAGATCGTCATCGCCAAGGGCAGGGACAGCCGCCTCAGCGAGATCCTGGGGCAATCCCTGGCCGCCGAGCTGCTGCGCTCCGCCCGGGGCGTCGCCCTGCACATTATCACCGAGCCGGCCGGCGTCGCCACCGAGCGGCCGACCCGGGGCCCCGCGACGGCCCGGCTCGCGCACTGGCCCGGCTATGCCGCCGGCGCGGCCTTCATCCTGATCGCCACCGCCCTCGCGCTCGGGCTCGACCGGGTGTTCGAGCGGGTCGATCTGGGCGTCCTCTACCTGTCCGCGGTGCTGGCGGCGGGGGTTCTGTACGGGCTCAGGCCGGCGCTGGCGGCGGCGACGGTGGCCTTCCTGACCTACAATTTTCTGTTTCTGGAGCCGCGCTACTCTCTCCTGATCGGGTCGCCAACCGATATTCTCACCCTCATCGTCTTCTGGGCCGTGGCCTTGGCGACGGGCGGACTGGCCGGCCGGGTGCGCGATCAGGCGCGCAATGCCCAGCGCCGGGCCGCGGCGGTCTCGGCCCTGCTGGCCGCCAGCCAGGCCCTGGCCGACGCCGAGGACCGGCTGCAGACCGCCCAGGTCCTGGCCGAACAGACCGCCGCCGCCGCGGGCGGGAAGGCCATCGTGTTTCTGCCCCAGGACGACGACATCGTCCCCGTCGCCGGGGCGCCCGACCTCGAAGCGCTGGACGCCGCCACCCTGGCCGCCGCCCGCTGGGCCTGGGAGCGGGGCGAGCCCGCGGGCCGCGGCACCGGAACCCTGCCGCAAAGCGGCTGGACCTTCCGTCCGCTGCAGGGCGTCAAGTCCCGGGCGGGCGTGGCCGGGATCGAGGCCGGGGCCCTGGCCCCCGGATCGGACGAGGAGCGGCTGGCCCTGGCCCTGCTGGATCAGGGGGCGGTGGCGCTGGAGCGGGCTCAGCTGGCCGGCGATGCGGTGGAAACCGAGACCCTGCGCCGCACCGATCGCTTTCGCGGGGCCCTGATGAACTCGGTCAGCCACGACCTGCGCACCCCGCTGTCGACCGTGCTGGGGGCCGCCACCACCCTGATCGACTATGGCCCGACCCTGAAGCCCGAGGTGCGCCGGGACCTGCTGCTCAGCATCCGCGAGGAGGCTGAACGGCTCGGCCGCTACGTCGGCGACCTGCTGGACATGACGCGGCTCGAAGGCGGGGCGCTGAACATCAAGGCCGACTGGACCGACGTCCGCGATGTCCTCAACGCGGCGGCCGAGCGGGTGTCGCGCCGACTGGGCGCGCGCCAGCTGACGCGCGACTTCCCGGCCCGGCTCAGCGCGGTCAGCGTGGATCAGGGGCTGCTGGAACAGGCCCTGGTCAACATCCTGGAGAATGCGATCGCCTACAGCCCCGACGGCTCGACCATCGAACTGGCGGCCTATGAGGACCGGGGCTCGGTGGTCATCAGCATTGAGGACGAGGGCCGGGGCATCCCGACCGCGGCGCTGGAACTGGTGTTCGACAAGTTCCGCCGCATGCAGGAACAGCCCGACCGCTCCAAGGGCGCCGGCCTGGGCCTGGCCATCGCCAAGGGGTTCGTCGAGGCCATGAACGGGAAGATCGCCGCCGCCAGTCCGATCGCGGACGATCGCGGCACCCGGATCCTGATCCGCCTGCCGAAATCGATCTCCACCCATCCGGACCTGCTATAGGACCTCATGTCGGCGACCAGACCCCGCATCCTCGTCATCGACGACGAACCCCAGATCCACCGCTTCCTGTCGCCCGCGCTGGACGCCGCAGGCTATGAGCCCAAGCGCGCCGACAGCGGCCAGGAGGGTCTGCGCGGCATCGCCCTGTGGAGCCCGGACGCCGTGGTTCTGGACCTCGGCCTGCCCGACATGGACGGCAAGGACGTGCTGAAGCGCGCCCGCGAGTTCTACGCCGGCCCGATCATCATCCTGTCGGCGCGCGACCGCGAGGCCGAGAAGATCGAGGCCCTGGACCTGGGGGCGAACGACTATGTCGAGAAACCCTTCGGCGTCGGCGAACTGCTGGCCCGTCTCCGGGCCGGCCTGCGGCGGGGGGCGGACCCGACAGCGCCCAAGGGCCCCATCGTCGCCGGCGACGTGACCATCGACCTGGATCGCCGGCTGGTGACGCGGAACGGCGCGCCCGTGCGTCTGACGCCCAAGGAGTACGACCTGCTCGGCCACCTCGCGCGCCATGCCGGCAAACTGGTCGGCCACGCCGATCTGCTGACCGCCGTCTGGGGCGCGGCCCACGCGGCCGACAGCCAATATCTCCGCGTCGTCATCGGTCAGCTGCGCCACAAGCTCGAAGCCGACCCGGCCCAGCCGATGCTGATCCTGACCGAGCCCGGCGTCGGCTACAGACTCACCACCTGAGCGAACCTCAGCGTCGGCCGATGCCGAGAATGTCCTGAGCGCGGTCGGCCCGGAAGGAAGCCTAGCGCCGCGAGCCTTTGCCGAAGGCGCGGGCGGTCAGGGTCTGTTTCAAGCCGGCCAAGGCCCCCAGACCGGCGACGGCCACCAGGCCGGCGGCCAGCGCAGGATGGGTGTGAGCCCCGGTATAGAGGCTGAAGGGACGACCCTTCTGCTCGCCCTGTTCCAGACGGGCGCCGTCGTTGGTCGATGTATCGAGGTTGTCGGGGCGGGCCGACGGCTCGGGACGGGCGCGGTCCAGCAGGGCCAGGTCGGTGAAGCCGGCCAGTCGGTCGAACAGGTCGGGGGAGAGGGTCGAGGCGATCACCTGCAGCCGCCCCGCGGCGCCGACCGTCAACGCGCGCACCGGGGTCTGCGCCGCGTGAAGCACCGCTTCCGCCACCACGTTGGGGGCATAGAGCGGCGGCGGCAGCCGGGCCTTGGAGCCCGTGAGATTTCGCCCGTGCTGGGGGAAGGGGGTGCCGATGGCGCTGGGCTTGATGAGGCTGACGGAGATCGGGGCTTTCGCCCGCAGCAGTTCGATCCGAAGCGCGTCGGTGTAGCCCTTCACCGCGTGCTTGGAAGCGGTATAGGCCCCCAGCAGCGGCCCGGCGAAGTCCGACTGGATCGATCCCATGTTGATCAGGGCACCGGACCCGGGCCGGGACTGGAAGTGGCGGACCGCGGCTGTGGAGCCGTGCACGACGCCCCAGTAGTTGGTCTGGAACAGGGCCTGATGGTCCGCCAGGGGCGTGTCGATCAGGGGCGCATAGATACCGACACCGGCATTGTTCACCCACGTGTCGAACCCGCCGAACGTCGCCACGGCGAAGGCGCTGATGGCCTCCACCTGGTCCGCATCCCCCACGTCGGCGGCGAAGCCGGCCGCGCGCAGCCCGTTGGCCTTCAGCGCGTCCGCTTCCGTCTCGGCCGCCGCGCCATCGCGCGCGACCAGAACCACGGCGGCTCCGGCCGCGGCCGCGCGGCGCGCCGTCGCCAGCCCGATGCCCGAGGTGGCACCCGTGATGACGATGGTCTGCTCAGCCAGAGGCTTCAGCGTGATGGCGCTCATGATCGCTCCTTGGGTCGCTGAGCAAACGAGGGGTCGCCGGGCCCGTTCCTGCGACACGTTGGCCGCACCGCGGGCATCATGCGGATCAGCGATCGCTCGCATAACCCCGCGACGGATGGCTATAACGACGACCTGGCCTCGGTCCTGACGGGGCTGAGGTCCGCGACGTTCGACCTGTAGCCCCGCGCCGGAGCGATGATGACACAGCCCACGACCCTTGCTGATTTCCTCCAGGACGCCGGAATACCGGCCGCGCTGCGCGAGGGGCTGCTGAGCGTCGCCGACGCGTGCCGCGACATAGCCGACCGGGTCGAACGCGCGCCCCTGACGGGTCATCTGGGGGCCCTGCAGCAATCCAATGTGCAGGGCGAGACCCAGAAGGCGCTGGACGTCATCGCCAACGACATCTTCCTGGATGTGTGCGGAGCCTCGTCCGCCTTCGCGGCCCTGGCGTCGGAAGAGATGGAACAACTTTGGGCGCGGGAGGGCCGGTCCGACGGCCCCTATCTACTGGTCTTCGACCCGCTGGACGGGTCCAGCAACATCGAGATTTCCGCGCCGGTCGGAACGATCTTCTCGATTCTGCCGCGCCTGGACGACCGGATCGGCGGCACCGTGCTGGAGGCCGAGTTTCTTCAGCCCGGATCCCGTCAGGCGGCGGCGGGCTATGCCCTCTATGGGGCCCAGACCCTGTTCGTGTTCAGCGTTGGATCCGGGGTCGCGGGATTCACCCTCGACCGCGCCGATGGCAGTTGGCGGCTGACCCACCCGGACATGCGGGTGCCGCCCCTGAGCGCTGAATACGCCATCAACGCCGCGCACCGTCGGCACTGGGATCCGGGGATCCTGTCCTATGTCGAGGCCTGTGAAGCCGGGGCCTCGGGGCCGCTGGGCCGGGACCGGAACATGCGCTGGAGCGGGGCCATGGTGGCCGACGTCCATCGCATCTTGGTGCGCGGCGGCGTCTTCCTGTATCCGGCCGACCGCCGGCCGGGGCAGGCGGCGGGCAAGCTGAGACTGCTGTACGAATGCGCCCCGGCGGGGTGGCTGATCGAGCAGGCCGGGGGACGCGCCAGCGATAGTCGAACGGCCATCACGGCGATCCGGCCCGGGACGCTGCATCAGCGCGTCCCGATCGCGCTCGGCTCCGCGGATGAGATCGCGACGTTCGAAACCTATGCCGGCGCCGAGGACTGAGGGCCAGCGGGATCGTCGCGCGTAACCTCTCGGCCGCTGGCGCATTGAGCGGGGTCTGAAGCCTGTCCGGAACGCCATGCCCGATCCCTATATCCTGATCCTGTTCGTCGTCGGATCGCTGATCGCGCTCGTGGCCTGGCTGCCGCTGGTGTTCCGGCGCGCGCCCCTGTCGCTGCCGATCGTCTGCGTCGCCCTGGGGGCCGGCATCTTCAGCCTGCCGCAGGTGACGATCGACCCCACACCGCAAGCCTATCCGGACATCACCGAGCGACTGACCGAGTTCGTCGTCATCATCGCCCTGATGGGGGCCGGGCTGAAGATCGACCGCGTGTTCAATCTGAAGCGCTGGGGTGTCACCTGGCGCCTGCTCGGCATCACTATGATGATCTCGATCGCCGCCATCGCGGGGTTGGGTTACGGCCTGCTGGGCCTGGGCCTGGCCGGAGCCATCCTGCTGGCCGGCACCCTGGCCCCGACCGATCCCGTTCTCGCTTCCGACATTCAGGTCGGGGCCCCGCAGGAAGGCAAGGAGGACGAGGTCCGCTTCGGCCTGACCTCGGAGGCCGGGCTGAACGACGGCCTGGCCTTCCCGTTCGTCCATCTGGCCATCGCCCTGGCCCTGGTCGCGGCGGGCCAGAAGACGGACTGGTTCGTCGAATGGTTCACGGTCAACGTGCTGTGGGAGACCGGGGCGGGCCTTGTGATCGGCTGGGCGATGGGTTGGCTGTTCGGCCGCCTGACCTTCATGGAGCCGTCCGATACCGGTTTGGCGGCGACGCGCGATGGCTTCATCGTGCTGGCGGCGACCTTCATCTCCTATTCGGTGACGGAGATGCTGCATGCCTACGGGTTTCTGGCGGTCTTCGTCACGGCCCTGGCCTTCCGCCACGCGGACCGGGACCATGAGTTCCACGTCCAGATGCACGACTTCATCGAGCAGATCGAACGCATGGCCATGATGGTCGTGCTGGTGCTGTTCGGCGGGGCCCTGGTGTCCGGCCTGCTGGCCCCGCTGCGCCCGATCGACGTCCTGGCGGCCGTGATCATCGTGCTGGTGGTGCGGCCGGTCGCGGGATTGATCGGCTTCATCGGCTGGCAGGCACCGATGCGCGAGAAGCTGATCATGGCCTTCTTCGGCATCCGCGGCGTGGGCTCGTTCTACTACCTCGCCTATGGGCTGAACGCCGCGCCCTTCGCGGGCGGCGACCGGCTGTGGGCCCTCGTCGGCCTGATCTGCCTGATGTCCATCCTGCTGCACGGCATCACCGTCACCCCGGTCATGCGATGGTTCGACCGCAGCCAGGGGCGCGACCCGGACGCGGACGCGGACACGGACCAGGCGACGAACTCGGGTCGAGGGGCCTCGGCCTGAGGCTGGCCTAGGCTTGGGTCTTGTCGACCGGGTCTCTCGAAGCGGAGTCGAACCGCTCGTCCGCGCCGCCGAAGGTCGCCCAGTCCGATCCACCGGGGGGCGACGGCAGGCTGTCGAGGATGTCGTCGCTCGGATTGGCGTCGATGCCGCGGCCCTGGCGATGGATATGGGCCTTGGCGATCATATTGGCCGACACGGGGGCGGTCAGGAACAGGAACAGAGCGATCAGAAGTTCGTGCGCCGAAAAGTCCCCGCCCCGGGCCGGGAAATAGATCATGGAGGCGATCAGACAGGCCCCGACCCCCAGGGTGGTGGCCTTGGTCGGTCCATGCAGCCGGGTCATGACCGAGGGCAGCTTGGCCAGGCCCCAGGACCCGATCAGGGCGAACGCCCCGCCGACCACTAGCAGCAGCGAGATCACAATTTCGGCGAACAGGTTCATTCGACGATGTCCCCCCGCAGCAGGAATTTGCAGTAGGCCACGGTGCCGACGAACCCGACCATGGCCAGCAGCAGCGCCGCCTCGAAATAGGCCGAGGTCGCATAGGCGATGCCGAACAGCACGATCAGGGCGATGGCGTTGATGGTCAGGGTGTCGACCGCCAGGATCCGGTCCGCCGATAGGGGCCCTCGCCACAGGCGGAACAGGTTCAGCAGGATCGACAGGCTGACGCAGACGAAGGCGAAGCCCAGCGCGACGGGCAGGATCGATCCAATCATGTGAATACCTTCAGGAGACGGCCTTCATATCGGCGTTTCATGCGGGCGACCTCGGCCTCCGGATCGGCCACGTCCAGGGCATGGACCAGCAGGAAGCGGCCGCAGCTCGAGATGTCGCTGGAGACCGTGCCGGGCGTCAGGCTGATGGTGGCCGCCAGGGTCGTGATCGCCTCAGGCGAGCGGAGCGCCAGCGGGATCACCAGCCACTGGGCCCGTAGATCCCGATTGCGTCGTGCCAGAATGATCCCGGCGACGTGGAAATTGGCGATGACGATGTCGAACAGGACGATGCCGACATACCCGATCAGGGCACGGCCGAACCGCACCTTGGGTTGGTCCGGCCAGAAGCGGCTGATGTAGAGCGGCACCAGAACCCCGAAGACAAGGGCGAGGAACAGGGCCCCGAAACTGAAGGCGTTGACCAGCAGCATCCAGACCACGACCAGCATCGCGCTCAGGCCGGGATGAGGGAAGAGGCGGCGGATCATCGGCGGCCTCCGGACTGCGGACTTAGGACGGCCTCGATGTACGGGCCCGGCGCGAACAGCTGCGCGGCGGTCGCCGCCGTGTAGCGGCTGATCGGCCCGGCCAGCATCGTAAGCCCGGCCAGCGTCAGCAGCAGGGCGGCCGCCGCCCCGATCCCCCCGCGCGTCCCACGCAGGGCCCGCAGTTCGATCTCGCCCTCGACCGACGCGCTCTTCCAGAAGATCAGGCTGCCGGCTCGTGCGAAGGCCAGCACGCCGATGACGGTGGTGATCAGGATCACGCCCCAGATCCAGGCCGCCTGCGGTGCGGCCCGCACCCCGTCCAGCACCAGCAGCTTGCCGACGAAACCGGACAGGGGCGGCAGGCCGACGACGGCGATGGCGGCCAGGAAAAACAGACCCGACAGGATCTCGCTCTGGCGGAACCGGGGAGCCAGGGTGATCGCGTCGCCATGCTGGGCCCGCCGCTGGGCGATCAGGTCGACGATCAGGAACAGGGCGGCCCCCACGAGGGTCGAATGCAGGATGTAGTAGAGCGCCGGTCCCATGGCCTGGACGGTGAACACCGACACCGCGCACAGCACCGTCCCCATCGAGCCGACCACGGCCCAGGCGGCGAGATCCCGCAGCCCTCTGGCCGCGAACATCCCGAGGAAGCCGATGACGATGGTCACCAGCGCGGCGGGCAGCAGCCAGGGCCCCGTCAGGAAGGCCAGCCCGCCCGCGTCTTCGCCGAAGATCAGGGTGCTGGTGCGGATGATGGCATAGGCCCCGACCTTGGTCATGATGGCGAACAGGGCGGCGACCGCCCCCGTCGTGGCCGCATAGGTGCCGGGCAGCCAGAAATGCAGCGGCACCAGCGCCGCCTTCAGCGCGAAGACCGTGGTCAGCAGCAGGGCGGCGGCGGCGATCAGGCCCTGATCCCCCGCCGGGGCGGCGGCCACGCGCACCGCCAGATCGGCCATGTTGAGCGTGCCCGTGACCCCGTACAGCAGGCCGACGGCGACGAGGAACAGCGTCGATCCGACCAGGTTGATGATCACATACTGGACCCCCGCCTTCAGCCTCTGGCCGCCCTGGCCGTGCAGCATCAGGCCGTAGGAGGCGATCAGAAGGACCTCGAAGAAGACGAACAGGTTGAACAGGTCGCCGGTCAGGAAGGCGCCGTTCAAACCCAGAAGCTGGAATTGGAACAGGGGGTGGAAATGCCATCCCTTGCGATCCGTCCCGGTGCTGATGGCATAGACCATGACGATCAGCGCCAGGACCGCGGTCAGCAGCAGCATCATCGCCGACAGGCGGTCGAGCACCAGGACGATGCCGAAGGGCGCGCGCCAGTTGCCCAGGGCATAGCTCTGGACCCGGCCCCCATCCGCCTCGTTCACCAGCACGGCGGCGACCAGGATCAGGATCAGGCAGGACCCGATCGAGCCAAACCGCGACAGGGTCAGGCGATGGCGCAGCAGCAGAACCATGCCGGCACCCAGGACGGCGGGCAGAATGAGGCTGGCGACCACCCACCAGGAGACCATCAGGCTCATTGGTCGGCCTCCGCATCCGGGCGGCCGTCGACGCGATCGACGCCGGTCTCCAGATAGCTGCGCAGGGCCAGGACGACGACGAAGGCGGTCATGCCGAAGGCGATGACGATGGCGGTCAGGACCAGGGCCTGGGGCAGGGGATCGGTGTAGCTTTCCGCCGCCTTGTCGTAGAGCGGCGGCCGGTCGATCACCAGCCGCCCCATGGCGAACAGGAAGACGTTGATCGCATAGGACAGGAAGGCCAGGCCCAGCACGACGGGGAAGGTGCGTCGCCGCAGGACCAGATAGACGCCCGCCGCCGTCAGGACGGCGATGGCCGAGGCGATCAGGAACTCCAGGCTGATCATGGCTGCGCCTCGGTCGAGGGCGCGCGCAGCGTCGCGCGGGACGGGTCGACGTCCATCGCCGCATCGGCCGGTAGCGGCTGCTGTTTCTCGGCGCTCTGGGCGACCCGGGACAGCTGCGCCAGGGCCAATATGACGGCGCCGATGACCGTCAGCGCCACCCCGACGTCGAACAGCATCGCGGTGGCCAGCTCGAACGTGCCGATCACGGGCAAACTGAAATAGCCGAAGGCCGTGGTCATGAAGGGGGCCCCGAACAGCAGCGACCCCAGGCCGGTCGCCGCGGCGATCAGCACCCCCAGCCCGATCAGGGTGTGGTGGTCCGCCCGCAGCCGCTGCGCCGCGAACTGGTAGCCCGAGGCCATGTACTGCATCAGGATGGCGATGGAGATGATCAGGCCGGCGATGAAGCCGCCCCCCGGCTGGTTGTGTCCCCGCAGGAAGATGTAAAGGCCGACTATCACCGCCAGCGGCAGCAGCAGGCGGGTGGCGACCACCAGCATCATCGGGTGATGCTCGGGCGAACGCGGCGTCTCCGGCACCCAGGCCAGGATCCGGCGTCCGCTGGCCCCCGTCCCCACGGTTTCGAGCAGGGAGAAGATGGCCAGGGCGGCGATGCCCAGGACGATGATCTCGCCGAAGGTGTCGAAACCCCGGAAATCGACCAGGATGACGTTGACGACATTGGTCCCGCCGCCGCCCGAATAGGCGTTCTCCCAGAAATAGCCGGAGATGCTGTCCAGCGGCCGGGTCATGACGGCCCAGGCCGCGCCCCCCACGCCCAGGCCCGACAGCACGGCCAGACCGCCGTCGCGCAGGCGGCGGGGCAGGCCGCTCTCGCGCGGGCTGGTCTTGGGCAGCAGGTTGAGGGCCAGCAGCATCAGCAGGATGGTGACCACCTCGACCGAGATCTGTGTCAGGGCCAGGTCCGGCGCGGACAGGTGGACGAAACCCAGCGAGATCACCAGGCCGACGATGCCGATATAGATCAGCGACAGGTAGCGCGCGCGGTGATGGCGCAGCACCAGAACCGTCGCCGTGATCAGCGCGGCCCAGGCGACGATCGCCATCGGTGAGGCCGGAGTCGTCGGCCGGTCGCCGGCGACGAATTCGAAACCGGAAAAGCCGGCGAAACCGACCACAACGGCGGTGCCGATGAACAGGGCGATGTAGCGCTCGAGCGAGCCGTTCTGGGTCCGGTCGGTGAAGGCCACCGCCGCCCGGGTCGCGGCCCCGAGCGCGCGATCGAATAGGGCCTTGGCATCCGCCAGCACCAGACGATGCCACACAGCGGCGATCGGTCGATGCGCGGCCAGAATGATCGCCCCAAGCCCGATGGCCGCGAGGCTCATGAACAGGGCCGGGGTCACGCCATGCCACAGCGACAGCGAATAGTAAGGGGTCTCGCCCCCGATGACAGCCCGCGAGACGGCCTCGACCAAGGGGCCGGCGACGACGGCGGGAAACAGACCGATGGCGACGACCAGGCCGACCAGAACAGCGGGCGGGCCCCACAGGCCGATGCCGGGATCATGCGGAGGCTTCGGATAGTCCGTCCGCATTCTCCCGAAATAGACGTGGACGATGTAGCGCAGTGAATAGGCCACCGAGAATGTCGCGCCGAGGGTGGCCAGGGCCGGCACCAGCCAGGGCTGGCTCCACCAGACGGTATGGGCCGCCTCCTCCAGCATCATCTCCTTGGAGATGAAGCCGTTCAGCGGGGGAATCCCCGCCATCGACAGGCCGGCGACGACCGCCAGGGTCGCCGCGATCGGCATCAGGGTCGCCAGACCGCCCAGCCGCTTGATGTCGCGCGTCCCCGCCTCGTGATCGACGATGCCCGCGTTCATGAACAGGGCGGCCTTGAAGGTGGCGTGGTTGAGGATGTGGAACACCCCCACGACCGCCGCCATCGGCGTGCCGAAGCCGAACAGCATGGTCAGGAAGCCCAGATGGCTGATGGTCGAATAGGCCAGCAACCCCTTCAGGTCGTCCTTGAACAGGGCCACGACGGCGGCGAACACCATGGTCACCAGACCCGTCGTCGCCACGAGGTAGAACCATTCTTCCGTGCCTGACAGCACCGGCCACAGCCGCGCCAGCATGAAGATGCCGGCCTTCACCATGGTTGCGGAATGCAGATAGGCGCTGACCGGCGTCGGGGCGGCCATGGCGTGGGGCAGCCAGAAATGGAACGGGAACTGGGCCGACTTGGTGAAACACCCGCCCAGGATCAGCAGCAGGGCCGGCAAGTACAGCGGCGAGGCCTGGATCGCCTCGCGGTTCTGCAGGATCGCCGTCAGGTCGTAGGAGCCGGCGATGTCGCCCAGGATCAGCAGCCCGCCGATCAGCGACAGCCCGCCCGCGCCTGTGACCGCCAGCGCCATCCGCGCCCCCTGTCGCCCCTCGGGCAGATGCCGCCAGAAGCCGATCAGCAGGAAGGACGACAGGCTGGTCAGCTCCCAGAAGATCAGCAGCAGCAGGACGTTGTCCGACAGGACGATGCCCATCATCGCCCCCTGGAACAGCAGCAGATAGACGAAGAACCGCCCCATCGGATCGGCCTTGGCCAGGTAGAACCGGGCGTAGACGATGATCAGCAGGCCGATGCCCAGGATCAGGCCGGCGAACATCAGGCCCAGCGCGTCGAGGAACAGGTTGAGGTTCAGCCCCAGCAGTGGAATCCAGTCAATCCGCACCTGAACCACCTCGCCCGCCAGCACGGCCGGGGTGAGCGTCCCAAGGATCACCAGCGCGGCCAGGGTCACGGTTCCGGCCGCCAGGGCGCTGGCATTGCGACCCGCGCGAATGGCCACGGCCGGTGCGAGGGCACCGATCAGAGGCAACAGGGCAAGCACAAGCAGCAAGGATCGACCTTTTCGGCGCTAGGGTTCGAGTCTGGAGCGCGCTCCGTCCGGAGACGTCGCGGAGACCTTAGGCGAGACGTCCCCGGGGTGGCGACCCCGAAGCCCCCAAAAGGGCCGGCGAGCACCAGCGGGCCGGTGTCATGGGCCCGAGCGGCTGGAAAGCGTCGGCGTTACAACGGGCGGGGACCAAGCCGTTGCGCGCCTTTTCCCCGATCCCGCCTAACCCGGTCGCCACTCGCTCAGGGTCGCCCCCGACGCGTCCTCGAAGGCGACCTTGTCCAGCTGAACGGCGGCGACGCACACGGGGCGCTGGTCGGGTCCGGCGGCACGGCACTGGATCGCGCGCCCACCCGGGAAACCCACGATCCGCCCTTCCAGAAGCAGTCGATAGCCCTGAGACGGAGAGGCGAGAGGCTGATCGCCCTGCGGCCGCACGGTGTGTTCATAGGCCTTGCCGTCGCGCCGGCCCAGGCGGGATCCGCCCGCCTCGAAAACGGCCGCCAGGCCCAGGGTCTGCGGCGAGGGCGCACCCTGGGTTGGCGTCAGCGGATCGAGATGAACCACCGGACAGGCCTCGGTCGTCAACCAGGGGCGGGCCACCCAGAACCCCTCGACCGCTTCCCAGCCGGAAGGCGAGGCCGTCGCGCCCGCTGGCGTGACGAGGTTCGAGCCGGTCCAGTCGGCCGGAGCGAGACGGATGCGGATCGTGCGCTGGTCGGGCCCCCAGGCCCATTGCGCCAGTCCGGTCGCGGGGGCGTCCGGGGTCGAGGGGCCGTTGCAGGCGAAGGCCATGCGGATGGCGAAACTCCGGCCGATCAAGGGATCGGGCTGTGTCTCGACCCGACCCTCGGCGTAGGCCTGCTCGGCCCGTCGCGCGGCGTTCAACAGATCGACGCGGCTCAAGGCGGTCGCCGGAACCGGAACCAGGGCCGGTGCAGGGGCGGCCTCCGGGCTGGGAACCACCTCGGGGCTTTCGGGGGCGGGGCGGTCGCACTGGATCAGCAAAAGGCTGACGGCGATGGCGGCGGCCGTCGTCGAGACGGACCGGCCGCACGCATGCGGGGACTGACGTGCCATGTTGTCTTTCCTAACACGCGGCCCCGCGCCTTTGGGACATTTGACCGGTGACGCTTGACGCAACGCGGTTCGAAGGGTCTGGCAGCAGGATGGAATTCAATCAGATCGCGGCGCTCGTCGTCCTGGTCGCGGTCGTCGGGGTCCTGATCCACGGCAGGATCCGGTCCGATGTCGCGGCCCTGGCGGCTGCGGCCGCCCTGCTGGTGATGGGGGTCATCCGCCCGGTCGAGGTGCAGGCGGCCTTCGCCAGTCCCGCCGTCATCGCCCTGGCCTGTCTGTTCGTCATCGCCTACGCCATCGAGCTGTCGGGCCTGCTCGGTCTGCTGATCCGCCAGGCCACCGCCCTCTGCGCGCGGCTGGGTGCCGCGGGGCTGTGGCTGGTCATCGTCCTGTGCGGCGGGGCCTCGGCCTTTCTGAACAACACCCCGATCGTCGTCCTGGCCGCGCCGGTGGTGAAGGATGTCGCGACCTCGCTGAAGCTGTCGCCCAAGCGGTTCCTGATCCCGCTCAGCTACATCACCATCATGGGCGGCGGCTGCACCCTGATCGGGACCTCGACCAACCTGCTGGTCAACGACATGGCGCGCAATGCGGGCCAGCCGGTCTTCGGCCTGTTCGAGATCACCCCGGTGGGCCTCGTCATCGCCGCCGTGGGCGGCCTGTATCTGTTCCTGATCGGGGGGCGGCTGCTGGCCGGGCGGGCCGATGAGGAGACCGCGCTGCATGGTCCGCATGAACAGACCGGAGACGGCCTGCTGGGGGACGCCCAGTTGTTCGCCATCGACCGGCCCTTCGACCTTCGCAAGGCGGCGATCTCGCTGGCGGTGTTCGTGGCCGTGGTCGCGGCGGCCGCCCTCGGCATCGCCCCGATCGCCGCCGCCGCCTTCGCCGGCGCTGTCCTGCTGATCCTGCTGCGCGTCATCAGTCCGGAGGAGGCCTATGCGGGATTGCGGCCGGAGGTGCTGCTGCTGATCGCCGGCATGGTCGTGGTCGGGCTGTCGATCGAGGTCACCGGACTGGCGGCCTCAGGCACCGCCCTGCTGATCGATGTCATCCGGCCCTATGGCCCCCTGGTGGCCCTGGCCATCCTGTACGGCGTCACCCTGTTCGCCACCGAGTTCCTGTCCAACGCGGCCGTGGCGGTGCTGATCACGCCGGTCGCCGTCGCTCTGGCCGAGAGCCTGGGCGTGGATCCGCGCCCCTTCCTGATCGCGGTGATGATGGCCGCCAGCGCCGCCTTCGCCACGCCGTTCGGCTACCAGACCAATGTGCTGGTCTTCGAGCTCGGCAAGTACAGATACATGGATTTCGTCCGCGTCGGCGTGCCGCTGAACCTCGTCACCTGGGTGGCCGGGGTGATCGCCATTCCGATCTTCTTCCCCTTCTGAACGGACCCGATCAGGCTTTCGGATCGGCCGGCACGGCGCGGTTCCTGACCAGGTCCTCGACCACGCCCGGATCGGCCAGGGTCGAGGTGTCGCCCAGGGAGTCGACCTCGCCCTCGGCGATCTTGCGCAGGATTCGCCGCATGATCTTGCCGGACCGGGTCTTGGGCAGGCCGGGGGCCCAGTGGATCACGTCGGGGGCGGCGATGGGGCCGATCTCCTTGCGGACATGGGCGATCAACTCGCGGTGCAGGTCGTCATGCGGCTCGACCCCGGCGTTCAGGGTCACATAGGCGTAGATGCCCTGTCCCTTGATGTCGTGGGGGAAGCCGACCACCGCCGCCTCGGCCACGGCCCCGTGCAGGACCAGGGCGCTCTCGACCTCGGCCGTGCCCATGCGGTGGCCCGAGACGTTGATGACGTCGTCGACCCGGCCGGTGATCCAGTAATAGCCGTCCGCGTCCCGGCGGCAGCCGTCGCCGGTGAAATACTTGCCCGGATAGGCGCTGAAATAGGTGTCGAAGAAGCGCTGGTGGTCGCCCCAGACGGTGCGCATCTGGCCCGGCCAGCTGTCGGTGATGCACAGGTTGCCGGACGCGGCCCCCTCCAGGACGGTGCCCTCGGCGTCGACCAGCTGCAGCTGAACGCCGGGCAGGGGCCTGGTCGCCGAGCCCGGCTTCAGGTCGGTGGCCCCGGGCAGGGGCGAGACCAGGATGCCGCCGGTCTCGGTCTGCCACCAGGTGTCGACGATGGGGCAGCGACCCTCGCCGACGACCTCGTGATACCAGCGCCAGGCCTCGGGATTGATCGGTTCGCCGACGCTGCCCAGCAGGCGCAGGGACTTGCGGGACGTCGCCTTCACCGGGCCGTCGCCCTCGCGCATCAGGGCCCGCAGCGCCGTGGGGGCGGTGTAGAAGATCTCGACCTGGTGCTTGTCGATGACATGCCAGAAGCGGCTGTAGTCGGGATAGTTGGGCACGCCCTCGAACATCAGGGTCGTCGCCCCGTTGGCGAGGGGCCCATAGACGCAGTAGCTGTGACCGGTGACCCAGCCGACGTCGGCGGTGCACCAGAAGACCTCGCCGGGGCGGTAGTCGAACACCAGCTCATGGGTCCAGGCCGCCCAGAACAGATAGCCGCCCGTGGTGTGCAGCACGCCCTTGGGCTTCCCGGTCGAGCCCGAGGTGTAGAGGATGAACAGCGGATCCTCGGCGTTCATCGGCTCGCACGGGCAGTCGGCGCTGACGCCGTGCTTGGCCTCGCCGTAGCGGACGTCGCGGCCTTCGATCATCGGGATGTCGGCATTGGTGTGGGACACGACCAGCACCTTGTCGACCGCCCCGGCCGGCAGCTTGTCGAGCGCGGCGTCGACATTGGCCTTCAGCGGAATGCGCTTGCCACCGCGCACGCCCTCGTCGGCGGTGATGACGAAGCGCGAGCCGCAGTCCTCGATCCGGCCGCACAGACTGTCGGGCGAAAAACCGCCGAACACGACCGAGTGCACGGCCCCGATCCGGGCGCAGGCCAGCATCGCCACGGCGGCCGCCGGGATCATCGGCATGTACAGGGTGACGCGATCGCCCTTGGCCACGCCCATGCCCTTCAGGACATTGGCCATTCGGCAGACCTCGGCGTGCAGCTCGCGATAGGTCAGGCCGCCGGACTGGGTCGGTTCGTCGCCTTCCCAGATCACGGCCGTCTGGTCGCCGCGCTCGGCCAGATGCCGGTCCAGACAGTTCCAGGCGACGTTCAGCACGCCGTCCTCGAACCATTTGATGCGGAAGTCGGCCTTGTCGAACGACACGTCCTTGATCCGCGTCGGCGCGGTCATCCAGTCGAGACGCGCGGCCTGCTCGGCCCAGAAGGCGTCGGGCGTGTCGCGCGCCGCGACGCAGGCCGCATCATAGCCGGACGCCGTCATGCGGGCGCGGTCGGCCCATTCGGACGGGACGGGGTAGAGGTCAGGATCAGTCAAATCGTCGGCCTTTCAGCCCTAGAAGCCGTATTTCACGAAGACCTGCAGGCGGGTCAGTTCTCCCGATGCGCCCGATTCCAGCTCGCGCTCACCGAACATCAACTCCGCCCCGACGTCCAGCGCGGGCAGGGGGGTCCAGATCAGGTTGCCGCGCACGCTGCTGGCCGACTTGTTGCTGGCCAAGCCGATCAGGGAGCGGTCGTTGTCGACGGTCTGGAACGAATAGGTCAGGTTCGACCGCCACTGTGGGCCCCAGATGTGGCGGTAGCTGGCGAAGCCGGCGACCAGGCCGATCGCTTCCAGCTCGCCCGACGCATCGAGAACGGCGTCGTTGGCGAAGTTCAGCCCGACGTAGCGGCCGATGCCCTCGCCGCCGGACAGCATGACCCGCAGGTCGTCCTTCTCGCCGACCTTGATCTTGGCCGCCGCCGACACGCCCCAGCCGGTGGTCGAGGAATCGATCGCCGCGGTGCCGGTGGTCTCATAGGCCAGCTGGCGCACGATGCCGGCGATCGAGGCCTCACCCCACGGCCTGACCACGGCATAGCGGGCGGTGACGTCGGGCAGGCGGTTGTCGTCGGCGATGATCCGCGTCGCGGCCAGGTTGGGCGTGACGGTGGTCTCGGGGTTCTCGATCGAGATCGAGAACGGGCCGCGCGTGTAGCGGGCCTGGACCTGACGGGCGAAGACCGTGCCCTCGCTGGGGCCGATATAGTCGGCCGTGTCGGGCAGGACGGCGAGGTTCTGGAAATTGGTCCACTCCTGGCCGAACAGCCAGTTGTCGACGGTGACGAAGGCGCGGCGCAGCGACAGGGTCGACGGGCTGGTGGTCCGCTGGTCGCCGGTGCCGGGCAGGACCTGGAAATCCATCTCGACCCGGGTACCGACCTTGCGGCCGCCGAGCATGCCGTCGGTGGTCAGCCAGAACCGGGTCTGACGCGCATTGAAATCGGTCGCCGTGCTCTCGTCCGCGCCCCCGACCGGGATCGAGCCGGGCAGGTAGAAATCACGAAGCAGGTCACCGTTGGCCGGGTCGCCGCCGTCGTAGTTGGAGGCCATGAAGTCGGCCTTGACGAAGCCACCGAACTTGACGGTGTTGTTGCCGATCCGGAAGCCGTCGGCGGGGGTGGGCGCGGGCGCGGGCGGGGCCGCCGCCACCTGTTCGATGCGGAGGATGTCGCGGCTGATCGCCTCTTGCTGCGCCGTCTGCTGGTTGCGCGAGGCGACGATCTCGGATCTCAGCTCGGCCAGCTGCGCTTCCAGCTGGGCGATGCGGGCCTCCAGCGCCTGGCTGTCCTGCGCGAAGGCCATATTCGGCAGGGCCAGCAGCGCCAGGGCAGCGGTGCCGCCCATCAGGGTCGTTCTGATCATGGTGTCCTCCCGGGTTCGTCTGATGCGATCCTCCGAAGACACTCTCTTGCCGCTTGCCCCTGCGCGGCCATTAGCCAATGGTCTACTTTCGACCAAAGTCGGGGGGTGGCACAGTCTCGCGCGACCGCGGCGTCACCTCAGCACGCCCAGGAGAAGCGCCACATGGACCGCATCATCGTGGCCGATGATCATCCCCTGTTCCGCGCCGCCCTCGGTTCAGCCCTGGCGCGGGCCGCGCCCGGAGCGGCGGTGGAAGAGACCCCCAGCCTGGCCGGCGCGCGCGAGGCGCTGGGGCGGGGGCCGGTGGACCTGCTGCTGCTGGACCTGCGGCTGTCCGACAGCGAGGGGTTCGCCGGGCTGGCCGGGGTGCGCGGCGACTTTCCCGCCGTCCCAGTGGTGGTCGTGTCGGCCAGCGAGGACGCGGCGACGATCACCCGGGCCCTGGCCTTCGGGGCCGCGGGCTTCATTCCCAAGTCCGCGACGCTGGAGGTGATGGTCGAGGCCCTGACCGCGATCCTGGCCGGAGAGACCTGGGCGCCGGTGGTCCCCGCCCCGCTGGACAGCGAGCCGATCGAGCAGCGGATCGCCACCCTGACGCCGTCGCAGCTGAAGATCCTGATCGGCCTGCAACAGGGGCGGCTGAACAAACAGATCGCCTTCGACCTCGGGGTCACCGAGGCGACCATCAAGGCGCATCTGACCGGCGTGTTCCGCAAGCTGGGCGTCCAGAACCGGACCCAGGCCGTCATCGCGGCCCGCGCCCTGTCGCTCGAAACCTGATCCCGGACAGGCGCGAGCAGGCTCAGCGATCGCGGACATCCCGCCGGGACAGGAAGGCCTTCAGCGCCGCCGGTTTGACCGGTTTCGACATCAGGGCGGCCCCGCAGGCGGCGGCGCGCGCCGGTATGGTCTCGTCCGCGTCAGCGGTGATCAGGGCCAGATGGCTCAGCCCCCGGGCGCGCAGGGCGGTGATCAGGGCCAGGCCGTCCGGTCCGTCGCCCAGGTGCAGATCGATCAGGGCGGCGTCGAAGGGCCCGGCCAGGGCCAGGGCCGCCTCGGCGTCGGGGGCGGTGACGGGCGTCAGTCCCCACCGGCCCAGCAGGGCGACCAGGCCCTGGAGGATGGCCGGCTCGTTGTCGACGCACAGCACCCGCAGTCCGGTCAGGGCCGTGCGCGGCCGGTCGTCGGCAGCGCCGGGCTCCGTGGTTTGAAGCTCCGCGGGCGCCGCCCTCGGGGCGCTGATGGCGAACCGCGTGCCTCGCCCCGGCTCAGACCACAGCCCGAGCGGATGCCCCAGCAGATCGGCGACCCGTCGCACGATGGCCAGGCCCAGTCCCGCCCCGGGTTCGTCGCCGCCGCGACCGGCCAGCCGGGTGAATTCGGTGAAGATCAGCTCCCGCTTGTCGGCGGGAATGCCCCGGCCGGTGTCGCGGACCTCGATGCGGACATCGGCCCCCGCGCGACGGACCCCGACCACCACCCCGCCCCGGTCGGTATAACGTAGGGCGTTGCCGATCAGGTTCTGCAGCAGGGATCGCAGCAGGTCGCGATCCGACGCCACCCAGACCCGCGACGGCAGGATGCGCAGCTTCAGCCCCTTGGCCGCCGCGACGGGCGTGAACTCCCGCCGCAGGTCGGCGAACAGGGTCTCGATCGACAGCGGGACCACGGTCGGGCGCACGCCGCCGGCCTCCAGACGCGACAGGTTCAGCAGGGCCATCAACAGGCCGTGCGCGCTCTCGATCGAGCGGTCGGCATTGTCGGCCAGGGTGCGAGCACCCAGCGCACTGTCTCCTGCGGGCTCGGCCTTGAGAGCGGCGATGAACAGCCGCGCGGCATGCAGGGGCTGCAGCAGGTCGTGACTGGCGGCGGCGAGGAAGCGGGTCTTGGAGGCGACGGCGTCCTCGGCGGTCTGCAGCGCCTCGTTCAGCCGCTCGGTGCGGTCGGCGACCCGGGCCTCGAGCTGTTCATTGGCCTCTTCCAGGGCCTGGGCCGCGCGGCGCAGCTCGGTGATGTCGGTGTAGGAGGTGACATAGCCCCCGCCCGACATCGGCGCGCCCGTCGACTTCAGGATCCGCCCGTTCGGTTGGGCGCGTTCATGGTCGTGGGGTTCGCGCCGGCGCAGGGCCTCGAGCCGGCGCTCAACCCAGGCCTCCATGTCGGCGGTCTCGACCTCGCCGCGCTCGGCGTTCAGGCGATAGACCGCGGCGACCGGCTGGCCCACGTGGACGAAGCCGGCGGGCAGGTCGAACAGGTCCACATAGCGCGCGTTCCAGGCGATCAGCCTCAGGTCCTCGTCGACCACGCTGACGCCCTGGTCGATGTTGTCCAGCGTGGCCTGCAGCAGTTCGCGGTTGAACTGGACCGCCTGGGATGCCTCGTCCAGCATCCGCACCACGTCCTCGGGCGCGCGACCGCCCCCGGCCAGGGCGGCGGAGATAACGCGGCGGGCGGACGACGCCCCGACCGCCCCGGCCAGCATCCGCTCGGCCGCCCGGGCCAGGCCCGCATCGGCCGGATCGCTGTCGCGGAAGGTCTGACCGGTTTCGCGCGCGAAGGCGTCGAAGGCGCGGTTGGCCCCGGCGTCGCCGACGAACCGCGCCACCAGGGTCCGCAGGTCGCCGATCGAGGCCCCGGACGGGGCCGTGCTCTGGTCGCGCCAGTCCGGGCTGATCCGGTCGACGAAGGCGCGGGCCTGGACCCGGTCGATCAGCCGGGGCCGGACGGCGCGCGACACCAGCACGAAGACCAGGCTGTTGGCGGCCAGGCTGAACAGCACGCCGAACGGCAGGGGGTCGGCCAGCCCAAAGGGGGTGATGGGGCCGCTGCCCAGGGCCGCCCCGATCTGGGGCAGGGCCAGGAAGACCAGCCAGATCAACGATCCGACCACCAATCCGGCGAAGGCTCCGGTCGCATGGCCGCCCCGCCACAGCACCGCCCCGAACAGGGCCGGGGCCAGCTGGGCCAGGGCGGCGAAGGAGGTCAGGCCGATGGAGGCCAGGCCGGACGACCGGTCGATGGCCTGGAAATAGACCCAGGCCAGGAACAGGATCACGCAGATGACGATCCGCCGGACCTGCAGGATCGCGTCGGCCATGTCGGAGGCCCCCTCCCGCGCGCGCCAGCGGTCCCGGGCCAGCAGCGGCAGGATCAGGCTGTTGGAGGCCATGGCGGACAGGGCCACGGTCTCGACGATGACCATGGCCGTCGCCGCCGAGAAGCCGCCGACGAAGACGACGGCGGTCAGGGCCCGCGCTCCCTGCTGGAACGGCAGGCCCAGGACGAACAGGTCCGGATCCCCCACGCTCGCGAACAGCCGGCCGGCCGCGACGATCGGCAGGACCGCGACGCTGGTCAGCAGCAGATAGGCCGGAAAGGCCCAGCGCGCCCGGCGGATGTCGGCCGGCTTCACGGCCTCGACGAAGCCGACGTGGAATTGCCGCGGCAGACAGAAGATGGCCAGGGTCGCCAAAAGGGTGATGGCGACGAAGCGGGCGTCGACCACCGGTGGGGCCCCCAGCTGGCCGAGCGCCGCACCGATCGCCGCGCGATCCGGTACACCCATCAGCAGGATCACGGCGAAGACCGCGACCGCGAGCAGGGCCGCCAGCTTGATCAGGGATTCCAGCGCCACGGCCCGGATCAGCCCGCGATTGTGTTCGGTCAGGTCCGGTCGGCGGGCCCCGAACAGGATGGTGAAGCCGGCCAGGATCACGGCCATGACGCTGACGGTCAGGCGCTCCGATCCCGCCACCGGCGTCCCCGCCGTCAGCAGCTGCCACGCCATGGACAGGGAGGTCAGCTGCAGGGCGATATAGGGCAGGGAGCCGACGATGGCGACGCAGGCCACCAGGGCCCCCAGCGACTGGCTCTTGCCGTAGCGCGACGAGATGAAGTCCGCGATCGAGCCGATGTTCTCGCGCTTGGCCGCGGCCGCGATCCGTCGCCAGACCGGGAACAGGAAGACCACGCCGATGACCGGGCCGAGATAGATCGGCAGATAGTCCCAGCCGTCGCGCGCCGCCGTGCCGACCGCGCCGTAATAGGTCCAGGAGGTGCAGTAGATGGCGAGGCTGAGGGCGTAGGCCCAGGGGCCGAGCCGGGACGGCCCCGTCCGGTGGCCGCGCCGCTCGCTGCGCCAGGCGACCGCGAACAGCAGCGCCATATAGGCGGCGACCAGCGTCAGGATCAGCGGCGCGAACATGTCGCCCATCTTGAGCGGACCGGAGCCGATCGCACAAAGGAAAAGGGCGGGCCGACCGTTTCCGGCCGCCCCGCCCCGCCCTCTCGACCCGAAGCAGGATCAGGCGTTAAGATCGACGTCCTTGCCTTCCTTCACGAACAGGAAGCCCACGACCACGGTGATCAGCGCCACCACGATCGGATACCAGAGGCCGTAGTAGATATTGCCCGTGGCCGCGACCATGGCGAAGGCCGTGGTCGGCAGGAAGCCACCGAACCAGCCGTTGCCGATATGGTAGGGCAGGGACATGGAGGTGTAGCGGATGTTGGTCGGGAACATCTCGACCAGGGCCGCCGCGATCGGGCCGTAGACCATGGTCACGTACAGGACCAGGATGAACAGGATCGCCACCACCATCGGCCGGTTCACCTCGGCGCTATCCGCTTTCAGGGGATAGCCGACCGCCGACAGCTGCTCGCCCAGGGCGGTGTCCCAGGTCTTCTTCTGGGCGGTGAAGTCGGCGGTCGACAGGGCGTCGCCGCGGAAGCTCGGGATCACCGCCTGATCGCCGATCCGGACCTCGGCCACCGTTCCGGCCGGGGCCTCGACGTTGGTGTAGTTGATCCCGGCCCGCGCCAGATAGGATTTGGCGACGTCGCAGGACTGGTTGAACACCGTCTTGCCGATCGGATCGAACTGAACGTTACAGTCCGCCGGATCCGCATAGACGATGATGGGCGCCGACGCCGTGGCCTCGGCCAGCCGCGGGTTGGCCGCGGTGGTCAGGGCCTGGAACAGCGGGAAATAGGTCAGGGCCGCCAGCAGACAGCCGGTCAGGATGATGGGCTTGCGCCCGACCTTGTCCGACAGCCAGCCGAAGAAGACGAAGAAGGGCGTGGCCAGCAGCAGGGCGACGGCGATCAGGATGTTCGCCAAAGGCCCGTCGACCTTCATCACCCGCTCCAGGAAGAACAGGGCGTAGAACTGGCCGGTGTACCAGACCACCGCCTGGCCCGCCGCCAGACCGACCAGGGCGATCAGCACCAGCTTGAGGTTCGGCCACTTGCCGAAGGAGTCCTTCAGCGGCGTCGCGGAGCCCTTGCCCTCGGCCTTCATCTTCTTGAACGACGGGCTCTCGGCCAGCTTCAGACGAATCCACAGCGAGACCGCCAGCATCAGGATCGACAGCAGGAACGGAATTCGCCAGCCCCAGTCCGCGAAGGCTTCCTCGCCCACGGCGGTGCGCACCCCCAGGATCACGACCAGGCTGAGCATCAGGCCGGCGGTCGCGGTGATCTGGATGAACGAGGTGTAGAAGCCGCGTTTCCCGCGCGGCGCGTGCTCGGCGACATAGGTGGCCGCGCCGCCGTATTCGCCGCCCAGGGCCAGACCCTGCACGAGCCGCATCACCACCAGGATGATCGGGGCCGCGATGCCGATGGCCGCGTATGAGGGCAGCAGCCCGACCACGAAGGTCGACAGACCCATCAGCAGCATGGTGACCAGGAAGGTGTTCTTGCGCCCCCACAGGTCGCCCAGCCGTCCGAAGAAGATCGCACCGAAGGGGCGAACGGCGAAGCCCGCCGCGAACGCCATCAGGGCGAAGATGAAGCCCGTGGTCTCGTTCACGCCGGAGAAGAACTGGGCCGAGATGATCGCGGCGAGCGATCCGTACAGATAGAAGTCGTACCATTCGATCACGGTGCCGACCGAGGAGGCCAGAATGACCAGCTTGTCATTCTTGCCGACGGTCTCCGTTCCATCGCCTGGCGCACCGATGGTGCTGTCTGTCATTTGGTAGCCTCCCAAGCTCGCCGTTTTCGGCTGTTCTGCGACGGCCCCGCCGACGGCGGACGTCAAGCCGACTGTGTCAGCCAAGCGCGGGCTTGGAGAGAGCGACTTTGGTCGAAGGACGCCGCGTTGGACCCCGTCGGCTTGTTGGGAAAGTTCGCCAGCGAACACAGTCCGATAGGGTGGAACAAAGGGTCGCAGGGGCGGTTACGGGGCCACCATCCAGCGGCCCTTCAAACGGGCCCGCCCGGCCCACCTCCCCGTTCCACCTCGGCACCCCCCCCCGGACCGCCTCGACCGACCGACCCGGCCACGCGCAGGCGCGCGGACCAAGGACAGCCATGCCCCCGATCATTCTCCTCGTCTATCTCTTCAACCTGGTGTCGCTGGCCGTCCTGGCCGCCGCGGGCTGGTTCGGCTGGTCTTGGTACCAGGGACAGATCGTCGCCGACCTGGAGGGGACCCTCAGTCTGGTCCGTCAGGACTGGCAGCTGTGGACGGCCCTGGCCCTGCTGGGCTGGTCGTTCCTGGGCCGGTTCGTCGTGCTGCGTCTGCTCGCGCGCGGAGACACGGTGGCGACGCGCCCGGTTCGGGCCGATGGCCGGACCGTCGACGGCGTCGACGGGGCCAGCCTCTATGTCGAATCCGTCGGCGTTCCGGGCGCGCCGACGCTCATCCTGACCCACGGCTGGGGCATGGACAGCACCATCTGGAACTATGCCAAGGCCGCGCTGGGTCGGCGCTACCCCGTCATGGCCTGGGACCTGCCCGGGGTTGGGCGTTCCAAGGCCGGCGCCCCCAACGGCGTCAGCCTCAGCGCCTTCGCGGCCAATCTGCGGACCCTGATCCTGTCGGTCGATGGCCCGGTCGTCCTGGTCGGCCACAGCATCGGCGGCATGACCATCCAGACCGTGGCCCGCGACTATCCGGAGCTGCTGGGCGGCAAGGTGATCGGGGCCGTCCTGGTCAACACGACCCACATCAATCCTTTGCGGACCATCGTCTTCAGTCCCCTGGCTCAGGCCCTGCGGATCCCTCTGCTGATCCCTCTGTTCCGCCTGACCATGCTGCTGCAGCCCCTGGCCTGGCTGATGGGATGGCAGAGCTATCTCAGCGGCATGGCGCATGTCGCCAATCGCATCGGCTTCGGGCGTTTCGTGACGCGCAGCCAGCTGGACCACACCACCCTGCTGGCCATCCGCAACCCGCCGGGCGTTCTGGCGCGGGGGAACCTGGCCATGTTCGAGTGGGATGCGACCGCAGCCCTGCCGACCATTCCGATCCCGGTCCTGGTCCTCGGCGGCACCGTCGACATCGTGACGAAGCTGGAAGCCAGCCAGACCATCGCCAGGCTGATCCCGCACGCCCGGCTCGAGGTGGTCGAGGGCGTCAACCACATGGGCTTTCTGGAGCGGGCGGACCTCTACAACGCCGCCATCGCCGAGTTCGCCGATGACCTGGCCAAGCCCGATGCCTATCCGGCCCAGACGGCAGCCGCTTCGGTGCACTAGGGGCGGTTGATCCAGGCCAGGGCCTGGGTTTCCTCGCCCTGGTCGAAGGTTCGCGAATCGATCGGGGACATCCATCCCCCGACGGTGATCGCGGCGTCGGCCCAGCCCGGGGCCCCCACCACGCCGTAGCGCCGGACGTGAAGCAGGGATGCCGCCTCGACCTGAAGCGCCTTCGGCTCGACCAGGGCGCCCGCGGTCGCTCCGTCGAAACGCTGGAACAGGATCAGGATGTCGATCAGGCCCTGGGCGTCGAAGCGCTCCGCGACCCGTTCGCCCATCCAGCGCATGTCGTCCGTATGCAGCTCGGCGTCGATTTCGAAGATTAGCAGATCGGACCGGTCGCTGTGCTTCAGCCGGATCGCCGGTGAGGCGGGGGCCGGGTCGAGGGGATCCGCCATCACATGCTCCTTGGATTGATGCCCACCGTCCTCAATCCCGCGCAACGGCCCGTGTTCCGCCCCATCCGCGGTCCGGAGGGAACGGGTTGGGTCTAACGGAGCTTGATGCGGTCCAGCCGTTCCGGCGGGCGATCGGTGCACCATCTGTGGGCGCAGACCGAAACGGAGAAGACAATGTCCAAGACAGCCCTGGTCGTCGGCGCGAGCGGCATCGCGGGAAGCGCCGTCGCGGCGGAGTTGAAGGCCCAGGGCTGGCGGGTACTGGGTCTGGCGCGGCGGCCGACGGCGCAGGCCGGCGTGGAGCCTGTGGTCGCCGACCTACACGATCCGGAGGCGACGCGGGCGGCGCTGACCGGCAGCCGTCCCGATGCCGTCTTCTTCACCACCTGGGCGCGTCAGGCGACGGAGGCCGAGAACATCCGGGTCAATGCCGCCATGGTGCGAACCGTCCTGGACGCGATCCGGCCCGAGGCCTCGGTGCGCCACGTCGCCTTGGTGACCGGCTTGAAACACTACCTCGGCCCGTTTGAGGCCTATGGAAAAGGCACGCTGCCGCAGACGCCCTTCCGCGAGGAGCAGGGTCGGCTCGACATCGACAATTTCTACTATGCCCAGGAGGACGAGGTCTTCGCCGCCGCCGAGCGCGACGGCTTCGCCTGGAGCGTCCACCGTCCGCACACCATCATCGGCCAGGCTGTCGGCAATGCGATGAACATGGGCACCACCCTGGCGGTCTATGCCACCCTGTGCCGCGAGACCGGCCGCCCGTTCGTTTTCCCGGGCTCCGAGGCGCAGTGGAACGGCCTGACCGACATGACCAGCGCCCGCCAGCTGGCCCGACACCTGGTCTGGGCCGCGACCACGCCCGGCGCGGCCAACCAGGCCTTTAACGTCGTCAACGGTGACGTCTTCCGCTGGAAATGGATGTGGGGCCGGATCGCGGAGTGGTTCGGCGTCGAGGCCGCACCGTTCGACGGCGTGGTGACGCCGCTGGAGGTCCAGATAGCCGAGGACGGCGCGCTCTGGAGCCAGATCGCCGCGCGCGAGGGGCTGGTGGAGCCCGATCTGGCCCGCCTGGCCTCGCCCTGGCACACCGACGCCGACCTGGGGCGGCCGATCGAGGTCGTCACCGACATGGGCAAGAGCCGGCGGCTGGGCTTCACCGACTACGCCCCGACCGACGACGCCTTCTTCGACCTGTTCGCGACGCTGCGGGCCGAGCGTCTGATCCCCTGAAGGTCCTGAGCCGAGCCGGCGGGCCACCCCGCCGGCTTGAGGTTCGGCGGCGGGCGGCCGATACAGCCCCATGACCGATACCCCCGCCGCCGACATGACCTATGCCCGCTATCTGGATCTGGACCAGCTGCTGGCGGCCCAGAACCCGATCAGCGACCAGCACGACGAGATGCTGTTCGTGGTCATCCATCAGGCCAAGGAGCTGTGGCTGAAGCAGATCCTGCATGAGGTGGCCCTGGCCAAGACCCTGGTGCGGGCCGGCGACCTGGTCCCGGCCTACAAGAGCCTGGCCCGGGTCAGCCGCATCCAGGCGGTCATGACCCAGAGCTGGGATATCCTGGCCACCATGACGCCCGCCGACTATCTGCAGTTCCGCGGCGTGCTGGGGTCCAGTTCCGGCTTCCAGAGCGACCAGTTCCGGCGGCTGGAGACGATGCTGGGCCTGAAGGATCCCAAATTCCTGGTCTTCCAGGAGGACCGCCCCCACGCCCACGCGGCTCTGTCGGCCGCCCTGGCCGCGCCCAGCCTGTATGACGACGCCCTGACCCAGCTGGCGGCGGCGGGGCTGCCGGTGCCCGAGGCCGTGCTGTCGCGCGACGTCAGTCAGCCCTATCAGGCCGACGAGGCCGTCGAGGCCGCCTGGCTGGAGGTCTATCGCGACACGACCCGATGGTGGCCCCTGTATCAGCTGGCCGAGAAGCTGGTCGACCTGGACGACGCTCTGGTCACCTGGCGGCACAAACATGTGGTGACGGTGGAGCGGATCATCGGTCGCCGGCGCGGCACCGGCGGTACCGACGGCGTCGGCTACCTGGCCTCGACCCTGGAGCGGCGCTGCTTCCCCGAGCTGTGGTCGCTGCGGACCCGGCTGTAGAGACCGCGAACCCCGGACGGGCTCGGATAAGGAAGGGAAGGAATGGTGGACGCGACAGGGATTGAACCTGTGACCCCCTCGATGTCAACGAGGTGCTCTCCCGCTGAGCTACGCATCCGCCAAGACGGTTCCGAACGGGTCCGGAACGGGAAGGAGGGGTCTATACCCCAGCCCATGCGACGGCCGCAAGGGCGAAACGGGGGCGAATGTTCGACCGCCGTTCGACGTCCGGCCTTCGCACCAGGAGGTCATTCCCGCGTTCAAGCAGCGAGGGACCGCGTCGTGAACGATAGCGCCCCTCGGACCCCGCGCTCGAGCAGCGAGGCTCCGCGAGCCGAGCGATCGCGCTCCTACTTATGCATCACGCTGCGGCGCACATCTTTTCGACTTCGCTGACCAGGTCGCGCAGGTGCACGGGTTTGGACAGGACCTTGGCCTGGGGGCTGGCCTGGGCGGCGGACAGGGCCACCGCGGCGAACCCGGTGATAAACATGATGCGCAGGCCCGGCTGGCGCGCGGCCGCGACGCGCGCGACCTCGATGCCGTCCGCGCCCGGCATGACGATGTCGGTCAGCAGCAGGTCGTAGGGTCCGTCCTCCAGGGCGTCGATGGCGTCGTCGCCATTCTCGCAATCCACCACCTGGTGGCCGGCGCGTTCGAGCGCGCGGGTGAGAAAGCCTCGAAGCGAAGCGTCGTCCTCGGCCAGCAGTATGCGCGCCATGCGTTGAAAGTCCCCGGATGCAGGCGGCCAAGCTAAAGGACGAAGAGTAAACCGGCCATGAAATTCGCCGGTGCGGGGACTCGACGGCTGTGGATGCGGACGGCGGAAACGGTCTATGCCGGGCCGATGCCAGCCGACCCGCGATCCATGTTCGAAGCCGCGTTTCCGGGCGGCGAGGTCTTCGACGTCCGCTGGCCGGCGGACGGTGCCGGACGGCTCGTGTTCGCTTCGCCGCACTCCGGCGGCCATCGCCCGTCGGACATGGGCGCGATCGCCGGCCTGTCGGCGACGACGCTTCGCAGTGCCGAGGACGTCGCGGTCGATCGCCTGATCGCCGTCGGCGCCGATCACGGGGTCCCGGTCCTCAGCGCCCGGATCTCGCGCGCCTATCTGGATCTGAACCGGGCACCCGGCGAGCTGGACCCGGTCCTGATCGAAAACGTGGTTCCCCATACGCCCAGCGGCAAGGTGGCGGCCGGCTTCGGGGTCGTGCCGCGGCGCGCAGGCGACGGGACCGATCTCTACGACCGGCGGCTCTCCTTGCGCGAGGCCGAGGCCCGGGTCGCCCAGGTGCACGGCCCCTATCACGCCGCCCTGGAGCGCCTGATGCAGGACGCCCGGGCGCGCTGCGGGACCGCCATGCTGATCGACTGGCACTCCATGCCGTCGCGCGCGGCCGGCGTGCCGACACGGGGCCAGAGGGGCGTGGACATCGTGCTCGGCGATCGCCACGGCGCGGCCTGTCGCTCTGGGACGACGCGTCGGGCCCGCGCCCTGTTCGAGGCGCAGGGCTGGCGCGTGGGGCTGAACGTCCCCTATGCGGGCGGATATGCGACCCATCATTGGGGGCGACCCGGCGACGGGTTCGAAGCCCTCCAGGTGGAGATCAACCGCGCCCTGTATCTGAACGAGAACACCCTGGAGCCGTCGGGCGACTACGACCGGTTCAGGGTGGCGCTGGCGCGCGTCGTCGTCGCGCTCAGCCGCGAACTGGCTGTCTAGGCGCGGACAGAAAAAAAGCCGCGCCCGAGGGCGCGGCATTAAAGTCTATAGGGAGGAAACGCCCAGGAAGGGCAAGACGCCCGGAGGCGTCGAAGAGAAATCTAGGTTGCGACGCACAATCCGTCAAGGTCCGATCGTGTCGTAGGCATCACGCCTTGTTACCGCTAACAATCTCTGTACGGCAACATTTGTCGCATAGGACGCACAATTCTGCCACGGTTGAGCCCGGACTCGAATGCTGCACTGCAGCAGGATCAGGTTTGCCGCTCGCGATTCACCTCCAGCAGGCGTCGGGCGGTCCGGATCGCCCGCGCGGCGGGAGAGGCCGACTGACGCCAGACCAGCAGCGAGAAGGCCGACAGCACGCCCGCGGCCAGCCAGAGCGGTCCAAACAGCCACGCCGCCGCAGCCAGGGCGAAATAATAGCCTCGCACGCCCTGGCTGAACGCCCCGAGCGCGGGGTTCAGGACCTGAGCCGTGGCCTCGCCGAAGGCCATTCGGTCGGCTTCCGTATGCACCTCCGGCGCGGCGCCGATCAGGGCCAGGGCATAGTTCATCTGGCGGATCGACCAGATGAAATCCAGCAGGCCGCGCGCCAGGCACAACAGGACCAGCCCCAGCTTGGCCTCCAACAGCTGGATCGGCACCGCTTCCGCCCCGACGTCGGTAAAGCCCTGCAGCGCCTGGTCGCCGCCGAACAGGATGCCCCCGACACCGGCGATCAGCAGCAGGTTGGATGAGGCGAAAAAAGATCCCGAGTTGATCGAATGCCCCAGCAGCTGGCTGTCCAGCAACCGGATCTCGCGATGGGTCATGGCCGTCATCCAGGCGTGACGGACCGTCAGCATGTCGGAGTTGAGCGATCCGCTGCGGTGCGCCAGGAGTCGCAGAAGGGGGTCGTATCCCAACCAGCACAGGAAAAAGAGCGCCAGGCCCAACCAGTCGAATGCCGTCATGTCTCGCCGTCTCTCATTGTCGTGTCGCGCCTCGCGGCTTGCCGTGCGTCGTCTCAGGGCTTATCACGCCTGCCACTCTTTCGCAGTCGCACAAGCGGACATCCCATGAATCTCGATGCCATCCCTGTCGGCCCGAACCCGCCCTGGGACATCAATGTGGTGATCGAGATTCCGCAAGGCGGTCTCCCGGTCAAATACGAAATGGACAAGGCCTCCGGTGCCCTGTTCGTGGACCGGTTCCTGCACACCTCGATGTACTATCCCGGCAACTATGGATTCATCCCCCACACCCTGTCGGACGACGGCGATCCCTGCGACGTCATCGTGTTGAATCCGACCCCGGTGGTGCCGGGCTGCATCATCCGCTCGCGCCCGATCGGCGTGCTGAAGATGATCGACGAGGCCGGCGGCGACGAGAAGATCCTGGCCGTGCCGGTCGACAAACTGAACCCCTACTACACCGACATCGCCAGCTATCGGCAGCTGCCGACCATCCTGGTCGAGCAGATCGAGCACTTCTTCAGCCGCTACAAGGATCTGGAAAAGGGCAAGTCGGTCACGGTGCAGGGCTGGGGCGATGCGGGCGAAGCGGCCGAACTGATCTCGGCGGGCATGCGCGCCCACGACGACGCCATGGCGGCCAAGGGCAAGTCGAAGGCCGTCAGCGCCGCCTGATTGCCTCGGCCCCGGTCCTCCCCATATGGCGGGGATGACCCTGCTCTCCATTCTCGATCTCGCGCCCGTGCCGCAAGGCTCGGACGTGTCCCAGGCCCTGGCCAACACCATCGACCTGGCGCGCCAGGCCGAGCGGCTGGGCTATAATCGGTACTGGCTGGCCGAGCACCACAACATGGAGGGCATCGCCTCGGCGGCGACCTCGGTGGTGATCGGGGCCGTCGCGGCGGCGACGTCGTCGATCCGCATCGGTGCGGGCGGCATCATGCTGCCCAACCATGCGCCCCTGGTGATCGCCGAGCAGTTCGGCACCTTGAACGCCCTGTATCCCGGCCGGATCGATCTGGGCCTGGGCCGCGCGCCCGGCTCCGACATGGCGACCGCGCGGGCCCTGCGGCGGACCCTGCAGGGCGACGTCGACAACTTCCCGCAGGACGTCATGGAGCTGATGCACTGGTTCGAGCCGGCGAATGACGACCAGCGCATCCGGGCCAACCCCGGCGAAGGCCAGTCTGTGCCCGTCTGGATCCTGGGATCGTCCACCTATGGCGCGCAGTTGGCGGCCCACCTGGGCCTGCCCTATGCCTTCGCCAGCCATTTCGCCCCGACCGAGCTGATGTCCGCGATCCGTATCTATCGCGAGACCTTCCGACCGTCCGCCCGTCTGGCCAAGCCCTACGTCATGCTCGGCTTCAACACCTTCGCCGCCGACACCGACGAACAGGCCCAGGCCCTGTTCTCCTCCGTCCAGCAGGCGTTCGTGAACCTCCGCTCGGGCCGGCCGGGCAAGCTGCCGCCCCCGATGGACGGCTATGCCGACCGTCTCAACCCGGGCGAGCGGGCGATGATCGATCAGGCCCTGGCCTGTTCGGCCGTCGGGGCCCCGGCCGCGGTACGGGCCGCGATCGAAGCCTTCGTGGCGCAGACCGGAGCCGACGAACTGATGCTGACCAGCCAGATCTGGGATCCCGCGGCACGGATCCGGTCCTATGAGATCGTGGCCGACATCATGCGGCCGATGGCGCTCGCGAGCTGATCGCTCAGAGCGGCTGCGGAGCCTCGCAGCAGCCGCAGGCCGGGGTGGCGATCGGTCGTTGGGCCCGATCCGCCGGGAGCCCCAGGCAGACCGCCAGCTCGGCGAAATGGTCCACCCACGACGGTGCCGCATAGGCCGACAGGGCGGGTCTCGCGCGCATCATGTCCTGGATCGCCGTCAGCCAACCGGGGCCGTCCATCGGGTCGATCAGGATGGCGTCGCCGACCAGTTCGCGGTGCGCCGGAATGTCGGACGCGATCAGGGGGATGCCCAGGGCGCGCGCCTCCACCGCCGGCAGGTCGAACCCCTCGACCGAAGACGGGGCCAGCACCGCTTTCGCGCCCGCCATCAGCGACGCCAGGACGGTATCCGGCAGGTCGGAGGCCTGGTGCACCAGGCCGCGCAACGGCGGCGACCGCTGCAGGTGGTCGAGCACGGCCTCGTTCTCCCAACCGTATCGCCCGACCAGCAGCAGTTGCGGGGCCTCCTTGCCCATCTGCTCGGCCAGACGGCGCCACAGGGTCAGCAGGAAGGCCAGATTCTTGCGCGCCTCGATCGTCCCCACGTGCACGAAATAGGTGCCCGGCTTCACCGGCGGCATGGCCCGCTGGAAACTGGGTTCCAGGCCCAGGTGGATGGCGGTGATGGGCGGGGGAACAAGACCTTCGCGCGCGGCGAACGCCGTCAGTTCGTGCGCCGTATAGTCGGAATTGACGATGACGTGCGACGCATGGCGGACCGTGCTCAGCACCCGCTGACGGTGCTTGTCGCCGTCTCCGGGGCGGCAGAACTCGGGATGGGTGATGGGGATCAGGTCATGGAGCATGATGATCCTGGCGATCCCCCGCTCCGCCAACGCCGCCAGGATGGCGTCGTCCGCCAAGCCCGTGTGGCCGACGTTGATGTAGAAATCGCTCGCCGGCAGGTCGTTCGCCCATCGGGGTCCGAACATCGACCGCCAGACCTTGGCGGTCCGGCGTTTGGCCGGCGTCTTGGGCAGCGGCGGCAGGCCGATGACCGATTCCGCGGCCCGGCCGGGTGTCCCCAGCGCCGCCATCAGCCGCTGCTCGTCGTCGGTCAGGGCGCGCTCCGTCGCGCCGCCCGTCCAGCGTGCCCGCAGGGTCCGCACGCAGTCCTCGAACCAGCCGCGTTCCAGGGTCACCAGCTGATCGCGTCGACCACGCACCGGTGTAACCAGGATGTCCGGGCGCGACAGGAGCCACTCCGCATAGGCCAGACACACGCGGTCGACCCCGGTCGGGGCCGTGCGCTCGGCCCGGCTGACCAGCCGACTCGCATCGAACAGAACGGAGATGGTCATGATCGGGCGCGGCTGGCGGGTCGCGAAGGACCCCACATGGGCGGGCTTACGATCTCGTGATCCTCAATCAAATCCAGCCCTTCGCCGTGGTTGCCACTGCCGCCGGGGTCTGGACCACCGGAAGGATCGGGGTAGACCCTGGACCTGGAACGGTCAACCGGCCGCCCCCGTCAGGAGAGGTAGCCCGCCTGCATCAGTTCGGCGACGTGAACGATCGCCCTGGGCCGGCCGTCTTCCACCACGAACAGGTTCGAGATCCGGTTCGCCGTCAGAAGATCGACGACATCGCTCATCCGCTGCTCCGGGCTGACCGTGATCGGCTGGCGGTTCATGACGTCGGCGGCCTTGACGTCGGTCAGGTCGCTGGCGAAGGCCCGCCGCACGTCGCCGTCGGTGATCATCCCCGCCAGGCGCCCGTCCCCGTCGAGCACCGCCACCGCCCCCTTGCGGCCTTCCGTGATGGAGGCGACGACGTCGGCGAACGACGCGTCGAGCGCCACCGTCGGCGGCGGGGCGTGGTTGTCGCCCATCCATTCGCGCACGATCTGCAGGCTCATTCCCAGGGCGCCGCCCGGGTGGTGCATGCCGAAGGCCTCGGCCGAGAACCCCCGCTGCTCCATCAGGACCATGGCCAGGGCATCGCCGAGCGCCAGGGTCATCAGCGTGGACGTCGTGGGGGCCAGCCCCTGGGGGCACGCCTCGGCGACGCTGGGCATGACCAGGGCCACGGCCGACATGCGCGCCAGGAAGGAGGAGCCGCGCTGGGTCATGCCGATCACAGGAATCCCGTTCCTGTGGCAGAACAGCAGCGGATCGCGCAGCTCGCGGCTTTCGCCCGAGTTCGAGATGGCCAGCAGCGTCGTGTCGTGACGCAGCATGCCCAGGTCGCCGTGGCTCATTTCGGCGGGATGCACGAAGAAGGCGTTGGTGCCCGTCGAGGCCAGGGTGGCCGCGATCTTGCCACCGATATGGCCCGACTTGCCGATGCCCGTCACCACGACATAGCCGGGGCGGGACAGGATGATGTCGCAGGCTCGGGCGACGCTGGCGTCGACCGTCCGCTCCAGCGCCTGAAGGGCCTCGATGTTCAGCTGGATCACCGAGCGGGCGTGATCGGTCATGGCCCCGATGGCCTCGGGCGAGGAGTGTTTCGAGGCTGGAAATGGCGCGTTCAGTGGCATGGTCACGGTTTAGCGACGCGCGCGGCTGTAACGCAAGTTCAGCGATCCGGCTCAACCTTTACCGTAGTCGCGCGTTTACGACGTTGCCCCCGCAAACACAGTCTGGACCGAATGCCGTCTCTCGCCGCACCCGCACGTCTGTCTCTTCCGCCGGTCACCATGAGCCGGCCGGTCGCCCTGTTCCTCGATCTGGACGGCGTGCTCGCGCCGCTGGCCGAGACCCCGGACGCGGTGCTTTCTGATCCCCGTCGCACCCGGGCGGTGCAGGCGCTCGATCAGGCCCTAGCCGGTCGTCTGGCCGTCGTCAGCGGACGCACCCTCGTCGAGATCGATCGGATCGCGGGCGGAGCCGCTCCGGCCGCCGCCGGGGTTCACGGTCTGGTGCGCCGACGCCGCGATGGGTCGATCGTCGAAATCGAACCCTCGGCGGCGGTCATCGACGCCGTATCCGCGTTCAGGGACTTCGCCGCCGCGCACCCCGGCGTGGTCGTCGAGGACAAGACCGTCTCGGCCGGCCTGCACTATCGCGCAAAGCCCGGGGTGGAGGCCGAGGCCCTGGCCCTGGCCCATGCCCTCGCCGAACGGACCGGACTGGTGGCCCAGCCGGGCAAGCTGGTGGTCGAGCTGAAGACCCCCGGGGCCGACAAGGGGACCGCCGTCGCGGCCTTCATGGCCGAGCCGCCGTTCCTCGGGGCCATGCCGATCATGGTCGGCGACGACCTGACCGACGAGGCGGGCTTTCGCGCCGCCGAGGCCCTGGGCGGATTCGGTATTCTGGTCGGCGACCCGCGCGAGACGGCGGCCCGCCACGGCCTGCCGGACGTGGCCGACGTCCTGACCTGGCTCGAAGCCCTGGCCCTGGAGGGGCAAGCCGCATGACATCCCTGACCCCACCCCGTCCGTCGCTGGACCTCGCCCCGATCGGCAACTGCGCCATCTCCGCCCTGATCGACCGCCAGGGCTGCTTCGTCTGGGCCTGCGCGCCCCGCGTCGACGGCGACCCGGTCTTCTCCGCCCTGATGGACGGCGACGCACCCGAACACGGTTTCTGGGGCATCGAACTCGAGGACCTCGCGTCGGTCGAACAGGCCTATGTCCGCAACACGCCGGTGCTGCGGACCGTGCTAACGGCCGCGGACGGCGCCTCGGTCGAGATCATCGACTTCGCCCCCCGCCACGCCAAACACGCCCGCACCTACCGCCCCCTGGCCTTCGCCCGCATCGTGCGGCCGCTCGCGGGCACGCCGCGCATCCGCGTCCGTCTGCGACCGTCCGCCGACTGGGGCGGCCGGCGGGCCGAGGTGACGTCCGGTTCCAATCACATCCGTTATCTGTGCACGGACATCACCCTGCGGCTGACGACCGATTGCCCGGTGTCGCACGTGCTGGAGGAGCGGACCTTCCGGCTGGAGTCGCCGCTGCATTTCTTCCTCGGCCCGGACGAGGGCTACGATCAGGAGGTCGGCCCCGGCATCGGCGCGACGCTGGAACGGACCGTCGCCTATTGGCGCGACTGGGTCCGGACCCTCTACCTGCCGCTGGACTATCAGGACGCGGTCATCCGCGCGGCCATCACCCTGAAGCTGTGCGTCTATGAGGAGACCGGGGCCATCGTCGCGGCCATGACCACTTCGGTGCCGGAGTTCCCCGAAAGCGGCCGCAACTGGGACTACCGCTACTGCTGGGTCCGCGACGCCTATTATACCGTGCGCGCCCTGAACCGCCTGGGCGCGGTCGACATCCTCGAGAACTACCTCGTTTATCTGCGCAACCTGGTCGACCAGTCCGCCGGCGGCCACGTTCAGCCGGTCTACGGCGTGGGGCTGGAAGAGGATATCGACGAGCGCATCGTCACTTCCGTCGCCGGCTACCGCGGCATGGAACCGGTGCGCGTCGGCAACCAGGCGCGCGAGCACCTTCAGCACGACGTCTATGGCCAGATCGTCCTGCCCCTGGTCCAGAGCTTCTACGACAGCCGCCTGTTGCGCCCCGGCACGATCGACGACTTCTACTCGCTCGAGAAGGTCGGCGAGCGGGCATTCGCCATGCACGACCAGGTCGACGCGGGCCTGTGGGAGTTCCGCACGATTGCCCGCGTCCACACCTATTCCTCGGTGATGTGCTGGGCCGCCTGCGATCGTCTGGCCAAGGCGGCGGACAGGCTGGGTCTGCAAGACCGCGTGGCCGTCTGGACCGAGCGGGCCGCGATCATCCGTGCCCGGATCGAAGCCGAGGCCTTCATCCCCGAGGAGGGCCGTTTCGGGGCCAGCTTCGGCGGCCAGGAGCTGGACGCCTCCCTGCTGCAACTGGTGGATCTGGGCTTCCTCGACCCCGCCGATCCGCGCCAGGTGGCGACCTTCGATGCCATCGAGCGGGACCTGAAGAAGGGGCCCTACCTGTTCCGCTACGTCGAACCGGACGATTTCGGCGAGCCGGAAACCGCATTCAACTTTTGTACGTTCTGGTTCATCGAGGCCCTGCACCTGAACGGCAGGACCGAGGAAGCGCGCGAGATCTTCGATCAGATGCTGAGCCGTCGGACCCATGCCGGATTGTTGAGCGAGGACATTTCGCTCGGCGACGACGAACTGTGGGGCAACTACCCGCAGACCTATTCCCTGGTGGGCATCATCAACTGTGCGGTGCTGCTCAGCCGCTCCTGGACGGACGTGCGATGAGCCGCCTGATCGTCGTCTCCAACCGCGTCTCCGCCCCGGTCGATCCGGCGGCGGGCTCCGCCGGGGGCCTGGCCATGGCCCTGTCGGCCGCCCTGAAGAAATACGACGGCCTGTGGTTCGGCTGGTCCGGAGAAACGGTCGAGCATTTCACGGGCGACCTGAAATACGAGGACCGGGCCGGGGTGACCGTCGCCCTGGTCGATCTGGAAGCGCAGGATGTCGAGGAATACTACAACGGCTACGCCAACAAGACGCTGTGGCCGCTGTTCCATCATCGGGTCGATCTGACGGCGTACGAGCGGTCCTATGGCGAGGGCTATGAACGGGTCAATCGCCGCTTCGCCGAGGTCCTGGCCCCGCTGATCCAGCCGGACGACGTCCTGTGGATCCACGACTACCACCTGATCCCGATGGCGCGGGACCTGCGCCGCCTGGGGATCAAGAACCGGATCGGCTTCTTCCTGCACACGCCCTGGCCGGTGCGTCAGCTGCTGGTCACCCTGCCGCATCACCGGCGGCTGGTCGAAAGCCTGTTCGCCTACGACCTGATCGGCTTCCAGACCCAGGAATGGCTCGACCTGTTCCGCGACTATGTGATCTCCGAGGCGAGGGGAGAGCTGGCGGGCTACGGGGGGCTCGAGGCCTTCGGTCGTCGGGTTCGCGTCGGCGTCTTCCCCATCGGGATCGACGTGGAGGGCTTCATCGACGCCCGCAATTCGCGCGAGGGAACGCGCACCTATGACCGCATGGCGGCGTCGTCCGCCTTCCGCTCCATGATGGTCGGCGTCGACCGGCTCGACTACTCCAAGGGTCTGGAGGAACGCATGCTCGGCTACGAGCAGTTCCTGCACGACAACGCCGACATGCGGGGCGACGTCTTCCTGGTGCAGGTGACGCCGATCTCGCGTGACGACGTCGACACCTATCAGGACATCCGCGCCCGCCTCGACGCCCTGGCCGGACGGATCAACGGCGAATACGCCGACATGGACTGGCAGCCGATCCGCTATCTCAACCGCAGCTATCGCCGCGACCAGCTGGCCGGAATCTATCGCGCCGCCCGGGTCTGTCTGGTGACGCCGCTGCGCGACGGGATGAACCTGGTGGCCAAGGAGTTCGTGGCGGCCCAGAACCCGGACGATCCGGGTGTGCTGATCCTCTCCCGGTTCGCCGGGGCGGCCGAGCAGATGGGCGAGGCCCTGCTGGTCAATCCGTTCAGCCGCGAGGAGCTGTCCGACGCCATCCAGAAGGCCCTGACCATGCCGCTCGAGGAGCGTGTTCGGAAGTGGGAGTCCCTGATGCAGGTGGTCCGCGACACCGACGTCGGGATCTGGCGCGACGACTTCGTCGGCACCTTGAACGATGTCGAGATCACAGGCGATGACGCCGCCCCGTTCGATCATGATCGGGCCGACGCGGCGTAACCCGGATCAGGCGGCCTGCTGGCTGCCGAGGGCACCGTCGCGCCCCATCGCCCGCTGGTGCGCGGGCCGCGCCTGGATCCGCGTTAAATAGGCGTCGATCAGCGGACTGTCCGGCAGATGCTCGCGGCCCCACCCCAGGGACGCGCCGATCAGCACGTCGGCCACGGTGAACCGGTCGCCCATCAGCCAGGGTCCGACCCACAGGGCCTCCAGGATGCGGGCCATGGCCGCGTCATAGCGATCCCGCGCATGAGAATCCGCCTCGGTCGCCCCGGTGATCTTGCCCCACATCGCCGGCTCCATCTCGCCCGCCGCCCAGCAGATCCAGGTCAGCAGGGGACCCTGCTGCGGCGACGTCGGTTCAAAGCCCAGCCCGGCCTCCGGGTGCAGCCCGGTCAGATACAGGGCGACCGCAGCCGACTCCGTGATCAAGGCCCCGTTGTGGACCAGCGCGGGAACCTTGCCGTCGGGATGCGGATTCGTCGGATCGGCCGCCCCGGTGCCGTCCCTGCGGCGGATGTCGCAATACGCGATCCGGACGTCGGCCCCCAACTCCTCGACCAGCCAGACCAGACGCGACGAGCGCGACTGCGGCGCATGATACAGCGTCAGCATGATCTTTCCCTCCTCAGCCGACAACCGCGTCGGCCCGTGGAGATTGACTACCGCCACCCTGCTGCCAGCATGCTGTCAGCAGTCGCCCGGTAGGGAGCAGACATGAGACGCGCCGACCGCTTGTTCCAGATCGTCCAGCTGCTGCGCCGCAGTGCGCAGCCGGTCACGGCCGACGCCATCGCGACCGAGTTGGAGACCTCAAAGCGCAGCGTCTATCGCGACATCGCGGCCCTGATGGCCCAGCGTGTGCCGATCCGCGGCGAGGCGGGCATCGGCTACGTGCTCGAATCGGGCTTCGACATGCCGCCGCTGATGCTGACCTCGGACGAGATCGAGGCGGCGGTTCTGGGGGCCCAGTGGGTGGCGGGACGGGGCGACCCGGCCCTGGCCCGCGCCGCCCGCGACCTGATCGCCAAGATCGCCGCCACCGTGCCCGAACGGCTGCGGCCGGTGGTGCTGGAGCCGGCCCTGTCCAGCTTCGGCGGCTGGAAGGTGGTGCCGGACATTCTGGATATGGCCGCCATGCGCGGTGCCATCCATGCCGCGCGCAAGGTGTCTCTGCACTACCGCGACGAACGCGAGGCCGAGACCCGGCGCATCGTCTGGCCTTTTCAGGTCGCCTATCTCGACACCACGCGGCTCGTCGTCGCCTGGTGCGAGACCCGCGACGACTTCCGCATGTTCCGGACCGATCGGGTGCTGACCGCCGAGGTGCTGGACGACCGCTACCCGGCCCGCCCCGCCGCCCTGCGCGCCCGCTGGCGGGCGCACCTGCGGACCCGGTACGGCGCGCTGGATCAGTAGATCTCGAACAGGCCCGCAGCCCCCATTCCGCCGCCGACGCACATGGTGACGACCCCGTACTTGGCCCCGCGCCGCTTGCCCTCGATCAGGACGTGGCCGGTCATCCGGGCCCCCGACATGCCGTAGGGGTGGCCGATCGAGATGGCCCCGCCCGACACGTTCAGCCGGTCCATGGGAATGCCCAGGGTGTCGGCGCAGTACAGAACCTGAACCGCGAAGGCCTCGTTCAGCTCCCAGATGCCGATGTCGTCGACGGTCAGGCCGTGGCGCTTCAACAGCTTGGGCACGGCATAGACCGGGCCGATGCCCATCTCGTCCGGCTCGCAGCCCGCCACGGCCATGCCGCGATAGGCTCCCAGCGGGGTCAGATTGCGCTTCACCGCCTCGCCCGCCTCCATGACCACCGAAGCAGAGGCCCCGTCGGATAGCTGGGAGGCGTTGCCGGCGGTGATGAACGCGCCCTGCTGGATCTCCTCGCCGCCGCCGAACACCGGCTTCAGACCCTTCAGCCCCTCCAGCGTCGTCTCGGGCCGGTTCCCTTCGTCCTTCGACAGCGTGACCTCTTTCGACGACGTCTGCCCTGTGGCCTTGTCCGCCACCAGCATGGTCGTGGTCATCGGCACGATCTCGGCGTCCAGCCGCCCGTCCGCCTGGGCCTGGGCCGTGCGCTGCTGAGACTGCAGGGCGTATTCGTCCTGGCGGTCGCGCGAAATCCCGTAGCGGCGCGACACCACCTCGGCCGTCTCCAGCATCGACATATAGATGTGCGGGGCGAGCTTCAGCAGCGCCTCGTCCTTCATCCGGTACAGGTTCATATGCTGGTTCTGGACCAGGGAGATCGACTCCAGCCCGCCGCCGACCGCCATCTTCTGCTGGTCGAAGATCACCTGTTTCGCGGCCGTGGCGATGCCCATCAGGCCGGAGGCGCACTGGCGGTCGATCGTCATTCCGGGGACGGAGGAGGGCAGGCCAGCCGCGAGCACGATCTGGCGCGCCACATTGGTGCCGGTCCCGCCCTGCTGCAGCGCCGCGCCCAGGACCACATCCTCGATCTCGGCCGGATCGACGCCCGCCCGCGCCACGGCATGCTTCACCGCATGGGCGCCCAGTTGCTGGGGGGCGGTGTCGTTGAAGGCCCCGCGATAGGCGCGGCCGATCGGGGTGCGGGCGGTGGAAACGATGACGGCTTCACGCATGGCGGGCTTCCTTGTTCTGGGGCGCTATCGCTCGGTGGGCGGTGCCTCTTGGCTTCAGCGCGGTTTCCTCTGGACGAACGCTAGGCGCTTGCCGTTGGGGCAAGGCAAGGCCCGCGGCGTCGATACACTCGCGGGCGGGCGGGCCGCCGCCCTCAGCCCTGCGCCTTCTGCGCCTTCATCAGCTCGATCATGCCCTGGGCCGCGCCCATGTCCGGGACGATCTCGTCGGCGCGGTCGGAAATCGCGTCGAAGCGCGCCGCCACCTGTTCCGGCGCATCGGGTCCGACGACGCGGATGCCTTGGGTCAGGGTCACATAGGCCCGCTCGAACCCGCCGGCCCCGGCGCCTAGGATGCAGCGCGTCGGCGCCTCCTCGCTGACGAGATATAGGAGCCCGGGCGACACCAGGTCCGGCCCCAGGGCCTCCAGCGGCAAGGCTGCCCCCAGGTCCTCCGTCATTCGGGTGTGGGCGGTCGGGGCCAAGCAGTTGACCCGGATGTCGTTCTTCGCCCCCTCGATCGCCAGGGTCTGCATCAGCCCCACCAGCGCCATCTTGGCGGCCCCGTAGTTGGCCTGGCCGAAGTTTCCGTACAGGCCCGACGACGAAGTGGTCATCACGATCCGGCCATAGTTGCGGGCGCGCATCCCGTCCCAGACCGCCTTGGTGCAGTTCACCGCGCCCATCAGATGGACGTCGACGACGAAGCGGAAGTCCTCTATCTCCATCTTGGCGAACGACCTGTCGCGCAGCACCCCGGCATTGTTCACCAGGATGTCGATCGCGCCCCAGCGTTCGGTCGCCTCGGCCACCATCTGGCTGACCGCGGCGAAATCCGTGACCGACGCGCCGTTCGCCAGGGCCTCTCCGCCCAGGGCCTCGATTTCGGCGACGACGGCCTCGGCCGCGCTTTGCGACGATCCCGATCCGTCTCTGGTGACCCCCAGGTCGTTGACGACCACCTTCGCCCCCCGGGCGGCCAGGGCCAGGGCATGCGCGCGTCCCAGCCCGCCGCCCGCGCCCGTGACGAGCGCCACTCGGCCGTCGAACCGGATCGTCATGGGGTGTCTCCTTGATGCAGCCAGGGCTGATAACAGCCACTGCGGTTTCGCCAAGTGGCGCCCATGTGTTGAAACGGCGCCACAGTTGCCCAAATGCGGACTCGGAAGCGGAACCGCGCCGCAATGGTGCCGTTCGGCTATCCGAGTGCCACCTGTAGGGGTGGCTCTACGGCAATCAACGATATGAGGACGGATATGAAGATTAAACTTCTCGCCAGCGTCGCAGCGATGGGGCTGATGGCCGCCGGTGCTGCTTCGGCTGAGCCGGACGGCTGGTACGGCGCGGTTGACGCGGGCTACCACTTCGCCCAGGGCCAGTATAACGTCGAGGCGGCCGGCAACGGCGTCAACTGGCAGATCGACGCCAACGACGGCTGGGCCGCGTTCGCGCGTCTGGGCTACCGGTTCAACCCGAACTGGCGCGTCGAGCTCGAGGGCGGCTACCGCTCGGGCGACGTCGGCACGATCCGTCACTCGACCGGCACGGTTCCGTCGGGCGTGTGTAACTTCACCCCGGCCACGGGAGCCTGCTTCTCGCCGGAAGGCGACGTCGAATCCACCACGCTGATGGCCAATGTCATCTATGACATCGGCGGCGAGTACTGGGGCGTGCGTCCGTTCGTCGGTCTCGGCGTCGGCGTGAACCGCGTCAACACCGACTTCACCGGCACCATCCGCGGTCAGCGCGGCGTGTCGATCGTGGCCGACGACTCCTCGACCAAGTTCGCGGCCCAGGCCCTGGCCGGCCTGAGCTATGCGGTCGGCGACCGCGCCAACATCGACCTGACCTATCGCTATCTGACGGGTGAGTTCGAGTTCGACACGACCACGTCGTCGGCCCTGGCGGTCAACAACTACGGCACGTTCGAAGGCGACTACGACGACAGCCACACCGTGACCCTGGGCCTGCGCTATGCGTTCGGCGCCGACGAAGCGCCGATGGCTCCTCCGCCCCCGCCGCCCCCGCCGCCCGCCGCCGCCCCGCCCCCGCCGCCGCCGCCGCCCCCGGCCCCGCGCCCGACCGCGCGTGAGTTCGTGGTGTATTTCGACTGGGATCGTTCGGACCTGACGGCCGAAGCCCGTTCGGTGGTGACGCAGGCCGCCACCTACGCCAAGTCGGGTCAACCGACGCGCGTTCTGGTCGTCGGTTACGCCGATACGTCCGGCTCGGCCGCCTACAACGTGGGTCTGTCGAACCGTCGTGCCCGCACCGTGGCCGACGCCCTGGTGTCCAACGGCGTCAACGGCGGCGTGATCGCCCTCGACGGCAAGGGTGAGACCAACCTGGCCCGTCCGACCGCCGACGGCGTGCGCGAGCCCCTGAACCGTCGCGCCACCATCGGCATCAACTTCTAGGACGGTTCCGCCCGGTTCGCCGGGCGACCCGTTCGCCGATGACGCGACACGACCTGACCGCCGGTTCCCGAAAGGGGGCCGGCGGTTTTGTTTGGCCCCGCCCCCTGTCTCCCCCGGGCGGATGGCCCCGGGCCTGTGGCCCGGATCACCCGGGATGCGCGAAAACCCGCCCGTCGCCTCCGCTTTTCTGGACAAGCCGGTTGATCCCGGTCGCGCGGGCGCTGTCCGGTCGATACCCCCCTCCTTAGCCGCCCACGGTCCGGCCGGAGCCCGACGGGTGGCCGAGAGCCATTTTCCTCGACGCCTTCTGGGCCGAACCCGCAACCCCGACCTGTCTACCGCTCCCGCTCGACGCCATCGCCGGACGCGGGCCAAGGCGAGACGGAGCCCCTTGTATCCGGGCCGGTCATTCCGACGTATCTGTCTGGCGCGCCGTGCCGTCGCGCCTCCGTCGGAGTGATTGATGTCCATCCTGTCCCGCTGCGCTCTGGTCGCCGCCGTCGCGCTGGGGGCCTGCTCCCCCGGCGAGCCGGCTGGGGCCACCCCGCCGCCGGTTGTTCAGTCCGGTCCCGACAGCGGCCGTCGCGAGGTCGCCCTGTTCGCCGGCGGCTGTTTCTGGTCGGTCGAGGCCAATTTCGAGGCCATGCCGGGTGTGGTGGCGGCCGTCTCGGGGTTCGCGGGCGGCACGGTCGCCAACCCTTCCTACGAGCGGGTGGTGCGCGGCGGCACCGGCCATCTCGAGGCCGTCCAGGTCACCTACGATCCGGCGCGGATCAGCTATCGCCAGCTGGTCGACCGGTTCTGGCGAACCATTGATCCGACCGATCCCGACGGCCAGTTCTGCGACCAGGGCGAGAGCTATGCCACGGCGGTCTTCGCCACGCCGGCCCAGGCCCCGATCGCCCGGGCCTCGCGCGCCGCCGCCGCCGCCGCTGTGATCGGAGCCGACCGGTTCACCACCCCCGTGCGCGCGGCCGCCCGGTTCTGGCCGGCCGAGGCCTATCATCAGGACTTCGCCCGGCTGAACCCGGTCCGCTATGGGGGCTACACCCGATTCTGCGGTCGCGCGGCCCGCCTCCGGGCCGTGTGGGGGCGCTGAGCGCGGCAAACCGCCTCACTGTTGCCATCGTGTCACCCCCCGTCGTCGTCACACGTCTGTCATATCACTGTCGCTGAGGCATTGCGGCTCGCGCCTTAAAGCGGGCGGGATTGAGACGGGCCGGTGTCCCGTCGCCCCGGGCGCGTGCCCCTCACTGTGGGAAACAGACAATGACGAACCGCTCTCGAGCGATCTGGGCCGGCACGGCCCTCGTGACATCGCTGGCGATGTCGACGGCCGTTTACGCTCAGGAAACGACGTCGGCCGTGCGCGGCACCGTCGTGGCCAACGAGGTGCCGGTGGCCGGCAGCCAGGTCACCCTGACCCACCTTCCCTCGGGCACGACGCTTTCGACCGTGACCGACGGTGCCGGCGTGTTCACCGCGCGCGGCCTGCGTCCGGGCGGACCCTACCGGATCGAGGCGACCACGGACGCCGGGATCGCCGTCCTCGAGGACGTCAGCCTCCAGGTCGCCGAGACCACGCCCCTGACCATCTCGGTCGGCGGTTCCACCCTTGACGACGTCGTCGTCGTCGGCGTGCGCGACGTCACCGCCGACAACACCGGCGTGACCTCGGTGCTCGACCGCGCCGGCGTGCAGAGCGTCGTCTCGGTCAACCGCGACATCCGCGACCTGGCCCGCCGCAACATCCTGGTCTCGCAGAACACGCGTGGCGACGGCGGCATCTCCATCGCCGGCTCGAACCCCCGCACGAACCGCATCACCATCGACGGCACCCAGGCCCAGGACGATTTCGGCCTGAACACGGGCGGCACGCCGACCCGTCGCGGCCCGGTCTCGCTGGACGCGATCGAACAGTTCAGCGTCAGCGCCGTTCCGGTCGACGTCGAGAACGGCGACTTCTCCGGCGGTGCCCTCGACGTGGTCCTCCGCTCGGGCGGCAACGACTTCCACGGCTCGGCCTTCGTCAACTATCTGAACGACGGCCTGGTGGGTGACAGCATCCGCGGGCAGGACATTCCCACCGCGATCACCCAGACCAACTACGGCTTCTTCGTCTCGGGTCCGCTGTGGCAAGACCGGCTGTTCTTCGCCAGCTCCTACGAGCTGTACGAAACGGCCGACCAGACGTCGACCGGCCCGACCGGCGGCGGCTTCGCCAACTCGATCCGCGGCATCACCCAGCAGGACCTCGACGGGTTCGTGAGCCAGTTCAACTCGGTCTACGCCAGCGAGTTCGACATCGGCGGCATCACCCGCACCAAGCCGATCACGGACGAGAAATACACCGGCAAGCTCGACTGGAACATCACCGACAGCCAGCGCCTGTCTCTGACCTACCGTCACGCCGAATCCTCGCTGATCCAGCGCACCAACCTCGGCACGACTTCCGCCGGCTTCGACTCGCAATGGTATCTGACGGGCGAGGACGACACCGCCTATGCCGCCGAGCTGAACTCGCAGTGGACCGACAACTTCTCCACCCAGCTGCGCGTCACCTATCGTGAATACGAGCGCCTGCAGGATCCGCCGTCGGGCCAGGAGTTCGCCGACATCACGGTCTGCTCGGACGCGACCCGCACCCTGACCTCGGGCGTGATTACGGGCTGTGGCTCGAACTCGGTGTTCCGCTTCGGCCCCGACCAGTTCCGCCACGCCAACTTCCTGGCCACGGACAACCTGCAGATTCAGGCCAAGGGCGAGTACGCGCTCGGCGACAACCTGTTCAAGTTCGGCTACCAGAGCCAGAAGGTCTCGGTCTTCAACCTGTTCGTGGCCAACAGCGACGGCACCTACTACTTCGACTCCCGCGCCGATTTCGCCGCCGGCCAAGCCAGCCGCCTGGTCTATTCCAACGCCATCACGGGCGACGCGAACGACGCCGCAGCGGACTTCGAATACACCCTGCATTCGGTCTTCTCGCAGGACACGCTGCAGCTGTTCGACAACCTCAGCCTGCAGGCGGGCGTGCGCTTCGACTGGTACAAGAGCGACGACAAGCCGGCTTTCAACCAGAACTTCGTCAACCGGGTCGGCTTCTCCAACCAGCAGACCTATGACGGCATCAGCCTTCTGATGCCCCGCGCCTCGTTCAAGTGGGACGCGACGGACTGGCTGAGCTTCAACGGTGGTCTGGGCCTGTTCTCGGGCGGTCTGCCGGATGTGATCCTGTCGAACTCGTTCAGCAACACCGGTGTCCTGACCTCGGGCATCCAGATCGAGCGCAACCCGGACGGCACGTTCACCGAAACGACCGGAGTCGCCGGCTTTACGCAAGCGATCGGGGCGGCCGCTCTGAATATCAATGTGGCCGATCCGCGCTTCGGCTACGACCTTCCGACGGCCGTTCAGACGCTTCAGGGCGGTGCCGTCGCGGCCCCGACGTCGGAGGTGAACGCGCTCGCGCCGAACTTCGAACTGCCGTCCGACTGGAAATACTTCCTGACCACAACGATCGAACTGCCGGAAGGCTGGTCGCATCTGGGAAGCTTCGGCGACCGCGCGCTCGACAACTGGCGCGTGAACCTGGACCTGGTCGTCACCCAAGTGAACAAGGGGCTTTCTTTCCGCGACTTCCGCGCCAAGCCCCTGCTGGTCAACGGTGTGCAGCAATACACTCCCGACGGCCGTATCCGTTACGACGGGATCCTGCGCGGAAGCACGGCCCCCACGGCGACCGCGGCCGATAGGGCGACCGCAGGGCGTTTTGCGACGTCCGGCATCAACTCCACCAACCCGGGATCGAACCGCGACATCGTCGCCTTCAACACCGACGAGGGTGAAAGCTACACCTTCGGCATCAGCGCCGAGCGCAGCTTCTTCGACGGCGACCTGGACCTGCTGGTCGGCTATGCCCGCTCCAATATCGAGGATCGCGTCTCGGGCGCGCGCTTCGGCTCCACCGCCAGCTCGCTCTATGGCACCGGTGCCTCGCGCCTCGACCCGAACGAAGAAGCCTACGGCACGGCCTTCGAACAGATCTCGAACCGCTACAAGGCCGAGGTGAACTACACGCACGACTTCATCGACGGCCTGGAGACCCGGCTCAACCTGTTCGGCGAGATCCGCGACGGGCGCCCGAGCAGCTTCACGATGAGCGATACGGCGGCGTCGCGCAGCCCGACCTTCGGCGTGAACCGCGGCAGCCAGCTGCTGTACGTGCCGGACTTCGCCAACGATGCGAACCCGAACGATCTGACGGTCGGCTTCGTGACCTTCGCCGACGCCGCCACCCGCGACCGTTTCCGCAGCCTGGTGGACACCTTCGGCCTCGAATACGGCAAGATCGCCGAGAAGGGCGAAGGCTCCGACGACCAGCCGGAAACCTACCAGATCGATCTGCAGTTCAGCCAGGAACTGCCGGCGTTCTGGCTGCCCGGCCGGTTCCGCTTCGTCGCCGACGTCCAGAACCTCGCCAACCTGCTGAACGACGAGTGGGGCATCGTCGAGGAGTACGGCGACTCGCTGAACCTCATCAACGCCCAGTGCTCGGATGCTAACGGCCAAGTCGCTCCGACGGGCACCCCGGTCTGCACCGGCTATCGCTACAGCAACGCCAGCACCACCGCCGACACGAAAACCCGTGACAACAACGGCAAGTCGTTCTGGGCCGTTCAGCTGGGCCTGCGCTACGAGTTCTAAAAACCGGGTCGCATCCTCGCGATCACAACGACAGGGAGGCGGTCCGGCGACGGGCCGCCTCCTTTCGTTTGAGCCCCGGCTGTTGAACCGGGGGGCAGGGATGGCTATCTGGCCCGCCTGCCCGTCGTCTTCGGGTCCGCCGTTCGTCTGAAAGGGCGCCAGCCATCATGACCCTGTCCCCGATCCCCGCCGAATGGTCGCCGCACCGGGCGATGTGGGTCGGCTGGCCCAGCCATGCGGAGCTGTGGGAAGACAATCTGGAACCGGCCCAGGCCGAGGTGGAGGCCCTGGTGCGGGCCCTGGCCGGTCCGGGCCGCGAACAGGTCAAGCTGCTGGTCGGCAAGGCCGAGGCGCTGGACGATGCGCGCGCGCGGTTCGACGGCGTCCGGGGGGGCGAGGTGATCGACGGCCGCTTCGGCGACATCTGGCTGCGCGACACCGGGCCGATCTTCGGAGCCGGGTCAGAGACGGCGGCCGCCTTTCGCTTCAACGGCTGGGGCGGCAAATATGCGCTGCAGCATGACGACACGGTCGCGGACCAGATCGGGGAGGCCTCCGGCACGCCCCTGACCCGCCACGGCTTCGTGCTGGAGGGCGGGGCGGTGGATCACGACGGTCAGGGCACGATCCTGACCACGCGCCAGTGCGTGCTGAATCCCAACCGCAACCCGCATTGGACCGAGGCCTCGGCCGAGGCCGCCCTGACCGAGGCGCTCGGCGCGAAAAAGGTGCTGTGGCTGGGCGACGGCCTGCTGAACGACCACACCGACGGTCACGTCGACAACCTGGCCCGCTTCGTCGCGCCCGGCGTGGTGGCCTGCCCGGTGGCCTGGGGCCGGGGCGATCCGAACGACGACGTCTATGACGCCGTGGCCCGCGCCCTGTCGGAGATGACCGACGCGACCGGCGCGCCCCTGAAGGTCCTGCGCCTGCCGTCGCCCGGGTTCGTCGGCGACGAGGACGACCGGCCCATTCCGGCCAGCCACATGAATTTCCTGATCGCCAACGGGGCGGTCATCGTCCCGACCTACGGCGACGACCGCGCCGCCCGCCTGGCCTGCGAAGGTCTGGCCACGGTCTTCCCGGACCGCGAGATCATCGCCCTGCCATCGCTCGCCATCCTGTCGGGCGGCGGTTCCTTCCACTGCATCACCCAGCAGGAGCCCGCCTGATGGCCCGCCCAGAGCCGAGAACTGTCTCCGTCGCCGCCCTCCAGACGTCCTACGGCGAGGACATGCCGGCGAACATCGCGCGCACGGCCGACCTGGTGCGCGAGGCCGCAGGGAAGGGGGCCCAGGTCATCCTGCCGTCCGAGCTGTTCCAGGGCCCCTATTTCTGCGTCTCGCAGGAGGAGAAATGGTTCGGCACCGCCTATCCGTGGCGCGAGCACCCCGCCGTCATCGCCATGGCGGAGGTGGCCAAGGACCTCGGCGTCGCCATCCCCGTCTCGATCTTCGAGCGCGAGGGGCCGCACTATTTCAACTCCATCGTCATGCTGGACGCGGACGGCTCGGCGATGGGAGTCTATCGCAAGAGCCACATTCCCGACGGCCCCGGCTATCAGGAGAAATACTATTTCCGGCTCGGGGACACGGGCTTCAAGGTCTGGAACACCCGCTTCGGCCGGATCGGCGTCGGCATCTGCTGGGACCAGTGGTACCCCGAGACCGCCCGCGCCATGATGCTGATGGGGGCCGAGATCCTGATGTATCCGACCGCCATCGGCTCGGAACCCCACGACAAGGAGCTGGACACCGCCGAGCCGTGGCGGCGCGCGATGCAGGGTCATGCCGTGTCCAACGTCGTGCCCGTCGTCGGCTCCAACCGCACCGGCCATGAACAGGTGACCGACGCGGGTCAGGTCTTCTACGGTTCGTCCTTCATCGCCGATCATCGGGGCGACCTGGTCGAGAGCTTCGGCCGGGACGAGGAGGGGGCCTTGGTCCACACCTTCGACCTCGACTACGTCGACCGCCACCGCGCCGCCTGGGGCTTCTTCCGCGACCGCCGCACCGACCTGTACGGGGCTCTGGCCGCGCCTCGGCCGGTCTAGCCCACGGTCTAGAAGAGCCGCCAGCCGCGGCGGACGACGTTGGCGCCGACGACATTGCGGTCGGCCCGGTCGAGGTCGTCCACGCTGGATCCGAAGGGCCAGCCCCGGTCGGCTCCGCAATAGCGCCGGCGGCCCTCGCGCGACCCGACCACGACCGTATTGGGCCACACCCAGCGCGCGCCGGTGAAGGTGTTGCCGGCGATGACATTGTCCGACGGCGTCTGGTGCCGGATCACGGCGTCCTCGCCGCAGTTCCGGTACAGAAAGACCCCGCCCCGCCCACCCAGGGCGAAGCGGTTCTGCTCGATCCGGTTGCGCGCCGACCCGTCGACCGCGATCTGCTCGCGCCCTGTGCGGATGTCGAACGCCACCCGGCGGATCACGGCCCCGGCGCTTTCGGCGTCCAGATAGACGGCTGTGGAGACCGACCGGCCGGTGACCCGGCTGTCTTCGAACACTAGATCCGTGACCCCGGGCCCGACATAGAGCGGGATCGAGCCAGTCGCGATCAGGGTAAGGTTCGTCAGCCGCACGCGCGTCGGGGCGGCGGCCTGGGCGTTCGACGTATGGGCGGGGGTGCGGGACGAGGCGCGCAGGGGCTCGAGATCCCCGCCCGCCCCCATGCCGCGCACCCGGATATTGCCGTGGACCACGCACCCGCGAAGGGTCACGTCGCTGGGCCGACTCCAGCCCGTCGGAGTGTGGCGCGACTGGATCAGGACGGTGGGAGCCTGGACACTGGAGGCCAGGCCTGGCCGACCAACTAGCGCGCCGTTGCAATCGAGCCCCGCCCCGGACGCCTCGGCTCCCTCGAAGACGATCCGTCGGGTGACCGCCTGCTGCGGCGCGAGGACGGCGCGACAGCTCAGGACGATCGGGGCGGGGTCGATGGCCGTCAGGGCCGCGATTTCGGCCGAAGAACAGAGGCGAGCGTCAATGGCGGGGGCAGGGGGCGCCTCCACGTCAGACCCGCCGGCCCGTCACCCGCCCGCGCTCCAGCTGACCTGGACCGAGGTCCCACCCTCTTCCAGCGGAGAGGCCACGACCTGCAGACTGGTCCCGACCCCGGCCTTGGCCGCGCCGTACGACCGGGCCTCCCCCATGTTCATCGCCATCACCGACGACAGGCCGGCGGCTTCGGCGTGGGTGCGGTAGAAGGTGACGATGGTTTCGGGAGCGGCATCCGTCCGGAAGGTCACCAGACCTCCTGAGCCGACGGCATCCGATGCGATCGTCGGCGGGGCCTCGATCTCGCCTCCGGGATAGAGCACGGCGAAGGCCGGGGCACCGGGCACGATCAGGCTCCCGGCCTCGGGTCCTGCGTTTGAGGGTCCGCCGACCGTCTGGCTTGACGCGGCCGCGCCGGGAGCCCGGGCGGCCGGGGTCTCGCCTCCGACCTCGACCTTGTCGGACGCCCTGTCGCACGCCGCCAATCCGGTTGCGCCCGCCATCAGTGCGGCCGCCACTATACGCATCATTCCGGATCGTCCTGAAAAGACTGGGTTGTTCGACTACCGTGGCCTATCGGCGCGGCGACAGCAAGGCGATCAGCCGGTCGCGGCGTCGGCCTCGGGGTCGCGCTTGCCTTCGGCCGGATCGGCCGCCTCGTCGGGGCCGACGCCGGTGTTGGCGATCGGATCGGGATCGACGCCGGATCCCGACTGCGGATCCGCCTCGGAGCGACCTTCATCGGCCATGACGCGATCCACCTCGACCTGGGCCGGGTCGGCGTCGGAGCCGGAGGCGGCCCCGCCTTGCAGCGAGCCCGCCCGGGTGTCCGAGCCCATGCCGCTGCCCGAGACGGCGTCGATCAGGGCATCCTGCATCCTTCCGTGATCCGGGCGTTCGCCCACGCCGTCGGCTTCCTGGGATTCGCGATTGTCGTCGGTCGGGTCGGTCATGGGCGCTCCTTGCGATCTCCCTTGAAAGCCTGCCGGGCGACGTCGTTCCGCAAGGCCCGGCGCAACGACAAAGGGCCGCGATCGCTCGCGGCCCTCCGTCTCATCTCAGGCCGGCGCTCAGGCCTGTTTGTCGAACAGCTTGGCCCATCGGCGCTTGTCGCGGTTCTTCCAGGCTCCGCGGTGATAGGCGTCCGAGCCGATCAGCGGCACGACCGTGGTGGCCTCGGCGAACACCATCTGCTCGTGGGTGGTCTGGACCTTGCCCCAGGAGGCGGCCTCCTTCAGCGTCGAGGACGAGCAGGCCCCGTCGCGGACGTCGGCGACCGTGATCTGGACCGCATAGCGGTGCATCTCGGCCTCGATGCCCAGGATCTCGGCGCAGACCACGGTGTCCTGCGCGAAATTCTTGGGCACGCCGCCGCCGACCATGAACAGGCCGGTGACGCCCGCCGCGATCTTGATGTCGGTCAGCTCGCGGAAGTCGGCGACCGCGTCGATCATCAGATAGGGCTGGCCCGCCGCGATCCGCTCTTTCTGGTGCTTGACCAGGCCGAAGCCGGCCGAGGAGTCGACGAAGGCCGGGCAGAAGATCGGCACGCCCTCCTCATAGGCGGTCTGGATCAGCGAGCCGGGCTTCTTGGCGTTCCCTTCGGACAGCCACTTGCCCATTTCCCAGATGAATTCGCGGCTGGAATAGGCGCGCGGCTCCAGGGCGTTGCAGATCTCCAGGATCGTGTGATCGCAGTTCTGGAGCTCTTCCTCGTCGATATAGGTGTCGTAGATCCGGTCGATGTAGTTGTCGCGCAGGACGTTGTCGTCGACCTCGCCGGCGGCCTGGTAGTGTTTGAAGCCCAGGGCCTCGAAGAAATCCATGTCGACGATAGAGGCGCCGGTGGCCACGATCGCGTCGACCATGCCGAACTTCACCATGTCGCGGTACACGTGCATGCAGCCGCCGGCCGAGGTCGAGCCGGCCAGGATCAGCCACGGCGAGCAGTCCTTGTCCTCGATGGCCATGGAGAAGATGTCGGCGGCGCGGGCCGTGTCGCGCGACGAGAAGCTCATCTTGCGCATGGCGTCGACGATCGGCCGGGCGTCGAAGGACGTGATGTCGATGTGCTCGACGACGTTCTGGAGCAGCTGAGCCTTGGTGTTGGTCTGAACGGGAGCGTTCATTGCAAGGGTTTCCCTTTGGTTTGAGCGCCCGTCGTCAAAAGAAGCAGCGGCCCGGACGGAGCGACGGGCCGCTGCTGATTAGAATGCACCAACCCTAGAAAGGGTCTGTGACGGTTTAGCCCAAGCCCCTAACGACGCGCCTTCTTGCGCTGGCCGGCCTTGCCCTTGGGGCGCGACAGGCGAACGACCTTGCGCGCCTGCTCTTCCGCCGTGGTGCGCACGGTCGGGATGGAGCGGGGGGCCAGACCATAGAGCGAGGCCATCGGGGCGTCCTCGACCACGGCGAGATCATGCTCGCCATAGCCGTTGAAGCCGGTCGACATGGCCACGCCATAGGCGCCCAGCATGCCGATCTCGATGAAGTCGCCCTCACGGATGTCGGCCGGCAGCCAGAACGGACCCGGCATGTGATCGATCGAATCGCAGGTCGGTCCGTAGAACTGGAACGGCTTCAGATCGCTCGACGCATCCCCGTCCCGCACCAGCTTGGTCGGGAAGGGCCAGCGCGAATGGGTCGCGTCGAACAGAGAGCCATAGGACCCGTCGTTCAGATACAGGGCGTCGCCCTTGCGCAGATCGACGCGCGCCAGGATCGAGGACGACTCGGCAACCAGCGCCCGGCCGGGCTCGCACCACAGCTCGGTCGTTTCCGACACGGGCATCTCGTTGAACCCGCGATGGATCGCGTCGGCGTATTCGCTCATGTCCGGCGGCACCATGCCGGGATAGACCGAGGGGAAGCCGCCGCCGATGTCGACGATGTCCACGATCACGCCGGCGCGGGTGATGGCGCGACCGACCTGGGCCATGGCGGCCTGATAGGCGGTCGGACGCATGCACTGCGAACCCACGTGGAAGCACACCCCCATCAGCCCGTCCACCACCGCCCGGCGCGTGGCCAGCAGCAGGGACGAAGCCTGGTCGGCCGGAACGCCGAACTTGCCCGACAGCGAATAGGCCGCGCCGTCGGCCGAGACCGCCATGCGCACGAGCAGGTTCAGATCCGTGGCGCCGCCAGTGGCGTCGAGGATCTTCTGCAGCTCGTCCTCGCAATCGAGCGAGAAGGTGCGGACACCGTGATCGAAATAGGCCTTGGTGATCGCCGACCGGCTCTTGACCGGGTGCATGAAGGCCAGGCGCACGTCGGTGCTGACCGAGCGAACCAGCTCGATCTCCGCCAGAGATGCGACGTCGAACCCGGTGACGCCCGCCTCGACCAGGGTCTCGACGACCCAGCGCGACGGATTGGCCTTCACCGCATAGAAGACGTCAGCCTTTAGATTGTCCTGGAACCAGCGCGCCGCTACGGAAACCGAACGCGGCCGCACGAGTGCGACTGGACGTTCAGGGGACCGCTCGCGGACCAGGTCCAGGGGAAAATGATACGTGCGCAATTCACGTAAACCCCTGTGATTGTTAAACCTAGCCGGCGTTAGCAGCGCAAACGTTAGACCTACGGGGTCCGCCGGAAGCAGCGCATGTAGGGTCACGTGACTGTCATGTAAAGAGGTTTTTTTGTGTTCGGACTCGCTGAACGCTTCGCTGCTCCGGACCCGGATCGTGTTTGATTTGAGCGTCGCATCGTCTGCCGCCCCGCCACGCTGGACGCCGCCTCCGCCCGCGTGGCATTAAGACTGGCCGGACGCCCAAGCGGACTTCGGCGCCTGTTCCACAGCCGCCGTCAGCGAGTTCATGACTTCATCCGCCGTCAGCCCTGCGCCCGGCCTTGTTCTGGTCCGCGACGTGTCCAAGACCTTCGGAGCCCGCAAGGCGCTGAACGGCGTCAGCGTCTCCGTCGACGCCGGCGAGATGGTCGCCCTGATCGGTCCGTCGGGGTCGGGCAAGTCCACCCTTCTGCGCTCGATCACCGGTCTGCAGACCATCGACGCCGGGTCCGGCCAGATCGACGTCTTCGGCGTCTGCGTGCAGAAGAACGGCCGCACCACCGGCGCGGTCCGCGCGGCGCGGCAGAAGCTGGGCATGATCTTTCAGCAGTTCAATCTGGTCGGCCGACTCAGCCTGTTCTCCAACGTCATGCTGGGCGCGCTCGGGCGGCTGCCGGCCTGGCGCGGCATGCTGGGGGCCTGGCCCAGTGCCGACAGGACCACGGCCATGGCGGCCCTGCACCGCGTCGGCGTCTCCGACTATGCGGCCCAGCGCGCCAACACCCTGTCCGGCGGGCAGCAGCAGCGGGGCGCCATCGCCCGCGCCCTGGTCCAGGGCGCGCAGGGCATCCTGGCCGACGAGCCGGTCGCCTCGCTGGATCCCGTTTCGGCGCGCAAGGTCATGGAGCTTCTGGTCGAGCTGAACCGGCGCGACGGCCTGGGCGTCATCGTCACCCTGCACCAGGTCGACTATGCGATCCGCTATTGCGATCGGGTCATCGCCCTGAAGGCCGGCCAGGTCGTCTACGACGGCCCCTCCACCGGCCTCGACACCCCCACCCTCATCGACATCTACGGTCCCGAGTTCGAGGACGCATTCTGGGAAACCAAGGCATGATCCGTCTGCACGCGCCCGCCGGTCGCCCAACCTTCGCCGGCCGCACCCGCCGCTTCGCCGTGGGAGCCGCCATCGCCGCCGCCACCCTGGCCCTGTCCGCCTGCGGCAACGGCGACGACGCCAAGACCGGCGGTGCCCCGACCGAGATCGATTTCGCCATCCTCTCGGCCGAGAGCCAGGCCTCGGCCGGTCCGCTGTGGCAGCCGCTGCTGGACGACATGTCCAAGGCCATCGGCGTGCCGGTGAAGCCCTTCTTCGGGTCGAACTACACCGTCCTGGTCGAGGCCATGAAGGGCGGGCAGGTTCAGGTCGCCTGGCTGTCCGCCAAGCCCTCGGTCGAGGCCATCGACCGCGCTCAGGCCGAGGTCATCGCCCGCACGGTCAACCGCGAAGGCGCCGACAGCTATCGATCGACTCTGGTCGTCAAGGCGGGGTCGGGCATCACCCTGGACCAGGTCCTGGCCTGCGGAAAACGCTTCGACTTCGGCATCGGCGACGCCCAGTCGACCTCTGGGACGCTCGCGCCCATGGCCTTCCTGTTCAACGCCCAGCAGCCGCCGATCGACCCGGCCCAGTGCTTCAAGACGGTCCGTTCGGCCAACCATCAGGCCAATGCCTTCGCCGTGGCCACCGGCGTGGTCGACGTCGCCACCTCCAACACCGTCAACACCGTCTTCCTGCTGCGCGAGAACCCGCAGATCGCGGCCCAGATCCAGGAGATCTGGCAGTCCCCGCCCATCCCGGAGTCGGGCATCGTCCTGCGTTCGGACCTGGATCCCGCCATCAAGGAGAAGGTCCGCAGCTTCTTCCTGACCTATGGCCAGGGCGAGGGGGCCGAGGCCGACCGCCAGCGCCAGGTCCTGGCCGGACTGGAGTATTCCCAGTTCCGCGCGGCCGATAACAGCTATCTGAACCCGGTCCGCGAGATGGTCGCCGACCAGCAGCTGTCGGAGGCGCGCGCCGAGGGCGACGCGGCCGGCGTCGCCGCGGCCGAGGCCGAGCTGCAGCGCCTGCGGTCGCTGCGCGAGGTCCAGCCTTGAGCGCGGGCGCGCTCGACACCATCCCGGCGGCCCCGACGAAATCGTTCGGAGCCTGGGTGCTCGATCTGCTGGTCTGGGGCGGCGTCGCGGCCGTCCTGATCTACAGCATCGGCGACGTCGATCTGGAGAACCTGAGCAATCTGTTCAGCAATTCCGCCAACACCCAGGTCTTCGCGGCCCAGCTCCTGGACCCCGACTTCAGCGACTGGCGGCTGTTCGTCGAGAAGATGTGGGAGACGGTCCAGATCGCCCTGTGGGGCACCTTCCTGGCCGTCTTCGCGGCGGTGCCGATGGGTCTGGCCGCCGCGCGCAACGTGTCTCCGGCCTGGGTGGTCACGCCGATCCGCCTGCTGATGAACCTGCTGCGCTCCATTCCCGACCTGGTGATCGGCCTGCTGTTCGTCGTGGCCGTTGGCCTGGGGCCGCTGCCGGGCGTGCTGGCCATCGCCCTGAACACCTCCGGTGTCCTAGCCAAGCTGTTTTCCGAGGCCGTCGAGTCGATCGACAAGGGGCCGGTCGAAGGCGTGCGCGCCACCGGGGCCCTGGGCCTGCACGAGATCGTCTGGGGCATCATCCCCCAGGTCGCGCCCCTGTGGACCTCCTTCGCCCTCTATCGCTTCGAGTCCAACAGCCGTTCGGCCACCGTCCTGGGCCTGATCGGGGCCGGTGGCATCGGTCAGGTGCTGTTCGACCGGATGAACGGTTTCGGCTATCGCGACGTGTCGGCCATCGTCATCGTGGTGGTGGTCGCCGTGACCCTGATCGACATGCTGTCACAGGCCATGCGCAAACGTCTGCTTTAAGCGTCGCAGAATCGCCTTTTCGAAAGCTCCTTCATGTCGTCCACCCTGCATCGCCGACTGTTCGTCGCCGGAACCGCCACGATGGCGTTGATCGTCGCCGCCTGCGGCCAGGGCGGCCAACAGCGGACGGGCATCTGGGCCGCCGGCTCGTCCACGGTCTTTCCATTTTCGACGCGCGTGGCCGAGAATTTCGGACGCAACAATCCGAACGGGTCCCCGCCCCGCGTCGAGTCCCTGGGCACCGGCGGGGGGATCCAGGCCTTCTGTCAGGGCGTCGGGCCCTCCACGCCGGACATCGCCAACGCATCGCGCCGCATGAAGGGGTCGGAGTTCGACCTCTGCGCCAGCAACGGCGTCACCGACATCATCGAGATCAAGATCGGCTATGACGGCCTGGTCGTGGCCACGTCCCGCACCGGGGCGGACTTCGTGCTGCAGGGCAGCGACCTGTATCTGGCCCTCGCCAAGGAGGTGCCCGGCCCCAACGGCACCTTCATTCCGAACCCGCACCGCACCTGGGACCAGGTGCGGGCCGGCCTGCCGCCCGCGCGGATCCAGGTCTATGGCCCGCCGCCGACCTCGGGCACCCGCGATTCCTGGGTCGAGCTGGCCATGACGCCCGCCGCCGAGGCCGTTCCCCAGGTCGCTGCCCTGGCCGAGAGCGATGAAGACCGGTTCGAGGCCATCGCCCATACGCTGCGCGAGGACGGGGCCTGGGTCGACTCGGGCGAGAACGACAACGCCATCGTTCAGACCCTCACCCGCACCCCGGGTTCGGTCGGCGTGTTCGGCTATTCCTTCCTCGAGGAGAACATCGGCCAGGTGAAGCCGGCGCTCGTCAACGGCGTCTCGCCGACGCTGGAGACCATCGCCTCGGGTGAGTATCCGATCTCCCGCTCCATGTTCATCTACGTCAAGAAGGCCCACATCGGCGTGATCCCGGGGCTTCAGGAGTTCCTGGTCGAGTTCACCTCGGAGGCCGCGACCGGCCGGGGCGGCTATCTGCAGGACCGGGGCATGGTGCCCCTGCCCACGGATGAACGGATGGCGCAGCGTTCAGTGGCGACGAACCTGACCGTGATGACCCGTCCCGAATAGGGCTCGGTTCCCGGCCCGATCAGGCCGCCGCGCGCCTGCGCACGCGGGCAATGCGTCGTAGACGCCGCCAGAACCGGCCGCGCTCCGGCTCCGGATACGGCTCCAGGTTCTCCACGAACTGTTCGGCCGAGGCGCGCCAGCTGAAGGTCTCGGCATAGGCCCGGACCACCGTGCGGTCGCACTCCAGCGCCTTCAGACAGGCGACCTTCAGATCGTCGTCGATGGCCCCGGCGTTCGATCCCGGGATCAGGTCGATCGGCCCGTGGGCCGGATAGGCCGCGACCGGCGTGCCCGTGGCCATGGCCTCCAGGATCACCAGGCCGAAGGTGTCGGTCCAGCTGGGGAAGACGAAGACGTCGGCGTCGCGGAAACACCGCGCCAGCTCCTCGCCGAACCGCGCCCCCAGGAACTTGGCCTGCGGATAGCGGGCCTCCAGATCGGCCCGGGCCGGACCGTCGCCGACGATGATCTTGGTGCCTGGCAGGTCGGTCTCCAGGAAGGCTTCGATATTCTTCTCGACCGCCACCCGGCCGACGTTCAGCCAGAACGGCCGCGGCCAGGCCTTGCCTCCCAGACCGTCGAAGATTCGCTCCAGATCGGGCCGGAACTGTTCGGTGTCGACGCCCCGGGTCCAGGGCGAGATGTTCTTGAACCCGTGTTCTTCCAGCTCGGCCTTCAGCGTCGGCGTGGCCACCATCAGCCGTCCCGACGGCTTGTGGAACCACTTCATATAGGCGTAGCCGACCTGCACCGGGACCGGGAACCGCGCCGAGATATATTCCGGGAATTTCGTATGATAGCTGGTCGTGAAGGGCAGTTTCCACTCGACGCAGATGCGCCGCGTGGCGATGCCGATCGGGCCTTCGGTGGCGATGTGGACCGCCTCCGGCTCGATCGCCCGCAGCCGCTCGCGAATCTCTTCTTCGGCACCCAGGGCCAGGCGGATTTCCGGATAGGTGGGAGCCGGGATGGTGCGGAACTGGCTGGGCTCGATGACCTCGACCTCGTGACCCATGGCGCGGCACTCAGCCACGGTGCGGGTCAGGGTGCGGACGACGCCGTTGACCTGGGGCTCCCAGGCGTCAGTGGCCAGAACGATACGCATGGGGCGGGGCGGCAGCTCTTATCGTTAAGCAAGGCGCAAACCTCTAGCGGCTTGCCGCGCGGAAGGCGAGATGTCCTGACCCCCTCCCGTTCGGGCGCGGAAGGGTCTATGTGGCCGCCATGAACGCCCATGTGATGCCCCCCGTCGCCGGACTGCGACCCGCCCTGTCGCAGGACTGGGATACGCTCGATCACGGCAAGTTCGCCGATGAACCGACCCGCCTCGCCGGCCTCCTGGCCGCTGCCACCCTGGACGGCCCCACCCGCGCCGCCGTCGTGGCCGACGCCGTCGCCCTGGTCGAACACGCCCGCCTGAGCCAGAAGAAACAGGGCGTCGTCGAAAGCTTCCTGCAGGAGTTCAGCCTGGGCACCCGCGAGGGCCTGGCCCTGATGTGCCTGGCCGAGGCCCTGCTGCGCACGCCGGACGAGGACACGCGCGACCGGCTGATCGCCGAGAAGATCGGTTCGGCCGACTGGGCCAGCCACTTGGGCCAGTCCGACAGCCTGTTCGTCAACGCCTCGACCTGGGGCCTGATGCTGACCGGTCGGCTGGTGGATGCCGACGAACAGGCCAAGCGCGACCTGCCGGGCTTCCTCACCCGCGTCGCCGGCCGTCTAGGCGAACCAGTCATCCGCCAGGCCGTGGCCGCCGCCGTCCGCATCATGGGCGAGCAGTTCGTGGTCGGCCGCACGATCGAGGCGGCGCTGAAGCGGTCGAACAAGGAAGGCTGGCTGTGCAGCTTCGACATGCTGGGCGAGGGGGCCCGCACCGCCGCCGACGCCGAACGCTACGAAAAGATCTACGCCGATGCCATCACGGCCGTCGGCAAGACGGCCAAGGGGCAGGGGCCCGAGGTCGGCCACGGCGTCTCGGTCAAACTGTCGGCCCTGTCGCCTCGCTATGAGGCCACGCACGAGGATCGGGTCTGGACCGAACTCTATCCCCGCGTGCTGCGCCTGGCCCGGATCGCCGCCGCCGCCGACATCAACTTCACCATGGACGCGGAAGAGGCCGACCGCCTGGCCCTGTCGCTGAAGCTGCTGGACCGGCTGGCGCACGAGCCGTCGCTGGGCGACTGGACCGGCCTCGGCCTCGCGGTCCAGGCCTATCAGAAGCGCGGGCCCGAGGTCATCGCCCGCGTCGCCGACCTGGCCCGTGCCAGCGGCCGTCGCCTGATGGTCCGACTGGTCAAGGGGGCCTATTGGGACACCGAGATCAAGCGCGCCCAGGTCATGGGTCGCACCGACTACCCGGTCTTCACCACCAAGGCCGCGACCGACCTGAACTACCTCGTCTGCGCCCGCGCCATGATCGACGCGGCCCCGCACCTCTATTCGCAGTTCGCCACCCACAACGCCCACTCCCTGGCCGCCGTGCACCGCATGGCGAAGGATGCGGGCGTCAAGATCGAGTTCCAGCGCCTGCACGGCATGGGCGAGGCCCTGTACGAGGCCGCCGCCGAAACCTTCGGGCCCATGATCGTCCGCGCCTACGCCCCCGTCGGCGGGCATGAGGACCTGCTGCCCTATCTGGTCCGCCGCCTGCTGGAGAACGGCGCCAACTCCTCCTTCGTCCATGCCCTGCTGGACGAGCGGGTGCCCGCTTCCGCCGTCGCCGCCGACCCCATCGCCGTGGTCGAGCTGGCACCCGACCGTCACGCCAGGATCCCGCCCCCCAAGGACATGTATATGGACCGCCAGAACTCGCTCGGCCGCGACTATTCCCAGAAGGCCGACCGCGAGCGCCACGCCGCCGCCCTGTCCCGGGTCGATGCCGAACGCTTCCTGTCCGGCCCCCTGATCGAGGGTGGTCTGGCCGCCGGGGAAAACCCCCGCGACGTCACCAACCCCTGGGACCGGACCCAGGTCATCGGTCGGGTTTCGGAGGCCACGACCGAAGACGTCGACCACGCCGTCGACCGGGCGCAGCGGGCGCAAGTCGCCTGGGATCGCGCCGGTGGATCGCGCCGCGCCCCGGTCCTGCGCGCCATGGCCGACGCGCTGGAGGCCGACATGGACCGTCTCGTCGCCCTGCTGTGCCGCGAGGCGGGCAAGACGCTGAACGACGGCGTGGCCGAGGTGCGCGAGGCCGCCGACTTCTGCCGCTACTACGCCATGCTGGCCGAGAAGGATTTCGGCGGTCCCGTGAGCCTGGCCGGGCCGGTGGGCGAGACCAACCGGCTGGTCCTGCACGGACGCGGCGTCTTCGCCTGCATCAGCCCGTGGAACTTCCCCCTGGCCATCTTCACCGGCCAGATCGCCGCGGCCCTCGCGGCCGGCAACGCCGTCCTGGCCAAGCCGGCGGAACAGACGCCCCTGATCGCCGCCGAGGCCGTGCGTCTGTTCCACGCGGCCGGATTGGACGCCGACCTGCTGGCCCTCGTGCCCGGTCGGGGCGAGACCGTGGGCGCGGCCTTGGTCAGCCACCCCGGCATCGACGGCGTCGCCTTCACCGGCGGCACCGACACGGCCGCCGCCATCAACCGCGCCATCGCCGCCCGCCCCGGCCCCATCCTGCCCTTCATCGCCGA